>NZ_JBFRDL010000076.1:0-14576 GCF_052113525.1 Rhodococcus sp. TAF43
GTGCCGGCGAACATCGACTCGATCGTGTTCCCCGTCTCGATCTACGACGCCGACAACCGCAGCCAGTCGTTCGGCCAGGTCCGCAACGCCTATATTCGCGTCGTCAACCAAGCCGACAACTCCGAACTCGCCCGTTACGACCTGTCGGAGGACGCATCCACCGAGACCGCAATGGTCTTCGGTGAGCTCTACCGCAACGGCGCGGACTGGAAGTTCCGTGCCGTCGGCCAGGGCTACGCGTCGGGTCTGTCGGGTATTGCCCTCGACTTCGGTGTCAGCGTCTAGGATGTAACACCCGGTGGCGTCGCGACTGCTCGAACCGGTTGCGTCGCCACCGTTCCGGACGGTGCCAGCGACAGCCTTCTGCTGGCACGGCACTGGTCCTACCACCAGGGGGTGAAGCTGCCATGCGGTCGTCCCCTCCTTCTCACCATTCTCGAACGGAGTAACCATGAGTGTGTCACTTGCCAAGGGCGGCAATGTTTCCCTGTCGAAGCAGTCGGCGAACCTGACGTCCATCACCGTCGGCCTCGGCTGGGACCAGCGCACCACCACCGGTGACGCCTACGACCTCGACGCCTCCGCGCTGCTGACCGGCCCGGAGCGGAAGGTGCTGTCGGACCAGCACTTCGTGTTCTACAACAACCTGCGTTCTCCGGACGGAGCGGTCGAGCACACTGGCGACAACCTGACCGGTGAGGGCGAGGGCGACGACGAGTCGATCAACATCGACCTGGCTGCTCTCGATCCGCGGGTGACGAACATCTTCTTCCCCGTATCGATCCACGACGCCATTCAGCGTGTCCAGTCGTTCGGGCAGGTCATCAACGCGTTCATCCGTATCGTCGACCGCAACACAGGCATCGAGCTGGCCCGCTATGACCTCTCGGAAGACGCGTCCACCGAGACGGCGATGATCTTCGGTGAGGTCTACCGCAACGGCGCCGAGTGGAAGTTCCGTGCGGTCGGCCAGGGCTACGCGTCCGGTCTGTCGGGCATCGCCCGCGACTACGGCGTCAACATCTGACCGACGCCGCTCAACCTCCTGGTGAACGCTGCCACGAGTTGACGACACACGACGACTCCGTGTTGTCGCCAACTTGTGGCAGCGCCACCCTACCGAGAAAGGCCACCTCCCGTGGTTCTCCGCACCTTCGGAGTCTCGTTCGCTGTGACGGTCGTCGCCCTGGTGGTGGCCTTCCTCTACGGTGGCCCGCAGGCCTTGCTGCTTGCTGCCATCCTCGGCGTGCTCGAGGTATCCCTGTCGTTCGACAACGCGGTCATCAACGCGACCGTCCTGCGCCGGATGAGTGAGTTCTGGCAGAAGATCTTCCTCACTATCGGCATCCTCATCGCTGTGTTCGGTATGCGCCTGGTGTTCCCGTTGGCGATCGTGTGGATCGCATCCGGGCTCGGCCCGATCGCCGCGATCGACTTGGCGTTGAACCCGCCCGCCGACGGCGCGGCGTACTTCCCCGACGGCTCACCGAGCTACGAAACCCTGATCACCGATGCGCACCCGCAGATCGCCGCATTCGGTGGCATGTTCCTCCTCATGCTGTTCCTCGGGTTCGTTCTCGAGGAGAAGGAGATCACCTGGCTGTCGTGGATCGAGCGGCCCCTCGAGAGGATCGGCAAGCTCGACCAGCTCGAAGTTGTCGTCGCCACAGCGCTATTGGTGGTCACCGCGGTATTCATCGCGCCGGAAGACAAAACCGCCACGGTGATGATCGCCGGCGCCCTGGGCATGATCACCTACCTGGCCGTCAACGGTCTCGGCGAGCTGTTCTTCAACGCCGACGACGACCAGAGTTCCGGGCCGAGCGAGCTCGCCAAAGCCACCGGCAAGGCCGGGTTCTTCCTCTTTCTGTATCTCGAGGTCCTCGACGCGTCGTTCTCGTTCGACGGCGTGATCGGCGCATTCGCGATCACCGCCGACCCGATCATCATCGCCCTCGGCCTGGGCTTCATCGGTGCGATGTTCGTCCGCTCGCTCACGGTGTACCTGGTCCGTCAGGGAACCCTGTCGGACTACGTGTACCTCGAGCACGGCGCGCACTGGGCGATCGGTGCGCTCGCGTTCATCCTGCTGTACTCCATCGGAACTCACGTCTCGGAGATCATCACCGGTCTAGTCGGTGTCGTCCTGATCCTCGCCGCGCTGGTGACCAGCATCATCCGCAACAAGCGGAACCCGGACGTCCGCGATGAAGCCGACACCCCGGCAAGCGTGCCCGTCAACGCCTGACCCACCCTGCGTATCGCGCCCCACCCCAAGGCTGGGGTGGGGCGCGATCTCATCTGACAAGGAACGACCCATGGCGATCAACCTGAACAAGGTGACCCTCGACAAGGCCACCCCCACTGTCTCCCTCGCGAAGTCGGGTGACGGTCAGGGCACGATGCGGGTGAACCTGAACTGGACCGCCGGCGCAGCGGCTCCCGCCGGCAAGGGCTTTCTGGCGAAGCTCAAGGCCGCAGCGGCCCCGAGTATCGACCTGGACCTGGCTGCGATGTACGAGCTAGCCGACGGCTCGGTCGGAGTGGTCCAGGCGCTCGGCAACTCGTTCGGTGCGCTGCACCAGCCGCCGTTCATCCAGCTCGACGGCGACGACCGCAGCGGCAGCAATACCGCTGGCGAGAACCTGCACATCAACCTCGCGGACATCGRCCAGTTCCGGCGGATCCTGATTTTCGCCTACATCTATGCGGGCGCCCCGAACTGGTCGGCCGCAAACGGTGTCGTCACGCTGTTCCCGACCTCGGGGCCGCAGGTCGAGGTCAAGCTCGATTCGGCGGACAACCAGGCCGTCTCCTGCGCGATCGCGATGCTGCACAGCAACGGTCGGGAGCTGACTGTCACCCGCGAGGTCCGCTACATCCGAGGCTCACAGCAGGAGGTCGATCAGGCGTACGGGTTCGGAATGATCTGGACCCCGGGYCGCAAGTAACAGGCGAGCAGCTCAGGCCAGGGTGTGGGCCGGCGCATTGCAAGATGGCCCGTCCACACCGTGCATGGACTTCCCTTGAAAGGATCCGGTCATCTCGTGACCACCTTGACCCGCGGCGCCAACGCCCGCATCGATACCACCACGACGACAGTCGCCGTAACGGGCACTACTCCTGGCAGTGTCGACCTGTTCGTCTTCCAACTCGGTAAGGGCCACAAGGTCCGTCGCGACGAGGACCTGGTGTTTTTCAACAACCCGGCCTCGCCGGAAGGCGCGGTCTCCCTTGGCTCTCCCGGACAGGTCCGTCTCGACCTCGCAGCGATCCCCGCGGATATCGAACGGATCGCTGTAGCGGTCTCGGTCGACGAGACGGTCCCGGGCCAGTTGTCTGCAGTCCCCGCGCTTGCCGTCGCAGTGAGCCAGCCCCACGGAACGACTGTGTCCGCTGCAGCCGAAGGGCTGACCACGGAGCGATCCGCGGTTCTCCTTGAGGTGTACCGCCACAACGGAACGTGGAAGATCCGCAACGTCAGCGCCGGCTGGGACGGAGGCCTCGCCAAGCTGGTCACCGAGTACGGCGTCACTGTCGACGATGCACCGACACCGCCGTCATCGACTACCCCTCACGGTTCGGCTCTGTCCACACCGGCACCTACTTCCTCCCCAGCGATGGCCGGAGCCTCAACACCCGACCTGGGCGGCGTCCGCACCGTCGCCGCTGAGGCGAAGCTGTCACTCGAAAAGCGCCAGAAGCTCGACCTGCGCAAGAAGGAAGTAGCGAAAGTCCTTCTGGCAAAGGGTGCCCGGGACTACGTCGGTCGAGTGATTCTGGTGATCGACAAGACCGGATCAATGTCGAGCCGGTACAAGGGAGAGGTTCAGGAGATCGTGCGCCGCATGGTGCCGGTGGCTACCCAGCTCGACTCTGATGGGCAGCTCGAGGCGTACCTGTACGGGGACGGGTTTGCGAAGCTCCCCGATGTCACGGTGGACGGCGCCGATAAGTGGATCGACAAGTACATCCATCTGCACGGGAAGCATGGCGGTATCGACTACGACAGGCAGATCGGCGGGGTGAACGACGAGATCCCGATCATGTCCGAGGTGCTCGCCAGCTTGGAGAAAAACACCGCCGTGCCAACGCTGGTGCTGTTCTTCACCGACGGCGGCTTCACCAAACGCTCCGCCATCGAAAAGCTCATGGTCCGGGCCTCATCTCGACCAGCGTTCTGGCAGTTCATCGGCATCGGCCGAAGCGGCTTCGGTGTGCTCGAGAAGCTCGACACGATGACCGGTCGGACAGTCGACAACGCGGGCTTCTTTTCCGTGAACAAGGTCGATTCCCTCACAGACGCCGAGCTCTACCAGCTGCTGTTGTCCGAGTACCCGGACTGGCTTCGCGCCGCACGCGCAGCGAACGTACTCAACTGAGCGCACGGTGGGCGGGCCATCTTGCGATGCGCCCGCCCACAGTGTCTGGAAGGGAAGGTCGGCTCGGGTGTGGCCTGCGGAATCATTTGTGAGGCAGAAACATTGCGGTATTCGGTTAGTTAGGATCAGCCTGTGGCCAAGACCTTCATGCGCCGCTTGTTCTCGGGGGGACCGGACGCTGATCCCGCTGCGATCAGCGCCTACAACGCGATGACGACCGCCTTCCTTCAGTCCGATCAACTGATCGGCGAGATCGAGGACGGCGTCTCCGCCTCCCGCGCCGCCGACCCCGCACGTCGACTCACCGATCAGTGGATGCCGGTCCGCGAGCGCTATTCGGCGGCGACTGCGGCGTACCTGCAGTTGCAGCGTCCCGAACCGGATTCGCCCTACACCGCGGCATCCGTCTACGAGGAGCGCACAAGGCAACTCGAGCAGGTGTGCGCCGAGATGACCAGCTTCCGGGAGATGTTCGGTGAGCAACTGGGCCGCGCTCGTGCCGCGCGGCAACTCGCAGCAGAGGCAGTGCAGCAGGCCCGCATGGACGCAAACACCGCCGTCACCGAGCTGGATCAGCCGGAGAGCCTGCCGTTCCTGGTGTATCCGTCGGTGATCGCCGCCGTCGACGTCCTCGCCGCTCAGGTCCGCAAGCTCGATGCCGTCACCGACACGACGGACCTGAAGGACACCACTACTGCGGTGCGCGAGGCAGCAGCCGCGGTGCACACCGCGCTGGCATCGGCGCCCCACCGCCCCACCGAGGCCCAGAACGCGGTGCGCTCGGTCGCCACCCGCATCAGCGCGGTTGCCACACGGGCCGAGCAGATGGGGCCAGCCCGATCCGCGCTGCTGCGCGAATTCAGCGCTGCTTGCTCGAACGACCTCGTCGACAATGAGCGTGTGGCCGCGGCCGCCGCCGCGGCCGCCGAACACGAGTTGCAGGCCGCGCGGGCCGAGATCACCGCCGGCCGGCCAGAAGCTGCGTTGGCACACTGCGCAGCAGCCCGCGACCAACTGAGGGATGCCGACGACGCCGTCGATGCGGTCACCGACCGGCTGCGGTCACTGCGGGAGGTGCGGGAGAACCCTGGCCAGGTGGCGGACAAGGTGCGATTCCGGTTGCGGGACGCGCAGCAGCTGGCGATGCAACGCGACCTCGTCAAAGAGTGGGGATCGGTGCTCGACGCCCAGGTCGAACGCATCGATCGCGCGTGTGCCGCACTCGACGGGGTACATCCCGACTATTGGACCTACATGACCGACCTCGAAGCGATCGACCGCTTCGTCACCGGGGTCGTCGACCGCATGAGAGGACGCGGATGACCCGCCATCTCGATGCCCCCAACATTCGAATCGGGCAGGCGTTGACCCACTTTCACCAACTGGATCCGCTGACGCGGCACCGACTGTTCCTGCGCCCGCCGGCCCCGTTCACCGACAGCGACACCCGCGAACGTCTGGCGGTCGCGCTCGGCGCCACGTTGTACGTGCCGGGAAACCGGCCGGACCTGGCCGAAACCATTGCCCGCCGCTGCAGCGACGGTGTGATGTCGATGGTGATCGACCTCGAAGACGCGGTTGCCGACGACCAGGTCGACGCGGCCCTTGCCAGTGCGGTCGACGCCCTGGACACGCTCGCCGGCACCCCGGCCGCCGGGATGCTGCTGTTCGTGCGGGTCCGCACAGCCACTGAAGTCCGGACCATCACCGCCACCCTCGGGGCCGGCGCCGCCGCCCTCACCGGGTTCGTGGTCCCGAAGTTCACCGCCGCGACCGGTGCCGACACCCTCACCGCGGTGCGGGAAGCGTCGGAGACGTTGGGCAAACACCTGTACGTGATGCCGGTCCTCGAATCCCCGGTCCTGGCCTACCGGGAGACCCGCGACACCGAACTGCAGACGATCGCAGAGCTACTGGCCGCGCACCGAGAACAGGTGCTCGCGGTCCGGGTCGGCGCAACAGACATGTGCGGGCTCTTCGGGATCCGCCGCGACCGCGACCTGACCATCTACGACGTGCGAGTGGTTTCCGATGTGATCGCCAGCATCGTCAACTACCTCGGCCGGATGGACGGCACCGGGTTCGTGATCACCGGCCCGGTATGGGAATACTTCGCCGACCACGAACGGATATTCCGGCCGCAACTGCGCGAGACCCCGTTCGCGGAACAGGATGCGGTGCGGTTCCGACAGCAACTCGTCAGCCGCGACCTTGACGGACTGCTCCGCGAGATCGCCCTCGACCACGCCAACGGCATTCAGGGCAAGACCGTAATCCATCCCTCTCACGTCGCGCCTGTGCACGCGCTGGCAGCGGTGACCGCGGAGGAGCACCAGGACGCAGTCGACATCCTCGGCGGCGACACCGGCGGTGTGCTCGCATCGGGGTACGGCAACAAGATGAACGAACTCAAACCCCACCGCGACTGGGCGCAGCGAGTTGCTCTGCGCGCCTCAGCGTTTGGTGTGACCAAACCTGGAGTGACCTTCGTGGACCTGCTGACCGCACTGGCGGTCCGATGACCACCACAACCAGCACCGCGACACAGCCGGCATGGGCGACCGAACAGTGCGGCCTGGCCCTCTACGACGCCGGTGACACTGATTCCCAGTGGCGGGTGACCGATCTGGTGCAGGCGGGTCTGCGCCGCAACCCGCGCCGCGCACATCTGCTGGTCTCCACAGTTCCTGGCAAACACCTGCCGACCGACCCAGCCCAGGTTCGGGCGGCCGCGGACCCTCTCGCGAACCGGGTTGTCGCAGTCCTGGGTACCGATGCCGCGGCCAATGCGTTGGTTCTCGGATTCATAGAGACCGCAACCGGTCTCGGGCATGCGGTCGCCACCCGTATGGGTGCGGCCTGTTACCTGCATTCGACCCGTCGCCACACCCCGGGCGTTCTGGTACTCGGTGGGTTCGAAGATAGGCACTCGCACGCCACCTCGCATCTGCTGCAACCCACCTCCCCAGACCTGCTCACCGGCGACACCCCGTTGGTCCTCGTCGGCGACGAACTCTCCCCCGGCGCCACTGCTGTCGACGCGATTCGGGCCCTGCACCAGATCACGGCCCGCGACCGGTACGTGATCGCATCCCTGGTCGACATGACCGAACCCCACTATCGGGCGGCGATCTATGCGGCCGCCACCGAACTGGGGGCACGAATCAACCATGTCGCGCTCGCCGCGGGCCGCACTCATCTGCCGGATGCGCTCACCGAGCAGGTCACCGCGCTCGACCCGCCAGCCCTCAACCCGGTCGCCGAGGAGGTGGGGGACGTGACCGTTGTGCCGGTCAGTTGGCCGGCGAACCTACCCGACGGCAGCCGCTACGGCATCCTTGCCGCCGACACGGAGGCRTTCACCGCGGCCACTGCGTCGGTCACGGACGCTCTGGTGCCGTGGCTCGACACAGACCGCCCAGTGATCGTCGTCGGGCACGAAGAATTGATGTACCTGCCGCTGTGTATCGCCGAGCACCTCTCTGCACGCGGGCTCGCAGTCCGCTACCAGACCACCACCCGATCTCCCGCCTACGTCCACGACGACCCTGGCTACCCGCTGCCCTGTGGATTCGAGTTCTGTTCCCCCGAAACGGATCTCACCGCCCACCGCTACCTGCACAACGCGATATGGCCCGACCCGGATATGGATGCGCAGCTACTGCTGGTGATCGACACCCCCGCCGACACCGCAGCGCTGCGGGCTGCCGGTGGGCTTCTCGACGTTCTCCCCGCCGCCGGCCACGACGTCACCGTCGCTGTCGTCCCCGCCACCGACCACCACGCCCTCACCGCCGCAAGGAACCAGCCATGACCACTTCCGCCACCGCTCCCGGAGAGATCACTACGCCGCCGCTGACCGGCCCCGACTTCGGGTCCTACGCCCCCAACGACGTCACCTGGCTACTCAAGGATCTCTCCGACCTCGACCTGGAAGCCGACCTCGCCGAACGCGAAAAGGCGATCCAAGCCGGGATCGCGCACTACGCCGAATCGCTGCCGGTCGAATACCAGCCCGACGGCGCCTACCAGCAGCTGTTCGAGACCGCGCTCGCTGAATCGGCGCCGCGACTGGCTCTGGCTGTCGGCACCGTCACCGAACTGCTGATTGCCGAACGGGGACCGGGCCTGAACCTGGTGTCGTTGGCACGCGCTGGCACCCCCGTCGGGATCCTCATCCGTCGCTGGGCCCAGCGGTTCCACCAGAGCACGTGGCCGCACTACGCGGTCTCGATTGTCCGCGGCCGCGGCATCGACACCGTGGCACTCGACCACATCACCAGATGCCACGACCCCACCTCGGTGGTGTTCGTCGACGGCTGGACTGGCAAGGGTGCCATCACACGCGAGCTGACCACCGCTCTGGACGCCTACACCGCCGCCGGTGGTCCACGACTGTCGGACGATCTCGCGGTCCTTGCCGACCCTGGCCAGTGCGTTCGCACCTACGGCACCCGCGACGACTTCCTCATCGCTTCGGCCTGCCTGAACTCCACCGTCTCCGGGCTGGTGTCCCGCACCGTCCTCAACGACCGGCACATTGGTCTGGGCGAGTTCCATGGCGCGAAGTTCTATCGCGACCTCGCCGACCGGGATGTGTCCAACCGGCTGCTCGACACCGTCACCGCCGAGTTCGCCGCCGCCCGCGACACAGCGGTCGCTGCGGCGTCCCGGATCGCGGCGGGAGACCGGACGCCGACGTGGTCGGGGTGGGCGTCGGTGGAGCGGGTGCGCTCCGAATACGGCATCAGCTCGGTGAACTTCGTCAAACCTGGTGTCGGGGAAACTACCCGAGTGCTGCTGCGCCGCGTCCCGTGGAAGGTGCTTCTCCGAGAAGCCGACGCCCCCGAACACGCCCACATCCGTCTGCTCGCCGCAGCCCGCGGCGTCCCCGTCGAAGTCGTCCCCGGCCTCGCTTACGCGTGCATGGGTCTGATCAAGGAACAGCCATGACCGCGCGGACTCTGGTCGCCACCGACCTCGACCGCACCATGATCTACTCCCGCACGGCCGCTGGGAACCAGTTCGAGGCCACCGAACCGGTGTGCGTGGAGATCTATCAGGACGCCCTGCTGTCGTACATGACCGCGACCGCCCACACCCTGCTCGCCGACTTGGCCGTCCGCGCGATCGTCGTGCCCACCACCACTCGAACCCCTGCCCAGTACCAGCGCATCACTCTGCCGGGTGGCCCGTACCGGTACGCGGTCGCCAGCAACGGCGGCTCGATCCTCGTCGAGGGCCGCCCTGATGCGGACTGGCGGCAGCGGATCGACCGTCTGGTCGCGGCCATCGGCCCGGCCGTCACCACCATCGTCGATGAACTGTGCACCCGCATCGACGAGCGCTGGGTGCGGAGCCTGCGCACGCCGACGACCTGTTCTGCTACCTGGTCGTCGACACCACTACCCAACCCGACGACTTCGTGACCGCCTGGCAGACCTGGTGTGGGCCGCGCGGCTGGAACGTCTCCCAACAGGGTCGCAAGATCTACACGATGCCGAACCCGGTCACCAAGAGCGCCGCGATCCGAGAAGTCCACAACCGCCTCACCGCCGACCGAACCCTACACGCCAACAGCATCGTTCTCGCCGCCGGTGACGGTGTGCTCGACATCGACCTCCTCGAACACGCCGACTTCGCGATCCGGCCCCGCCACGGCGAACTCGAGGAAACCCGGTGGCAGCACCCGAACGTCACCGTCACTGCCGCTCGAGGCACCCCCCGCCGGTGAAGAAATCCTCACCTGGTTCCAACGCCACATCGGTGGCACAATCCACCCCAAACCACCAGCAGCGCAAAGGATGTCGACGTGCACCAAGAGCTGAGCAAAGGCCAGAACGCGCCGCTGACAGCCACCGAGGTGATCGTTTCGGTCACCGTCCCGGCACCCGCGGACCTATCAGCCCTCCTCGTCACCGACGCCGGAACCGTGCGCTCGGACCACGACTTCGTCTTCTACAACCAGCCCACCGGCCCCGGAGTTCGCCTGCAAGCAGGGCTGTCCGGCCATCCTGCTAGCCTCGCGGTCACCCTCGCCGACATCCCCGCCGACATTAGTCAGGTACGGGCAATCGTCACCCTCGACGACACCACCAGCCAGTTCGGCCGCCACGGCGCGCCCGTCGCGCAGCTACGGGACCGGGCCGGGAACTTGTTGTTCGAGTACCGCATCGACGGTCTCGACACCGAATCGATCGTTATCGCGCTCGATCTCTACCGGCGCCAAGGGGCATGGAAGGTGCGGGCGGTCGGGCAGGGGTACGCCGGAGGGTTCGCTGCTCTGGTCACCGACCACGGCGTCACCGTCGACGACGCCCCGACACCGACACCGACAGTCACCGGTGCTGCCCCGACCATGACGGCTCCGACGGTCGGCCACCGCGCAGGCAACGGCGCCACGGTCGGGATCCACACCCCACCCCCGGCACCTCCCACAGCACAGCTACCTTCATCAGCTACCCCCGCTCCGACGACGGCGCCGCCAGCCGGGGGACTGGACCGGCTGCCGGTCGACATGCGAAAGCGTCTCGACCTGCGCAAAAATCAAGTCGCGGTTTCATTGAAGAAGCACGGCGGTGATCAACTCAAAGCCCGCATCGTGCTCGTCCTCGACGCATCCGGATCGATGACCAGGCTCTACAGCAAGGGCATCGTCGCCGACGTGGTCGAGCGAATGGCGGCGGTGGCCGCGCAACTCGACGACGACGGCGCCATGCAGGCCTTCACCTTCGCATCCAACTGCGCACGGCTCCCTGACCTAGAGATCAGCAACCTTCCCGAATGGACGCGCCTTCACGTCCGGGTCGGCGAGATGAAGATGTTCGGGCGATCGAAGAAGACACCCCTCGAACTCGGCCAGATCGACATGCTCTCCATCGGCATCCAGAACGAGGAGCAGAAGGTCATCGCCGCAGTACGTGACATGGTGCGCGCCGACCCGCAGCACGTACCGACACTGGTGCTGTTCTTCTCCGACGGCGGCGTGTACCGGAACGCCGAGATCGAGGAGCAGTTGCGGGCCGCAGTACCCGAACCGATCTTCTGGCAGTTCGTCGGACTCGGCCGCATCGGGTTCGGGATCCTCGAAAAGTTCGACACCATGAAGGGGCGCCTGGTCGACAACGTCGGATTCTTCTCCGTCAACAAGATCGACAAGATCCCCGATGCGGAGCTGTATGACCGCCTGCTTTCCGAGTTCCCCTCGTGGGTCACAGAAGCCAGACGACATCGAATCATCCACTGACACAGTCTACCTGCCGCCCCAGCTGAACCGGGCGCAACAATAGAGATCCGCTCGACACCCCCGCCTCAACCGTAGCGCCGAGGCACTGAGAGAAAGACACCGAACGATGCCCGCCCTCGCCAAAGGCCAGAACGCGCCCCTGCAATCCGAGACGATCACCGTCTCTATCGCACTCTCGGCCTCAGCCGATCTGTCCGCGTTGCTACTGACCGAATCCGGGAAGGTCCGCACCGATGCGGACTTCGTCTTCTACAACCAGCCCACCGGACCCGGCGTACAGCTGATGACCCGCCCGAATGGTGCTGCCGGTGCGAACCTGCAGGTCGCCACTGGACAGATCCCGGCCGACATCGACAAGGTCCGCGCAGTCATCACTCTCGACAACCCGGGCGGCACGTTCGGGCAGTTCCCGGCACCGACCGCGCATGTCTCGGACGCAATGGGAAACCTGTTGTACGAGTATCGAATCGAGGGGCTATCCAGCGAGTCCGTTGTCATCGCACTTGAGATCTACCGACGTCAGGGAGCATGGAAAGTCCGGGCTGTCGGCCAGGGTTACGCGGGTGGATTCGCCGCCCTGGTTACCGATCACGGGATCACCGTCGACGATGCCCCCGCATCCGCGGCGCCTCCGCAGCCTGCGTACACACCCCCGCCGGCCCCTACGCAGCCCGCGTACGCCCCGCCGCCGGTGCCTAACGAGATCAACCTGACCAAGGATCGGCCAGTCAGCCTCGCCAAGGGGCAGAAGGTGRGCCTGCGTAAGGACGGCGGAGTCGCCCTGACCATGGTGAGGATGGGACTCGGCTGGGACCCGGTCGAAAAGCGCGGGATGTTCGGCAGCCGCGCCATCGACATCGACCTCGACGCGTCCGCCGTACTGTTCGCCGATCACCAGATCGTCGACGTCTGCTACTACGGGCAGCTCCGCTCCAAGGACGGGTCGATCTGGCACGGGGGAGACAACCTCACCGGCGAAGGAGACGGCGACGACGAAGTCCTCCACGTCGACCTGACCCGTGTGCCGCCGTACATCACAACCGTCTTGTTCATCGTCACCTCATACAAGGGACAGACGTTCGAGCAGGTCCAGAACGCGTTCTGCCGCCTCATTGACGCCACCACCGACGGTGAACTCGCCCGCTACAGCCTCCACGGCGGCATGCCCTACACCGGCATGGTGATGGCCAAGGTGTTCCGCGGCCACGACGGCTGGAAGCTCCAAGCAATCGGCGAAGGCATCCACGCCAAACATCCGGGCGAAGCTGCACCCCAGTTGCACCCGTTCGTCAGCGCCTAACATCGCCCGACACGAGGAGAAACGACAGTGAACATGACGCCGGGACAGAACACCGTGCTGTCGACCGCGACACTACGGTTCACCGCCAACACTGCCACGCCGCTCGACCTGTCCGCGCTGGTGACCGACTTGGCCATGAAGGCACTGTCGTCCGACGACTTCGTGTTCTACAACCAACCGCACACCCGTGGGGTGCGCATGGGATCGGGCGGCGTCGAGATCAACCTCGGCGCCGTCCACCCCGATGCCCACGCCGTGCTGTGCATCGCCAGCGTCGACCCCCTCGCCGCGCCCGGGACCGTCTTCACCACATTCACTGCGCACCTGCACGACCTGCACGGGACACCGGTCGCGCAGCTCGACATCGACTGCCGGGCGGGGGAAACCGCGGTGATCTGCTGGGAGCTGTACCGTCGGGCCGGACAGTGGAAGGCCCGCGCCGTCGGACAGGGTTACAGCGATGGGCTCGCCGAGCTCATCACCTGCCACGGCGTCGATGTCGACACCCCCGCCGAGCCCACCCCAGCCGCTAGTCCCGGCCCACCGGCGGCCGCGGCTACCGGCGCACATGCGGCGATCGAACCGCTCGACTCGAACCACATCGTCGAACGCTTCGAGATGATCATGGAAGACGGCGCACGCTCGGCAGGCGCCCTGATCGCCGCCCGCCAGTTCGCCGAAACCCGACTTGATGACGAACTCACCGCTGCCGTATCCGATCCCGCCACCCGCAACAGCCCACAAGCGGCCGACGCCCGGGCACGGGCCCAGCACCGGCATGACACCGTCCTCGACGAAGCTCACACTCGCTACAGCCGCGACAGCGCCCACCTCGAGAACGAACTCCGCGCCATCAACCCCATCCTGCCGCGATCGTTCGCGGACTGGAACGCCGCCGCATGGACCACTAACAGCTCAGAACCTTCGAGGTCGAACGGCCTGCGCATCGGTGAGCTGTCAGCTCCGCAGTGCGGGCCTCTCCGGGTTCCGGTATGCCTGCCGTTCCCGCTCCGGCAGCCCTTGCGCATCATGGGCCCGGACACTCCAGCAACCGCCGCAGTCACCACCGCCGCCGTCTTACGAATGCTGTCCGCCGACCCGAACCTCCACCTCGACGTTGTCGACCTCAGCGGAAGTCTCCAGATCCTCACTGCACCGCTGGCGCACCGGCCCGACTGCACCACGATCACACGTCTTGACGACGTCGGCCCTCACTTCGAATCGACTGCCGCATCAGCCGAACTCTCCCTCCTCGAGCCAGACAGCCCCGCCGGCACCGAGCCGATCAAAAGGCTGATCGTGCTCAACCACTTCCCCTACGGCTACGACCAACGCCACACGCCAATCATCGGGTTCCTCGCCGAACATGGCCCAGCACTGGGCATTTCAATCGTCATAATCAGCGACGACCTGACCGCCATCGAAGCAGTCCACCCCGACCTCCCCCACCACAGCTACGCACTTCCTGCCAGCGACGGATCTGACTGGCACGACCCTTGGACCTTCAACCCCTGGACCTTCACCCCAGACCGTGCCCCCGCCGACGCCCACCACCTCGCACATGTCGTTGGCCAAATCGCAGGCCAGTAGCCACAACCGGCAAGACTGTTGCCGGGCGAGTGAAACGAACGAAAGCGTTGCGCACAGG
>NZ_JBFRDL010000077.1:0-14009 GCF_052113525.1 Rhodococcus sp. TAF43
ACCTCGGCCTCGACGTCCTCGCCCACGCCCGCGGAGACAAGCCCGCCGACACCACCGAACCCACCGAGGAGGTCACACCCGCCCTGACCGCATAGCCCCGCGAGGAATCACGCGGCGACCTCGTTACACCACGCCTCTGGACTTGACCTCGCATCGATAAGCACCGACTTCACTTTCGACGACTTCAAGAGTTCGCGGTCTTCATTCGAAAGCCTTTCCAGCAGAACCGAGTTCGGGTCGTTGGCCTTCGCCATCGCCTTCTCGATGGCGGCCGCACTCGTGTCCGGTGCGGCCGGCGCCGACTCGCTCGATGCGGCGTTCGCCGGAGCGAACCCGATGGCCAGCATCGCGGCCGCAGCCACCACCCCGAGAGACTTCTTCATTGACATCACAGAACTTCCCCTCTGCTGCAATGGATTGGTGAATCCCACGCACCGTACCTACCGGCCAGCCCGTTTGCCGGTCGAGGACGCTTCGGTCCGCTAGGCGGGGGCGCCAGCCTGCGCGTCACACCAGTAGTCCGTGACCGTCTTTCCGACGGAAGATCGTCCTCGATCGCTAATGGCGGCGCAAGTCGGTACGGGTCTAGAAGTTCGGTCCGATCTCGATGCTGCCGACGACGGTCCCGTCCGCCGCGTATCCGGTCAGGACGGGGCGGGGGCTGCCAGGCTCTGGTTTCGGGAACCAGCCGAAGAAGCTGCCGTCCGCGAGGATCGTGGGCAGCACCTGCCCTGTGCTCGTGCACAGTTCGGCGCGCACCGCAGTTCCTGCTACTGCGTCGTAGACGAGTTCCTTCGGAAGCACCTCGCTGCCACCGTCGCCGAAGGTCGCGACCATCGTGCCGGCGCCGTCGCCGAATCCGCCTTCACCGTCATGCCTGCACCGGCTACCCAGGTCAGTGAACTCCGACGGGCCGGGGTCCGCGGCCCCAGCGGCGCTCTCGAACACCGAGGTCACGCACCGCTGGCTGCCGGCACCGCGGGCCTCGAAAACGCTGAATACGGTGCCGTCCGGTCCGGGGATGGAGGCGATCCGCTCGGCGGTGGCCGGGTCCACCGCGGTCGCCCCCGGCTCCGGTGCCGCTTCTTTCCAGAAGTAGTAGTGGTCGGTGAACGCCTTCGGCATCAGCCCGGTGGCGGCGGCCGCGCACGCGCCGAGGGCGCCCACCGCGAACAGCGCCGCCGTCAGAGCCACCGCACCGACCCGCCTGGACCGCACCGCGGGAGCCGTCGGCGCGGAGGTGGTCGCCATGATGCGGGCCTGTTCGGCGGCCTGCACATGCTGCGGCCACAGTCGGTCGGCTCCGGTGTCGGGTCGCATGGCTTCGAGGGTCTTCAACAGGTCCTTCGTCATCGGATGCTCCTCGGTTCGGTGGTGGCCCGCAGAGGGATTGGGGCGGTGGATTCGGTGCCGGGTCCGGTCTGCAAACGTCGTCGGGCGCGAAACAGCCGCACGTGCATGGCCGGGACGGAACAGCCCATGACGTGGGCGGCCTCGGTGGCGCTCAATCCGTCCCACGCGGTCAGGAGCAGGGCCTCACGCTCCGTCGAGGTCAGGGTTGCCAGGGCCTCGAGTACTTCGGCTCGGTCGGTGACGGCGATGTCGGCGCCCGGCGTCGACATCGCGACGTGTTCCATGCGGGCCACCTTCTCGGTCAACGCGTCGCGTCGGCGGTCACCGCGGCGGTGATTGGACACTATGTTGCGTGCGACCCCTAGCAGCCAGGGCAGCGCCTTTTCAGGGACCTCCGGTAGCCGTCGCCACGCGACCATGAACGTCTCGGACACCACCTCCTGTGCGGTGTGGTGGTCCACGTGTCGGCAGGCATACGCGGACACCCGCCCGACATAGTCGCCCCACAGTGCGGTGAACCGCACGACATCCCCCGGTGCCGGTGAACCCGGCTGTTCCTCTCCCATACCAAGTAGTGTCCGGCCGCGTGCCGATTCTTACGGCCGCCGCCGACATCGGCTGCCGGCTGCGCTCACCAACACTCGGCGATTGGTCAAAGACCACAGGTCCGGATACTTGGCGAAGGGTGGTCCGCGCGGGCAAGTCCCGCGCCGCCCGAGAAGACAATCGACATGTCGACGACGACGTCGATCGATCCGGGAGCTGGCACAGAGGTTGACGGCAGAACATCGTTCGCCCGGCGCTTGATACGGTGACGAGCGGGCGCACTCGAGGGGGAAACATGCAGCAACCGACTTGGCGGGGAATGACTTTCACGGAGACCATCCGAACCTGGATCCGCTATCAGCGAGCGCGCCTGGCCTGGAGCGTTCCCATCCTTACCTTCGTGGCCGTGATGTTCTACATCAACCTGCGCATCAACTAGACACACCCTGCGCCCGGACACGTCGTGTCTACAACTCGGGGTGACGGAGCGACCTACCACGTCGGTCAGCAGCAGCGTGTCGGACCGCGGCACGAACCACCAAGGGGGAGTCATCACATGCGTAAGGCGCTCGCACTGCTCGGCATCGCCGCCGGCCTCGTCGTCTATATTGCTGCGTTCTTCATCAACGCCCCGATCGAAGTGTGCATCTCGCAGCCGATCCCCCCGTCAGCAATCCCGCCCGGCGCTGACAGCGTGGTGGCAACTCCCGCGATCTCCAGCAAAGCCTGGGTCGTCCTCGTCGCTTCCCGCTGTGAACAGACCTACCCAGCCACAGGCACCCACACCTCCGACCTCATCATCGAATGGGGCCCATCAGCACTGGCCATTGCCGGCCTGATCGTCGCCGCATCATCGCTGTGGATCTGGCTCGGCTACCGCGCCAAAGAATCCGAAGTGGACTTGCCTGCATCCCACCCGTGACGTGCACTCTTCGCAGTCGGGGGTGGGATGCGGGGCTACGGTTCGCCAGCTCGCACGTGCGGACATGCGGGTGGTGATCGACGGCGTGACAGCGGGGCCGGCTCACATGTGGTCAGCGAAGGTGTCCAGGAAGTTCTGCAGTGCGACCATTCCTGCCCCGACCACCACGTAGGTGGTGAGGAAGGCCATGGCCGCGGGGCGAGCGGGCCGATGAAGAAGCCCGATCGCTGCGGCAACCGCGATGCCCGAGACGAGTGGGAGGAACAAGCACACCCAGTACATCGCGCCCGCCGACGGGTGCGGGTCGACCTCCCACACGTCGCGTAGCGCCCTGATGGCGAGCAGGTTGAGCAGCAGCGCCGTCAGTGACCCGGTCGTGATACCGACCAGCATCGATGACCAATTTCCTGTCGACCTCTCCCCCATCACGGTGAGAAGACTAGCGCCGCCGGCATCGCCACGAAGCCGCGCCGAGCAGCGAACTGACCTCGTGTGAGAATCGCCCAGTGACTCCGAAGACGCGCAACCTGCTCGCAGGCCTCGCGGCGGTGGCTGTCGTCGTGGTTGTCGGCGCACTCGTATTCGATCGTCAGGAGACGCGGGCCTATTCGGAGTGCATGGACGGGGCCATGACCACTTTCGGTAGCTATTCGGATTCTCCTGACGCGTCACTACCCGACGGTGGTGTCGTTGACTTCGTCTACGTGTCGGGATGCGACGATGCGAACCGTGTCGGCCTGGTCGTGGCCGGGCTTGGCGTGGTCGCGCTCGTGGCCACGACGGTCCGGTGGTGGGCGCTGCGCTGTTCCTCGGCTTCGCGGGCCGGGCGTGATTGACTACTCGGCTGGGATCAGTTCCTCAGGCTTCATCGGGAAGGGGTACTTCCCTGGCGCATCTTCGACGGATTCGATCAGAAGGCGTCCGTCTCCGTCGTCGCCGATGATGCTGCGAACTGACGCGCCACCTGGGTAAATGCGAACTCGGTCGCCGATCTTCAAAATCGTGCGGGTTCGACGATTCCTAGACCTCCATCCCGTTGAACTCGTACGGGTTCGACGGGAAATGACCGATTCCTGCCAGGTTCCGGACGGGTTTGAGGTCTATCTGCAGTAGCGGGGGCAAACTGATACGGTACGAAACGTGCCGTATCGAAATAGGAGTAGCAGGAACACCGAGGCGGAGGTTCGCCCCGGACGACCGCGTGACCACGCACGTGAGGGCGAGATCCTCGCGTGCGTGCTGGAGCTCCTTGGCGAGGTCGGCTACGACGCGTTGACATTTGAGGCGGTCGCACGCCGCGCCCAGGCGTCGAAGGCGACGTTGTACCGGCGTTGGGAGACGAAACGCGAGATGGTCGTCGCGGCGGTGAAGGCCGGCCCTGCGTCCGGCGGATCCGGCTCCGCGATCGACACGGGATCCCTCCGCGGAGACCTGCTCGCGCTTTGCGAGCGGCTCGACGCCACGATGCGCGCGGCGGACGGATCGATGAGTCTGATGCTGCTCCAGGCCGGCCTCGAGGATCCGGATCTGTGCAGCCACATCGAGGAGGCGACCGGGCCGACCGGCGCGAAGCTCCCGACGTCGGTGCTCGCCGCGGCCATCGGACGGGGCGAACTCGCGGAGAGCGCCCAGCCGTTCCCGTATGAGGAGATCACCGGATCGGTGCTGCTCCTGCGCAGGCTGAACGGGCTTCCTACCGGCCCCGATTATCTGGCCCACCTGGTTGACCACATCCTCGTCCCCGCCCTCCGGGCGAGCGCGACGAACTCAGAGCCACCCGCCCGCGCCATCTTCTCGTGACCGAGGCAGGCGAGCCCCTCATCCATTCACATACCCGAAAGGTGTGCCCATGACGGACCTGACCATCGACGGCTTCGACTACCACCGGATTTCCGGTGAGGGAGGCATCGAGCTGAACGTCGCCGTCGGCGGCAGCGGCGATCCCGTCGTCCTGCTTCACGGCTTCCCGCAGACACACCTCATGTGGCGTCACGTCGCCCGGCGGCTGTCCGAGCGGCATCTGGTGATCGTGCCCGACCTGCGGGGCTACGGCGCGAGCGACAAACCCGAGGAAGCAAGCCCTGAGACCTATTCGAAGCGAACGATGGCGCACGACATCGTCAGCGTCGTGCGCGGCATTGGTCACGACCGGTTCAGCCTGATCGGTCACGACCGCGGTGCTCTCGTCGGTGTCCGGGCCGCTCTGGACCACCCGGAGACTGTCTCCCATTTGGGCATCCTGGACGTGCTGCCGACGATGGACACTTGGGACGTGCTGCACGGCGTCGATGCCGCGGTCGCATGGCACCTCTACCTGATGGCGCAGCCGAAAGGCCTGCCGGAGAGGATGATCGAGGCCGTCGCCGACGACTTCTTCGGGACTTTCCTCGACGCGTGGGACACCGACGGGACGACCTTCCCGCCGGACGTGCGCAGCCACTACGTCGCCAGCTCCTCGCGGGCCGTGCCGTCGATCGTCGCCGACTACCGGGCCACGGCCAGTATCGACCTCGAGATGGACCGAACCGACCGAAAAGCCGGCGCCCAGTTGGCGATGCCTGTGGGCGTGATCTCCCAGGACTGGGGATCACAGCTGGGGTTCGACGCCCTGGCCCTGTGGCAGCAGTGGGCACCGGCCGCCACGTACCAACCGATCGACGCTGGACACTTCATGGCAGAGGAGAAGCCGGAAGAAGTGGCCGCCTTCATCCAGGACTTGCTGGAACGTCCACCCGCCTGAGTCCCGATAAGCACCTTCGGACTCCGAGCCTGTAACTCAATCACCACGCGCCTGGAGAAGATCCCGCCGTACGTCGTGGCGGCATCACCCCCGCAGCGATGATGCGGGGGTACCCCACGATCCCCGAGGCGCGGAGAACTTGTGTCGCCTGCAATCGAGTAGCGGATTCCGTCATGAAGACGCGGATTTCGCAAGCTACACGTCAAAACGACCAGAATTTGAAGGAATCCCACGTAGCCCCACAAGCAGACTGAGATTCACCGCGACCGGCTGAAACGGACTGAAGAGAGCCTCACACTCAGGAACGAACCCGCACCAACTCCGGCATGCTGTGCCACTAACAAGAACCAACTGAGAACGTTATCGGATGAGCCAGGTCACAGGCGCTCCAGAGTGTCGTCACCGTTCGGCGTCGCGCGACCGGTTGGGCGCGCACTATCTGGCTATGGCTGTCTCCGCGACACCACCGACACCGATGCTGGCCACTCTCGGTCGGCCGCCGGTCGGTGAGGGGTGGGCGTTCGAGATGAAGTGGGACGGCCAGCGCGCCGTCACCGAGGATCGCGACGGTGCGGTCCGGTTGTTCAGCCGCAACGGCAACGACATCACCACAGCGTTCCCGGAACTGACCGGCCCAATCGCCGACGCCGTCGACGGCCACGACGTGATCCAGGACGGTGAAGTCGTCGCCCTGGATGAGAAGGGCCGGCCATCGTTCAGCCGGCTGCAGCGCCGGATGCACGTGTTGCGGCCGACGATGCAGCTGCGCAACGCCTTTCCCGTCACCTACTACGTTTTCGACGTCCTGGCGCTCGACGGGGAATCGACGACGGGCCTGCCGTATCCCGAGCGCCGTGCGCTACTCGACGGCCTCGCGCTGACGGGGCGGAGGGTGCAGGTGCCGCCGTTCTGGACCGGTGTCGACGGCGACCGGATGCTCGCGCTGGCCCGCGAGCACCACCTCGAGGGTGTGGTCGCGAAACGGGCCGACTCGACGTACCGGCCCGGTAGGCGGGCTCCGACCTGGGTGAAGACTCCGCTGCGGCGCAACACCGAAGGAGTCATTTGCGGCTGGGTCGACGGCACCGGGGCCGCCCGAGACGGGGTCGGGTCGCTGCTGCTCGGCGCGTACGACGACATTGGTAATACGGGATGTACAAACGTGCGGAATTCGGCGTCTACTCTCGTTTGGCCGATACTTCCCAAGGCGTCGAACAGGTCAATTGTTCGGGCCGACTGGCCGACAGCCGTTCGTCGTCGTGTCGGGCAAGTCAACGTCCCGGCCAAGTGCGAGACCCGTGTCGCGACTCCGCGGGAACCGTTGTGGCCGCTGCCCCGCCATCCAACGGCCCCGGGGCCGCCCTGTAATCATGGTGAAGTCGGCTGGTCGAGGAGTACGGGGTGGCGGAGAAGTTGAGTACAGCGGAGGTCTTGTTGGCGGGCCCGCGTGGGCGTCGAATGCTGCTCAAGTTCGCGTTGGAGGCCGAACGAGTCCGTGGTCTCGAGCAGGACAGCGACTCCCTGCGTTACGCGGTCGTGCTGGCGTCACATCATCTCGAGTCCGGCCGAGAAGATGCGGTGTACGGGCCTGGCGCAGAGGACGTGTGGCGAACCGTATTCACGCCTGATGAGGTGGCCTGCCGCCTGTCCGAGGTGCCGCTTCCCGACGTGACACCGTCCATGCTTCGTTCGGCTCTCGCCGAGGCTGTCGACGCGGCATGGTACTGGCAGGAACCGGAGGGCGAGGACGCCCTCGCCGCTACCGAGCCCGTGCGTCGCGAGCTCGGACGGGTCGCCGAGTACATGGCACGATCACCCCACTCAGATTGGTGGACCACCGCGCTCGTCGCGACTGATCAGTGGTCGGTGTGGTCCTGGGACGACGGCCGTCCGGACTATCTCGCCCGTCCCGAGTCGACCGAGGCTGAACGTCTTCGCATTTGGCGTGAGCGCACCCGCGAGAACGAAGAGCGGGCCGCACGTGATCCGAGCACGAGCTTGTCCGATGGGTGGTGGTCGACACCTCCGACCCGGTCCTCGACACGACTGCTCTTCGATGGGACGCCTGCCGGCTTGTGGTTCGTCGAGGACAGCATGGGATGGAAGCGGGCAGTCACGCGACGAGTCAGCGCCCCAGTCAACTCTCGTGTGTACGAGATAGACCGCGCGCAGGCATGGGCAGAGCTGTGCAGACGGTTCCCCATCGAGGTCACCGCGCAGAAGCGAAACGACTGGTACCTGACCACCGGACGATCGGGGCGATGGGTCATCCCTGACTGGACACGGGTCGCCGACGAGTACGAGGGCGTGCATCTCACCGTGACGGGGTACCTGGCCGCAACTGGGACCGCGATCGATGTCAATGACGACACAGCGAGTGTCATCGCGGGATGGGCGCCCGACGAAACGTACTGGCTCACCGACACCCTCGACATCAACGGCGATTCCCGTACCTGGGTGTGCGACACCAGCGGGAGGCATCCGCTCTGGGCCGAAGAACCGCAGTAGCGACAGCCCTGATCGCGAGCGCCGGAAAGGCCGGTGCCATGCTGGCCAGTGCAGTCGGCTCATACCTCGACCTATCGACATCACGGATGTGACAGAGGCCGGGCCGGCTGGTCTGCATCGGTCGCGTGGGTACCGGTTTCAGTACTACGCTCCGGCGATCGTTGCGCGACCAGCTCGCGTCCCTCGAGAGGGCAACGAGCCCGCTCGCTACTCCGCCCCCGTTACGAGCCGGAGTCGGAAGCCGAGCGGCAGCTCCGGACCGTGAAGTGGGGCCCCTAGCGGATTGGCTCAGCCTTCCGGCTGACCCCGTGCTGTGTCAGACCGGTGYTCCTTCAACGTCGTGTGCTGATTCGGCTTTCGTTCCGTCTGGCCACCAGTTCCAGCGTCCGAGGAGTTTCATGAAAGCCGGTACGAGGATCATCCTGACCACGATCGCGTCGAGTGCGATAGCGACGGCTAGTGCAACACCGAACTGCTGGAGTTCCAGAACGTGTGCTGTGACGAAGCTGCCGAAGACAACGACCATGATTGCGGCCGCAGCAGTGATAGGGCGTGCGGTGTGCTGCACTCCGTCGGCGACGGCCTCTGTGTTCCGGAGCGAGGGTGGCTCGATTTCGCCACTCGAGTCCCAGGCCTCCTTCATCCGGCCGATCAGGAACACCTCGTAGTCCATCGACAGGCCGAACAGGATGACGAACACGGTGATCGGTAGGTACACCTGGAGGAATCCGACCTCGGCGAAGCCGAGTACATCTGATCCCCAGCCCCATTGGAAGACGGCGACGGTGACGCCGATTGCTGCTCCGGTGGCCAGCAGGTTCATCGCAACCGCTTTCAGCGGGATCACGATGCTTCGCAGCACCACACCGAGAAAGACAACCGAGAGTAGAAGCACCAGCCCCACCACCATCGGGAACTTTCCGGTTGCTTCGTCTGAGAGGTCGACGAACTCGGCGGTGGTGCCTCCGATGACCACCCGAGGGTCACCCGCAGGCGTGACGAACTGCCCAGTCGCATCCCGGAGATCACGGACGAGATCGAACGCGTCGGTCGAGTCAACAGGCACCGCGGGGATCGTAATGGTCAGCTCACGTCCACCCGACCGCTGGGAAGGAAGTACCTCGAGGATCCGTGGATCGTCCTTCATCAGCTGGGCAACTTCCGACGAGGCCGATTGACCGGCATCGGTGTCGACAACCAGAATCGGCGCGACGAGTCCCGGGGAAAAGTCCCGCTGCAAGATTTCGGCGGCCTGCCCGGAGGGGGCCGCCCCGAGCGCACCGGTCCCCATGTTGATGCCGTACTGCATCGATGTGACAGGCCACGCAAGCAGCACCAGAACGAGCACACCACCAGTACCGAACAGGACTGGCCTGCGCATCACGACCCGCACCCACCGAGACCACCACGTCGAACCCGCGCTCTCCGAGGACATCTCGAATCCCCGAAGCAGCCGAGGAAGGTGCCCCCGATCCAGTGCCGGTCCCAGTGCCGCCAGCAGCGCCGGCAGCAGAGTCAACGCCGTGATCAGCACCGCGATCACGGCCGCGCTCACTCCCAACGCCATCTGGCGGAACACTGGCGAATTGACCAGCAACAATGAACTCATCGCGATGACGACGATCAGACCGGACGCCGCGATCGTGCGTCCGGTCGTCCGCAGAGTCGTGGACATCGACGCTGCGATCCCTTCGAGGTCCTTCCGGTCGCTCACGTCGTTTCCGGCGAGTTCTTCGCGGAACCTGCTGACGATGAACAGCGAGTAGTCGATACCGATGCCGGTCCCGATCATCGTCACGACTGCGAGAAGGAGGGCGTCGACCGATGATCCGCCGCTGGTGGCCGCGATGAGGCCGAATGCGGCCAGCAAGCCGACCCCCGCGACAGCCAGCGGGACAAGGCCGGCGCACAGGGCGCCTAATGCCAGTACCAGCACTACCAGCGCAACAGGAACACCGAGCGATTCAGCCCGCAAAGCGTCGGCCTTCTCAACTTTGACGAGATCATTTGTCAACGGGGATGATCCGGTGACAGCGACCGACACCTCTGGCGGCGCCGAGCGGTCCACGATTGCTTGGATGTCGCGGGCGGTGGCCGCGTTCTCCCTGGGCGACCCGTCCAAGCTCAACGCAGCGAACGCCGACCGCTTATCTGCCGAGACCTGCTTCTGTGCACCGAGATCGAACGGCCCGAGGACTCCCGAGACACCTTGGTGGCCAAGAACTTCTGCGAGGGTCGCGCCCACGGCATCTCGGAAGACGCCGTCGTCGGTGATCGAGGACTCGGAATGAAAGACGATGACATCCTGCTCTGTACCCAGCGCAGGAAAGCTCTCGATAAGGCTCTGCCGGACAGTAGCGGAATCCGACCCTGGAACCCCGTAGTCGGGTCCGCTCAGGTCACCCGACATGCCGACGTAAGCGATGCCGCCACACGCTGCGACGATTACCCAGACAACAATCACCCACCAGCGCAGTCGAGTAACGGTCTGTCCCCACCACCCGAAGACGCCGTCGACGGCTCCTTGCTTAGTGCCATTCGCCACGTCTTACCTCCCGGGAGCCTCGCCCATCGGGGGACGAGATCAGATAGCGGTGAGATGCTGAACCCCTTGCCGCGAGAAACGTCCTGGTATCAGATGATTCGGAAACCAGGACGCGGGCAGCTTCGCCTGCACGAGCGTTACTCAGGCCGGGGGACGGACTCTCCGGGCGGGGACGGTGTAAACGTCGCTGGTCGTGGCGAGTTCGTTGCTGCCGGCTACAGAGGGAGTGCCGGCGCGCAGGTTCACCGCCCAGTTCAGCGCCCCGAGCGGTCCGCACCCGCTGGCGGCGGGAACGGCAAAGGTGTCGTCGGTGTGCGACACGTTCGGGAACACAGCCCCCTGGTATGCGCCACCGATCGGCCGCGATGGAGGGTTGCCGGTCGTAGCCAGATTCAGTATTACGGGATTAGATTCCGAGCCGAGGTAGCAACTGCCACCGAGAAGCGGGTTCTCGAGCTTCAGGCGGACGGGCATCGACACCTTGAGGTCGAGCACGTCGACAGACGGGATACCAACCGGCTCGACCGTGGCCGCGATCTGGGTGAGATTGAGCGGGGTGTCGATGCCGAGCGCGCCCCCGGGAATGGAGATCGGGTTGGAGAAGACCCCACTGGTACCCATCTGAGGAACGAAGATCTCCTCAAAGTTACCGTCGGGGTCAGGCGTTCCGTACTTGACGCCGCCAGCGATCTTCAGGCCTCCGTCAGGGATAGGTACCTTCAACCCGCCGATCCTCATGTCGCCGCCCCGGACCACCACCGTGGCGCAGGTACTAACTGCTGGGTCCTCAACGGGGCAGGTGCCCCAGCCGTCGAAGGTGAGGGGAGTGCCTTCCTGGGCGCCGGAGGAGCCCAGTGACCCAGTATCGGTGCTACCGAGGGATCCGGTGCCGAGGCTGCCGAGTGAGCGTGACGACCCATCGCTTCCCGATGAGCCTCCGTCCTGCGCGAAGGCGATACCGCCGCCGATCACCGAGATTGCCGCGGCCAAGGCCACCGTCGGAATCACCCTCGCCCGGACTTTGCTGACGTTCATTTCTCGACCCCTGATCGATCTCGACTGGACAGTCCCCTGCGCCCGTTCCGGTGGATCCGATCGCGCCAGGAAAGCTCCACGACGCGCCGCCACACGACCGAGCAAGCGCCTGAACGCGGACGCTACCGACAAGCCGGACGCCCTGTATCACGAATCGAGAAACTAACCGGTCAGGCGGTATGCAGAATCAATCCCTGGCGATTGGGTTCAAGTGCAGCGCACTGCACCGCTGCCGCATTTCGGCGTTGTGGGCACCGACGTGGTCAACGCCGTGAGCAATCGAAGTGGGCCCGTATCGAACTTCGAATCCGGACCTGTTCTTCCCAGAGGCCACGGAGAGGAAGAAGTCGGTGCAGGGGTCAGCATCTGCATGACCTGCCCGGTACTCACACCGTGCCGATCACACGCACTCCACGGGCCCGAGCGGTTCGGCATCTGGGGCGGAACGACACCGACCGAACGCGCACGGCTGTGAAGAGACAACTCCACGGCCGCATAAACACCGAGGCCGGGCTTGCATCAGCAAGCCCGGCCTTTTCGGTGTGCAGTAACACTCGATGAGAACTCTCGATATGGACATAACGGTTACGCAAGAACACATTCACCTGATCAAGGAGTCCCGACATGGCCCTGCCGACTCTCTCCGGACGGCGTACCGGTGTCGTTCTCGCGATGGCCTGCGCCGCGATTGTGCTCGGCTCGTCACCCGCCGGCGCCGAGCCCGCCAGCCCGTCGATTCCTCGCGGCGGCCTCGCGGCCGTCAACGACGTGCTCGTCCCGCAGGACCCCGGCTTCTGGAACCCCGAAGTCCGCGGAACCCGTGTACTGACTCCGATCCGCCCCGGGGAAACGGTGTACTGCGTGAGCGGCTACGAAACGCCGCCCGGGTGCGCCACACTCGATAAGCACTGGTCCTCGCCGCAGCGCGACCTCGTGTTCGTCGACGTACCCATGATTGGGCGGTCACCAGTGCGCGTGTGGATGGACATCCTCCCCCGCCTCAATGAAGGTTCTCTCGGTCAACTGCTGCAACGCTTCTTCGCTCGGTGACACAGGGCCGACATGCGTCGGTGTCAGTCGCGTGATCGCGGGTGTGAGGTCCGCGGCCGATGAGCGGGCGCTACTCCAAATCCGAAGACCGTGCCTCCGGATTCGGGCCGGGGTTCGGTCGAGCCCCGAGCCATGTCGTGTTGAGTAGCGGCCCACTCCTCGCCGCCGAACCGACCGTAGCGCGAGCCGCTGACAGGCCAAGTCGACCCGCCCTTCCTATGCAACGACCTATGCCGGACCAACATGCCGGAGGGGACGACTCGGTCATTCGCCAGCGTTGGTCGCGTTTCGCCGACCCACGGACGACTGAAACCGGTTGTGACTTTCAGCGATAAGTGGCGCGGTTCTGACGGACGAAAGTGGCGGAGCTATTGCAGCTACACTCGTCGATCCCGGATGGCCCCGAACAGGTGATTCACGGTCGGGGTCACCAGTCGTGGACGTAGGCTGACAGCATCCTTCGGCCAGCGCCGGTGTTCGTGACCAGGAGCGGGCCACCAGGCAGGGAGGTCCGTCGATGAGACCACGCCACCGTCTGCGCCGAGCATCCATCGTCGTCGGCACCGGCCTAGCACTGGTCCTCGGGGCACAGCCGGCCGACGCCGCACCGACCGACACCGTCTTCCCCATTCCCATCGCCGGGATCAGCGTCAGCACGACCGGACTCCCGAGCTCGGGCTACTCCTACCCGACCGCCACCACCGACCCAGACACTCCAGGAGTGACCCGCCTGGGGCTGCCGTACGCCGGTGTCCACGTCCACTGGCGGAACATCTCCACCGGTGCAGCGGGTGTCGCATACCTCGACCACCCCGGCGGCACATCGGTCGAGACAGGTTCCGGGACGGTCGTCGCCGTGGCCACGGCGCCCGGTGGGGTCGACGGGATCAACTATCGGATATTCGTCATCACGCCCGGCGCCGGTGTCTGGACGGTCCCCTGACCGACTCGCCTGCCGCCCCTCGGACCGGCTGGAGCTGCTCGAGGCGTTGAGCGGGGCCTCACCGGCACGGCCGCACCGCCGACGCCGGCACCCACTGATCCATTTCAGAAGGCCTCGACCATTGCCTGTCGGGATCGAGAACTGAGCTCACTCGGGGCCTGGTGAGCGAGAGACCCGCGCGCCCTCCCGAACCGCGGGGCCGTCGCCTACGGAACGTAGACGGTTGCGAAGCCCGGTGTGGTCGTGCCAGGTTCGGGTATGACGGTGACGACGACCTGCCCGGTCCCGGTCGGCAGGATTGCCGCCGGGTAGCCGTACTGGGCGACCGACATCCGGGCGGAGCCGGCAGCTCCGCTCGACAGGTTCA
>NZ_JBFRDL010000078.1:0-13426 GCF_052113525.1 Rhodococcus sp. TAF43
CCACCGAACCCACCGAGGAGGTCACACCCGCCCTGACCGCATAGCCCCGCGAGGAATCACGCGGCGACCTCGTTACACCACGCCTCTGGACTTGACCCACAGTCACGCTGCGGATTCCGGCCACGCCATTCGCCAACCTCCCGGCCTTGGGTGTCCAGGCCGCGAAGCCCCGTGTCACGCCATCTTCGGTACCCCGCTGGATCCAACCACTTGACGTCTCGATCGCGGCCAAGATGCGGGGTCGCCCGAAACTCCCCTGAAGTCGCTAGTGGAGGAGCTTTGCGGTGCATCGTGATTCGCAACACCGGATTGGTCACGTTGTAGCGCCTCTCAGCCCAATCGTAGAACGAGTTGATCGCGACCAGCCCCGACCGCATCGTCCCGCCTGCGACGCGGACCGGATTCGACTCATCAGTCATCCGCCAGAACTTGAACGCGTCGATCTCCGATGGGCTGGCGTCGTGCCACGAACACCCGATCGCATCAAGAAACCCCAGCCAGGTCGCCAAACCGAACGCATACTTGCGGCGCGTCCCCACCGCACAGCTGCGCATACGGGGCGTAGCGAAGAACTCGTTGATCTCGGTTGCGTACCGACCATCCGAACGCAGCAGGAACGGCTGGCCGTGGCGCGTGCCATGTTGGTCAGCCCAGTCACGCAACGAAGGCAGACCCGCCAGGACCTGGTCCATAGAGCGGTCCGGCCCCCGCTCCGGGGCGCACCAGAACACCGTCCAGGAAGGAGGATTCAACACGCCGCGACCGTAGCTGCGCAGTGAAGAATCTTCCCGACCCAACACGAGAACCCTGCAACAACAACACCGGAATGGCTAGAGACCGCCTGCGCGTACCTACTGCGGGAGATCGACCACCCGGCCGTCGAACCGTTGTTGCGCTACCGCGACCTGGCCAAGCTGCACAGCACCAACGGGTGGACGTGGCTGGACGCCTGGGTGCGCGGCGACCGTTTCCGGCCCGTCTACGTGCCGGGCGGCGTGGTCTCGGGGCGGTGGGCCAGTCGCGGCGGCGGTGCGCTGCAGATTCCGAAGGCATTGCGCTCCAGCGTGATCGCGGATGCGGGGCACACCTTCGTGATCGCCGACGCCGGTCAGCTCGAGCCGCGGATCCTGGCCGCGATGTCCGGCGATCCGCGCATGATGGCGGCGGCCGGCGCCGACGACCTGTACGCCCCCGTCGCGGCGGAGGCGTTCGGCGGCGATCGGGCGAAGGCGAAGGTTGCGATCCTCGGCGTCCTCTACGGCGCCACCGCCGGCGAGGCCCGCGCCCTTCTGGGCTTGCTGCGCAAGCGTTTTCCGGTGGCGGTGCAACTCGTCGAGGACGCCGCCCGCGCCGGTGAGCGCGGCGAGGTGGTCCATTCCTGGCTCGGACGCGCCTGTCCCCCGCCGGACGACTCGTGGTGGTCCGGCGGCGACCCCCACGCCCGCGGCCGGTTCACCCGTAACTTCGTCGTGCAGGCCACGGCGTCGGAGTGGGCGCTGTGCCTGCTGGCCGACCTGCGCCGCCGCCTGGCCGCCGATCCCGGCGACGGCGAACTCGTCTTCTTCCAGCACGACGAGGTGGTGGTGCACACCACACGCCCCGACGCTGCCACCGCGCATGTCCTCGCCGCGGCGAACTCGGCAACCCGTCTGCTGTTCGGCGCCACCGCCGTCCGCTTCCCGATGGATGTGGGGGTCAGGGAATGCTACGCGGAGCCCGCCGAATGATTCGTTGGCGCGCACCCGTCGTCCGCAGGCAGCCATCGTCGTGCCGAGGACCTCATCCTTGCTCAATCCAGTTGCAGCTCGGGCCTGTACAGGTCCAGCCAGGTGTAGATGTCGACCGCGCGATCCAGGCCCGCCCGGGTGACGGGATCCATCCGCATCGGATCCTGCGCTGTCAGCTGTTGCATCCAGGTCCGGTCGATCAGGTCGAACAGCGGCGAATTGATCTCAGCCAGGATCTCCTTCGCGAGCTGCTGCAGGTTCGTCGCGTACGCCGGGTCCTGCGTCAAGGGATACCCGCTCTTCACACGATCGACCACCGATTGCGGGAGCACATGTTTCGTGGCGTGGCGCAGCAGGCTCTTCTCGCGGCCGTCGAAGGTCTTCAGCGGCCACGGAGTGTTGTAGACGTACTCGATGAGGCGATGATCGCAGAACGGCACCCGAACCTCGAGGCCGGCCGCCATCGATAGGCGATCCTTGCGGTCCAGCAGGATCCGCACGAACCGGGTCAGGTGCAGGTAGCACACCTCGCGCATGCGGTATTCGGCCTGGGATTCGCTGGGCAGGTGTTCGACCTCCGCGCACGCCGCGGCGTATTGGTCGGCGATGTAGCTGTCGACATCCAGCTGTTCGCGCAGCTCTGGCCGCAGAGCGTTCCACGGCTTGTCGCCGGTGAAGGCCGCCCACGGGAAGGTGCCGGCGTTGACCGCTCTGTCGGCAAAGAACCACGGGTAACCGCCGAACACCTCGTCGGCCGATTCACCCGACAGCGCCACCGTCGACTGCTCGCGAATCGCCTTGAACAGCAGGTAAAGGGATAGATCCATATCGCCGAGACCGGGCATGTCGCGTGCGGTGATGACCGCACGACGGACCGACAGATCCAGCATATCGGCCGAGTTGAGCGTCACGTTCTGATGCGCGGACTCCACCAACGCCGCGACCTCGTGCGCGTACGGCGCGTCGGGGGTGCCGCGCACCTCGTCGGGGACGAAGTTCTGTTCCTGATGGAGGAAGTCCACGGAGAAGGTGCGCAGCTGTTCTCCGTCGCGCGCCAGGCTCGCCGCGGCCAGGCCGGTGATGGCACTGGAATCCAGTCCACCCGAGAGCAACACGCAGCGAGGTACGTCGGAGATCAGCTGCCTGTCGACGATGTCGGTGAGCAGATCCCGGACCCGCTCGACGGACCTTTCCGTGCTGTCGGTGTGCTCGGCAGCCTCCAGGCGCCAGTACGTGCGTTCGTGCAGTCCATCGCGATCTACCCGGATCAGAGTGCCGGGCGCCACCTCGTACATGCCCTTCCATACCGACGTGCCCGGCGCCTTGGTCATTGCCAGCAGCTCACGAACGCCGTCGGAATCGATGGCCTTGCGTGCCAACGGGTTCGCAAGAATTGCCTTCGGCTCCGACCCGAAGAGGACCCCGTCCGGTGTCGGGTAGTAGTAGAACGGCTTGATGCCCATGCGGTCTCGGATCATCACCAGCTTCTCCTCGCGCTGGTCCCAGATCGCGAAGGCGTACATGCCGTTGAGGTGATCGACGATGCTCTCACCCCACTGCAGGTATGCGTGGAGCACCACCTCGGTGTCGCTGTCGGTGCGGAACGCATGACCCAGAGCCCGTAGCTGATCGCGCAGTTCCCGGTAGTTGTACGCCTCCCCCGTGTACACCATTCCGACGTCTCCGGCGGGGGTGCTCACGCTCATCGGCTGCGCCCCGCCGGGTAGATCGATAACGGCGAGCCGCCGATGCCCGAGCCCCGCGTGAGTGCGCACGAAAGTGCCGCGTCCGTCCGGCCCACGCAAGGCCATGGTGTCGGTCATTGCGTCGAGAACACCCCGCTGCCGGGTCAGGTCGGAGTCGAACGACACCCAGCCTGCGATTCCACACATGTAACGCCCCCCAAACTCGGTTACTTGCACAGCTATACATAGTTTTGTAAGAACGATCTAGAACGTGTTCCAATTCGAAGGATCTGTGGCTATCGTCACAGCGACCGCTAGTCACGTAAGGGGAGGGTGTTGCAATGAGGACCAAGGGTGCGTTGCTGTGGGGCATCAACGAGAAGTGGTCGATCGAGGAGATCGAACTCGGTGACCCGGTCGCCGGCGAGGTGCAGATCCGCATGGAGGCTGCCGGCATGTGCCACTCCGACCTCCACATCGTCACCGGTGCGACGCCGATGGCGTCCTACCCGGCGATGGGCGGCCACGAGGGCGCGGGTGTGGTCACGAAGGTCGGCGAGGGAGTCAAGGATCTCGAGGTCGGCGACCACGTCGTGCTCTCGTTCATCCCGGCGTGTGGACGCTGCCCGTCGTGTTCCGAGGGCCATTCGAACGTGTGCGACCTCGGCATGGGGCTGCTCAGCGGTCAGGCCATCGCCGACGGCACCTACCGCATCCAGGCGCGCGGGGAGAACGTGATCCCGATGTGCCTGCTCGGCACGTTCTCGCCGTACATGACGGTGCACGAGTCTCAGGCGGTGAAGATCGAGAAGGACATCCCGTTCGAGCTCGCGGCCCTCGTGGGCTGTGGTGTCCCGACCGGATGGGGTTCGGCGACAAACATCGCGGAGGTCAAGCCCGGCGAGTCGGTCGCCATCATCGGTGTCGGCGGCGTCGGCATGAGCGCGCTGCAGGGTTCCGTCGCGTCGGGTGCACGCCACGTCTTCGCGATCGACCCGTCGCCCTTCAAGCGCGAGCAGGCCCTCAAGTTCGGCGCCACGCATGCCTTCCCGTCGATGGAAGAAGCGATCGCGCCGATCATGGAGATCACCTGGGGCCGCATGTGCCAGAAGACGATCATCACGGTCGGTGAGATGAAGGGCGAGTACGTCGACCCGGCCCTCACGCTCACCGCCAAGAACGGTCGCTGCGTCGTCACCGCGATGGGCCACATGGCCGACATGGACGTCAAGCTCAACGCGTTCCTCTTCGCGATGCTGCAGAAGGACCTGCGGGGAAACATCTACGGTGGCTGCAACGCCCGCGTGGACATCCCGAACCTGCTGAACATGTACCGGGCCGGTCGACTCAATCTCGCGGACATGGTGACCAACACCTACTCGCTCGAGCAGGTCAACGACGGCTACCAGGACATGCTCGACAACAAGAACATCCGCGGCGTCGTCCGTTTCACCGAGGCGGACTGGTAGATCGCCGGACGCGCGTCTCGCGTCATCGGATCGGGCAATGGCCAGTGCGCGACGCCTCGGCCGCCGTCGTCCACGACGGTGGCCGGGGCATTGCTCATTGGACCGGAGAGGTGTCGGAGTTGGCACCGGGACCTTCGAACGTCGGATAACGATTCGGTGGCGGCCTGTTGCCGGAGGTCACGTGTGGCCGTTATCGTTGAGCAGCAAGGTTGGGCAGACAGCCGGCGTCGGGGGTACATGTGCCGTCGTACTGGCTGCCAGCCGTATCCCCCTCCGTGTAGGTACACAGTGAGGGCACCCATGACTCATCGTTCTGTGATCGACGTGATCCCCCTGTCTCGTGAATGGCGCCGCCTCGCCCAGGAGGTCGACCGATGACGACACTTTCCGAACCTGACGTCCGCATGCCGGACGACCGCGAGACGGTCGCGCGCGAAGGGTGCTGCACGCTGCGGATCGCGGGCCTCTCGGCCACATCCGTCACTGCGGCAACACTGCTGTTCGGCGGCTCGCTCGTTCTCGCCGCGACCGCCGCTGCTCTGATCGTGCTCTGCGTCGTGGCCGCCGCCGTTCTCATCTGACCGGCCGGCGGGCTACGACCGATCGATCTTGGCGAGGAGCTGCTGTGCGACGTCACGCAGCTTGGTGTTGCTCTGCTGGGACGTCTTGACCATCAGGTCGAAGGCGGCCTCGGGATCGATGCCGTGCAGCGCCATCAGCACACCGATGGCGTGATCGATCGATGCGCGGGACTTCAGCGCCGCCTCCAATGCTCGGACGGACCGCCGGGCCCCGTCGTAGCGTTGCGTTTGGCGCAGGGCGACCATCGCCGCTGTCGTGAATGCCTCGAGCAGCGACTCGTCCAAGGTGCGGAAGCCGTCGTCGTCCGAGCTGTACAGGTTGAACGATCCGCTCACCCGATCGTCGAGAGTCAGGGGCGAGGCGATGAAACTGCCGACCCCGTTGCTCTCCGCGACGTCGGCAAGGCCCGGCCACCGCCGGCGTATCTCCTGCCGATCGACGTTCTGGGTGGCCTGCTCGCGCGCCGAGCGCAGGCACGGGCCGTCGTCGAGATCGTATTGCGTGCTGTCGATTTCGCGAACACGAAGATCCGTGGCCGCCGCTGTCTCCGCTTTGCCGTCACGCAGGATCGTGACACCACCCATGTCGGCGTCCGGCACGATGCGGACCGCGCTCTCGACGAGGCACTGCAGCACGTGCTCCAACTCGTCGACATCGTCGAGCATCCCCGACAGTTCCCTGAGGGAGGACGTGAGTTCGTCGACGCTTCCCTTCAGTTCCGACTGTTCGTCCGGAATCGTTTGCTCGTCACCCATCGGATCCCCCGGATCGGCCGTCTCGATGCCTCGACCACTGCGTCGATTCTATTCCGGTCGACGCGCCACGGGACGGCTTCGACCGGACTCCGCCGCCCCGCCGGCGATGGTGGCGTGCTGCACCGGCACGAACTGCTTCTTCGGGAGCAGGAACAGCCACATGGCGAACACGAAGGGCGCGGTGCCCACCGGCAGCGGGATCGTCATGCCCGGCATCAGTTCCAGGTAGGAATGCTCCGCCAGCGTCACCGTCTGCACCTGGGAGGCGAAGTTGGCGTCCATCTCGTGCACCTTCGTCGCCGACTGCGTCGTCACGTGCGCCATCGACCCGGGCCCCATCGCGATGTCGACGTAGAGGCGGTCGCCCTGCAGCACGCAGCCGGATGTGGAAATCATGTAGACGCACGGCATTCCGGGCAGACGCTCATGGTCGTCGGCGGGAACATCAAACTGCGCTGACGGGCGGGACGTCACCGAGACCGTCGTCCGATTCGGTGCGTCGGTCCCCTGTGCGAACATGCGGTCATGTCTGCCATCACCGACTACTTCACGGCCCCCTCGGACGAGGTCGCCGCCACCGCTCTCGACGACCTGCTCGATCTCGACCCGGACGTCGTCGACGCCGCCCAGGCCCTGTACCGCACCGACCCGGACGAGGCCTCCCGCCCGCGCGTCCAGTCTGCGTCGAGCGGCACCCCGGTCCTGCAGGCCAAGCGAATCGAGCCGGGCATCGCCCTCAGCAGGCTCGAAGCGGCGCTCACCGGCCGCACCTACGAGCAGGTCACGGCGGGTCCACGGCGCGGATCCCTGGTCGCCGCCGGCGAGGACGGCGACGCCTTCGTTCTGACCGTCGCCGACGAACTGCGCGACGCGCTGGCCGGCCTGGACTCCGACGCCGTGACCGCGGCGGCCCGCGTCTGGATCTTCGACGAGGCGGCCGACCCCACCGAGGCGTCTGCCCCGTTCATCGCCGCGCTGGCCGAACTGGCCGCGGGGGCGGTCGCCCGCGGCGACAGCATCTACTGCCACATGGTCGTCTAGCGCCGGTCCGCCCGCCGGATCGTCTCCCCGGCCGCGCGGTCGCGTGCTGTACTGGTCTGCATTGGTATCCGGCCGCGACCGCGTACGAGGAGCACCAATGACCCGAGTGGAGTCCATGAGCGGACCGCCGGCGGGTGACGACACCCGGCCCAGGCGGGGGTGGCCGGTGTTCACCGTCGTCGCGATCGCGATCGTCGCGTTCTTCCTGGGCGGTCTGGGCGGTTCGTTCCAGGGCAAGCTGGCCGAGATCCAGAAGAACGACAACGCGTCCTATCTGCCCGCTTCGGCCGAGTCGACGGTGGTCGCGAACGAGACCGCGAAGTTCCTGAAGGTGGAGACAATTCCGGGTGCGGTGGTGTTCCACCGCGACGGCGGCCTGACCGACGCGGACAAGGCCGCGATCGACCGGGCGCGGGTGTCGATGGCGTCGGTCGAGGGCGTCGACGCGGACGGCGTGACGCCCACCCAGATCTCCACCGACGGCACCACCGCGTCGGTGTTCGTGCCGCTGATCGCCAAACAGGACGGGACCACCGTCCAGGGCACCGACCTCGCCGCCGCCGAACAGGACGTGCTCGCGGCCGCGCAGACGTCCGTGGCGTCGGATCTCGAGGTGCTGCCTGCCGGACCGGGTGGTCTGCTGGTCGCGTTCATCGACGCGTTCGAGGGGCTCGACAGCACGCTGCTCGGCGTCGCGCTGCTGGTGGTGATCCTGATCCTGCTGGTGGTGTACCGGTCGCCGATCCTGTGGTTCTTCCCGCTGTTCTCGGCGCTGCTCGCGCTGGGGCTGTCGTCGATGGTGATCTACGTTCTCGCCGACCACGGGATCCTCACGCTCACCGGCCAGAGCCAGGGCATCCTGTTCGTGCTGGTGATCGGCGCGGGCACCGATTATGCGCTGTTGTTGATCTCCCGGTACCGGGAGGAACTGCACTTTCACGACAACCGGTTCGACGCGATGATCAAGGCGTGGAAGGAGTCCGCGCCGGCCATCACCGCGTCCGCGATCACCGTGATCATCGGGCTGCTGTGCCTGGGCTTCTCGCAGTTGAACTCCAACAAGAGCCTGGGTCCGGTCGCGGCGATCGGCATCGCGTGCACGTACCTGGTGATGATGACGTTCCTGCCGGTCGCGCTGTCCGCGGTGGGGCGCTGGGTGTTCTGGCCGCGCAAGCCGAAGGTGGACGGCGCCACCGACCTTGCCACCCACGGGATGTGGGGCCGGATCGCGGAGTTCGTCGGTCGCCGCGACCGTCCGGCGTGGATCGGTGCGACCGTGCTGCTGGTGGTGCTGTTCGCGGCGGGCATCGGCAGCCTGCAGACCTCCGGCCTCACCGCGTCCGAGAACTTCACCAACGAACCCGACGCCGTGGATGGCCAGGCGCTGTACGACGCCAACTTCGATCAGGGTGCCGGGGCGCCCGCGGTGGTCGCGACGAACGCGTCCGGCGTGGACGCGGTGATCGCGGCCGCGAGCGGGGTGGCGGGCGTACGCCAGGGGCCGGGATCGGTGTGCGTGCAGGTCGACATCGAGAAGGCGAAGGCGCTGTTGCAGAGCTTCGGCGGCAACGTCCCGCAGCAACTCCCGCCGGGGTGCGCGCCCGCGACGCTGAACGTCGCGCCCATCGACGGCCGCACCGTGATCAATGTGGCCCTTGCCGATTCGTACGATTCGCCCGAGGCGCTGCAGACCGTCGAACGCCTCCGCGACACCCTGCACGCRGTGCCCGGCGCGGACGCCCTCGTCGGTGGCAGTTCCGCCGCGACGCTCGACGTGCAGACCGCGTCGGTGCACGACCGGAACCTGATCATCCCGATCGTGCTGGTGGTGATCTTCATCGTGCTGGCGATCCTGCTGCGGGCGCTGCTGACGCCGCTGATCCTCATCGCGACGGTGGTGCTCAGCTTCGCCGCGACGCTGGGTGTGTGCGGGTTCTTCTTCACGCACGTCTTCCACTTCGCGGGAGCAGACCAGTCGTTCCCGTTGTTCGCGTTCGTGTTCCTCGTCGCCCTCGGCATCGACTACAACATCTTCCTGATGACCCGGGTCCGGGAGGAGACGCAGGAGCACGGTACGCGGTCGGGCGTGCTGCGCGGCCTCGCGGTCACCGGCGGCGTCATCACGTCGGCGGGCGTCGTGCTGGCCGGCACGTTCGCGGTGCTCGGCGTGCTGCCGCTGGTGTTCCTCGCGGAGGTGGGCTTCGCGGTGGCGTTCGGCGTCCTGCTGGACACGATCGTGGTCCGCAGTGTGCTGGTCCCGGCGCTCTCCCACGACATCGGCAAGCCGATCTGGTGGCCGTCCGCGCTGGCGCGGGCCAAGGACTGAACGAGCCAGCGCCGGTGGAGGTCAGGCGATTTGGAAGCGGTCGTCGCCGAGTTCGACTTCGACTCGCAGAGAGCCACCGACGGCCTCGACGTACCTGCGCAGGGTTTCGATCTGGATACGCGCAAGGTCGCCGCGCTCGATGTTGGAAACGCGGTTCTGGCCGACACCGAGACGGTCCGCGACCTGGCTCTGCGTCATTGCTGCACTTTCGCGGAGCTCCTTTAGTCGGTAGGCCCGGACCTCCTCGATCATGCGGTTCTTGTGCGCGTCCACGGCGGCCCTGTTGACGGGCCGCTTGACGAGCATGTCGTCGAGACTCTTCGCCATCACAGTCACTTCCCTTCCAAACTCGCGAGATGGGTATCGAAACGGTCGTCGGCGATTGGGATGTTCGTCTTGTACCACTTCGTCCACTGACCTGATTTGTCCCCCGCGACGAGCAAGATCGCCTTCCTGTCGGGGCCGAAGGCGAACAGGACCCGCAGTTCCGAGCGCCCACTCGATCCCGGTCGTAGCTCCTTCATGTTCTTGTGGCGGGATGCTTTCACCGTGTCGACTAGTGGTCGCCGAGCTGAGGTCCACGTTCTTGCAGCAGTTCAAGCGCCGCGACGACTGCTCGTAGGATGACTGATCCAACTGCTCGAGCCATTCCCCGATGAACTCGACGTCCACGCTCCAGATCGACACAACCTCAGAATATCACGTATAAGTGATATCACCTATAGGTGCTATACAACGCATCGCCGGGCGACGAAGTCCTCGAACTACAGACCGGCGATCTCGCGGTACCGATTCGCCGACACCTCGCGGTAGGCGGGCAGTGGCTCGTCCACGGATCTCTCCCCTCCGATGCTCGTACCGAACCAGCGTGGCACATCGGTTGACGGATCGGCCGGGAAGTGGTCGGGTGGTAATTGATGGATGGCGCGCCCGGTACGCGCCGCGTACCCGGTCGAGCTCTCCACCGACGATGCTCTGCAGCCCAAATACTTTCGCGAGCATCGCCTCTTCTACCCGCACGGTGACGTGACTCGTAGGGAAGGAATGAGATGTCAGATCCGAACTACACCACCGACGACTCCGGAATCCCGGTACCCAGCGACGAACATTCGCTCACCGTCGGACCCGACGGGCCGATCCTGCTCCAGGACTACTACCTGATCGAGAAGATGGCCCAGTTCAACCGCGAGCGGGTGCCCGAACGGCAGCCGCATGCCAAGGGCGGGGGTGCATTCGGCACCTTCGAGGTCACCAACGACGTGAGCGCCTACACCAAGGCCGACCTGTTCCAGCCCGGCAAGACGACGGAGATGCTGGCCCGCTTCTCCACGGTCGCCGGCGAGCGGGGCAGCCCGGACACGTGGCGCGATCCGCGCGGGTTCGCCCTGAAGTTCTACACCGAGCAGGGCAACTTCGACATGGTCGGCAACAACACCCCGGTGTTCTTCGTGCGCGATCCGATGAAGTTCCAGGACTTCATCCGCTCGCAGAAGCGGCGGGCCGACAACAACCTGCGTGACCACGACATGCAGTGGGACTTCTGGACGCTGTCCCCCGAGTCGGCGCACCAGGTGACGTGGCTGATGGGCGACCGCGGTATCCCCCGCACGTGGCGGCACATGAACGGGTATTCGAGTCACACCTACATGTGGGTCAACGCGAAGGGCGAACGGTTCTGGGTGAAGTACCACTTCAAGACCGATCAGGGCATCGAGTTCTTCACGCAGGAGGAGGGCGACCGGAAGGCCGCCACCGACACCGATTTCCACATGCGCGACCTGTGGCAGGCCATCGACCGCGGCGAGTACCCGACGTGGACGCTGAAGATGCAGATCATGCCGTACGAGGATGCGAAGACGTACCGGTTCAATCCGTTCGACCTCACGAAGGTGTGGCCGCACGCCGACTACCCGCTGATCGACGTGGGCACCATGAAGCTGGACCGCAACCCGGCCGACTACCACTGCGAGATCGAGCAGGCCGCGTTCGAGCCGAGCAGTTCGGTGCCCGGCACCGGGCCGAGCCCCGACAAGATGCTGCTGGGCCGCTGGTTCTCGTACCCGGACGCGCACCGGTACCGCATCGGCTCCAATTACAAGGAGCTGCCGGTCAATTCGCCGCACGCGGCTCCGCTGGGCTYGTACACCAAGGACGGGCAGCTGCGGCACCACAATCGGGGCGACCCGGTGTATGTGCCCAATTCGAAGGGCGGCCCGCACGCCGAGGTGGCGGTCTCCGGGGAGTCGCCGGGCTGGTTCACCGACGGCGAGATGGTGCACCAGGCGTACACGTTGCGCAAGGACGACGACGACTGGGGCCAGGCCGGCACGATGGTCCGCAAGGTCCTCGACGACGCCGGGCGAGACCGGTTGGTATCCAACATCGTCGGGCATCTACTCGACGGCGTCACCGAGCCCGTGCTGGTGCGGGCGTTCGAGTACTGGCGCAATGTCGACAAGGGTCTCGGGGACCGGATCGAGAAGGGGGTCCGCGCCGGTCAGGGGTGACGCGGATTCACAGGAACGCCTGCGCCGTCCACAGGTGGAACAGGGCGTAGGCCCGCCAGGGCCGCCACGGCTCCGATGCCGTGGCGGCCTCGCGCGCGGTCTTGACGCCCAGCGCGCGGCGCAACACCAGATCGCCGGACGGGTAGGCGTCGCGGTCGCCGAGCACCCGCACCGCGAGGTAGTCCGCCGTCCACGGCCCGATGCCGGGCACCGCGAGCAGGCGGGTGCGGAACTCGCGCGGATCGACGCCCGGATGAAGCTCGAGCCCGTGGGCCGCGGCGGCGGCCAGCGCCTGCACGGTGCGTGCCCGCGCGCCGGTGAGGCCGACGGCTTTCTGGATGACGAGCGGGTCGAGTCCGGCCAGTTTCTCCGGTTCGGGGAAGCTCACGAACCCGTCGAACTCGGTCGGGGTGCCGAATGCCGTCACGAATCGCGATCCGAATGTTCTTGCTGCCGAAAGCGACACCTGCTGTCCGAGCACCGTCAGCACGGCGGTCTCGAAGCCGTCGACGGAGCCGAGCACGCGCAGGCCCGGACGGGCGGCGATGTGACCGGCGAGCGCCGAATCCGCGCAGAGTGCCGCGTCGATCACGGCCGGGTCGGCGTCGAGGTCCAGCCAGCGGCGCATCAGCGATTCGATGTGCGGGACGTCGTCCGGGTGCGCCGGCAGCACCGTCGCCGACACGTGCTCTGGGGCGTCGAACTCCACCGTCACCACGGCGGGGCCGTGCGGGGCGGGGACGACGCGGGTGTGCGCGCCGGTGTCGCCGTCGTGCCGCTCGAGCCCGTCGACGGCGTGCGCGGCCAGGGCGCCGAGCATCGGCGCGGCGGTGAAGGGCGGACGGAACGGGAGTTGGAGGCGTTTCCGGAGGTGGGATGGGGTTGCCCTTGCACGGCCCGGCTCGCCGGGCGCAGGCTGATGTTGCGGGCAGCACCGCAGGCCACCGGACGAGGAAGGGGTCATGGAATCCAGTATCGGCGGATGATCGCACTCAACGCGGTCATCGAGGGATGAATCGGACAAGAGATGTTGGACGATCCCTCGGTCTGGTTCGGCCCACTCGATCCGGCCGTGGAAACGGCTGGCACGCGGACTGGGTCGACCGACGTGCTCGGGGTCGATCGTCGGACACAGAACACAATGCGAAGTCCTGTCCTGCGTCGCATCCGTCAGGATGTGAGCATGGAACACGCGCAAACGCACCCGGACCGGATCGCCGAGATCCTGACCGGCCTCGACCGACTACGAGCAGCCGATCTGAAGACCACCGTCGTCCCGCTCGGCGACCGGGAGGTCATCGGCTACAGCTGCCACATCCACGGCGCGGCCGTGC
>NZ_JBFRDL010000079.1:0-12847 GCF_052113525.1 Rhodococcus sp. TAF43
CCACGTGGATGTTGTAGACGACCGGGTAGTTCAGCCCTCCGGGGATATCGCTTACTGCTCCTGCGGCGGCGGGCTGGACGAGCGCGGCAGCGAGGGCTGCTCCGGTCAACAAGGTGGTGGCGACGATACGACGAGCCATCAGGGGGATCCTCCCAATCCAAAATCAACAGCGACCGGACACCAGACCACCCGGACGGTTCCCTACGCGGCCGCGCCCCCGAGCACCTCGCACGGATCCTCGGCGCCGCGGCCCGCGGCCCGCGCGACGTTCGAAGAGACCGCCGGCGCCGTCAACTTCGTCGAGATGCCGGTGGAGGACACGAAAACCGGAAACCGGTACGTGATCACCGTCGCGAAGGGCTCGGACCGCACCCCGGCGGCTCTCCTGAAGGTTCCTGTGTGTGCTGTCAACCCCAGGACCATTCGAACACCGGCACCCATGGTCGCGGTGCAGGTCGACGAGGGAAGTGTCGACCTGCACCGTCCCCCTTCGGAATTCAGCAGCGATCGTTTATCGCGGATTCTCAGTTGCCAGCGGGCCTCTCGGCAGGCACACACAGAACGGGTGCCCGGCCGGATCTACGAGCACGCGGCATCGTTCGGGTGCTGGTTGCAGAGCCGCAACCTTGGCTCCGAGGCTCACGGACTCGGCCTCCGCGACGTCTAGGTCATTCACAACGAGGTCAAGGTGGATCTGCTTGGGAACAGAGTCCTCAGGCCAGGTTGGCGGTCGATAGCCCGGCACGCGGATTGCAGTCAGCACTGCCCGTGGCGTTTTGACGGTGACGAACTTCCCGCTGGAATGAGTGACAGCTCCGCCGAGCATGGCGCTCCAGAACTCAGCGAGTTCCGACGGATCATCACAGTCCAGGGTTATCGATCCCAGCTGGGCAACGGCCATTCCTCCACGCTACCGAGTGTGTTCGGGTGATACCGCACTTTTGAGTTCGACCTCTCGATCCGGTCTACGCGGACACGGCCAGCGTCAGACGCTGCTCGAAGTCGTTACGCATGGTTCTCCAGAGCCGTTTGGCGACTTGCCGTTTGAGGCAGCGCATCGCCTCGCGTGAGGTCTTGCCCTCGGCCATTTTCCGCTGGTGGTAGGCGTATCCGTCGCTGTTGGGTGTCCTGGCCTGGGTGACGGCGACGATGTGGATGGCAGAGTTGAGCATTCGGTCGCCGCTGCGGGAGAGTCGGTGTCGTTGCTTGTCGGCGCTGGCGATCTCGACGGGTGCGATGCCGGTGTAGTTCGCGAATGCGGGTTCGTTCTGGAACCGAGTGGGGTTGCCGGTGCGGGCGAGGGTCCGGCAGGCGGTGACGGTCCCGACGCCGGGGATCTTCCGTAGTTGGGTTCCGCTGGCGGCGAGTTCGGTCTTGATCCGGGTGGCGATCTCGTCGATCTGGAACCGAAGCCGGCGCAGATCGCCGACGATGTCGAGGGCGATGTTCTTGCGCATCGCATTAGCGCCGGTGTCCGGGCCGAACGCTTTGAGCTGCTGGGCGGCGGCTTCGGTGTCGAACTCGCGCTCTATGCCGCCCGGCAACAGCTCGCGCAGTAGGGCGTGAAGCTGATTGACCAGCCGCCCGTTCTGCTTGACCAGGTCGATGCGCCGTTCGTCCAGGATCCGCAGCACATCGGTGTGGCCTTCAGAGGCAACCGGCCGGAAGTCGCCCTGCGAGAACGCGACACACGCCGCGGCAGCAGCATCGATGCGGTCGTTCTTGCGCCGGCCACCACGAGAGAGTTCGCGCACTCTAGCGGTCGCGGTCGACGGGACGTCGACGACGGGTTCACCGCGGCCGATCAGCCACTGGGTCAGATGATGCCCGAGGCCCGAGGCGTTCTCCACCGCCCAGATCCGATCCGGCCACTGCCTCGACCAGGTCATCAATTGGGTGTAGTCGTCGAACGAGGCCCGGATCCGGAGCGAACCCAGATCCCTGTTGGTCGCCGAATCCACCGCGGTGGCGGTGTGGGCGGACTTGTGCGGGTCGATACCGATCACGATCACCGTGGCGTGCCTCCGTGTGCAGTGGACAGGGGTTATCCGCTGTCGGCATTCCGGCTTCCGGTCACCACCAGGTGGTGACGCTCCTGTGTCGAGCCAGGCAGCGAACGGAGACCGGGGGGAGGCAGAACCCTCTGAGAGCCAACCCTCCGGCCGGTCGGGTGGCAGGAAGCCTCCGGGCCACCCCCACGGTCTCCTACGGCACGCTACGAACCCGTCAGTTCGAACACGTGCCGCCACGCCATACAAGCCGGAAGCCCAGGACCGCATCGCCGAACTCGAGGTACGTCTAGGCGAGCCGACCGTCACCGACGATCCCGCATAGCGTGGCGCAGTGCCCTCCGATCAGCGTTCGACCAGGGATCCGTCGCTGATCCGGTGGTACGGCCGCGAGCCGGTCGGGGAGACCTCGAGGACGAGCCCGTCATTGAGGAACACGAACGATCGTTCCCACGCCCCCGGTCGGTCGGTGGACGAGTAGTACGAGATCCGGCCCTGGTAGGACGCCCACCGGTAGAAGCCGATCGACTTCATATAGTCGGTGTGCGCCTGCCACACCGCAGCGCCTTCACACACCCACTCGACGCTGGCCTCCGCGGACAGGCAGGGCGTGTACCCGTAATGCCATGCGTCGGAGGCGGCCTCGGTGCGCACGCCGCGCAGCACGTCGGTGGTGGCGGTATGGGTGTTGGTCATGGATCCTCCTGAGGAAGCGGGTCGAACGGACCACACCACCATCCAGCTCCATCCTCGGCAGTGTTGCAGCCGAACCGGCACTGAAACACCCGACCGTGGCGGTTGCGAGAGTGTTTCCAGCACAACAGAACAGCGAAGGATGGGAGCCACTATGAAGCGCCAGCCGGTCGGCGGCGAGGAACGAGACGCCTTCACGCGGGTGAGTCGCCGCAATACCAACTGGAAGCCCGGTGAGGTCAAGAAGATCAAGGCCCGCGCGAACCGTCGCGAATGTCGCGCGGCGCGCCGCGAACTCGCGGCCTGAAACGAGAGTGCCGCCCCGGGGATTTCCCAGGGGCGGCACTGTTCTTCGTTCATCAGCAGGTCGGGGCGATGTATGTACCCTCCGGTTCACGGGACTGCAGCGGTGGCGATCGTCTCCGTCACCGGTACCGCTAGTGAAATTTCCACCTGTGACCATCGACGTCTCGGTCAGCATCGGCGTCCGCCCCGTCTCCGCAGCGTCCTCGGACGCCGAGTCACTTGCGGCAGGCCGCGTCCAGCGTGACGGTCGCGGGCGAGAGCCCGTACAGGTACGTGTCGAGCGAATGCGCACAGCCCAGGCTCCACCGGGCATACGTCAGCGAATCGATCGCATAGCCGGTGTTGACGTGCTGGTAGTCGTCGAGCGGGTCGAGCGGGAAGTACGGGACCGGATCGACGATGTTGTAGATCCGCCACGACACGGTGCTGAGCTCCCCGTATCGCGCCGCAAAGTTCGCGTCGCCAACTTTCGGCGCCGCGAACGTCCACGCCTGGGGCTTCAGCGCGTCGTTGGCCGCAAGATCGGCGACGAGGAGTGTCGACAGAGCACCACCGAGGCTGTGACCGGTCACGATCAGCGGCACCGCCGGGTCGATCGCCGACACGAGCCCTCGCGTTCCGGCCGAGACGCCGGGCTCCCCCGGTCGCATCGTGGACATGGTGTCGTAGAGATCGAGGAAACCCTCGGCCACCCTCCCGCCGCCGCTCACCTGCGCGAACGGAACCGGCGCCCAGTGCAGATCGTCCACCCACTCGGCGGCGGTCGCGGTGCCGCGAAGCGCGATCACCTGGACCGTCGGCGTCCCGCCGGCCGCGAGGAACCCGAAGAACACCGGGGTCGATCCCGACAGATCGTTCATCTGGATGGTGCGTACGAGCGAGTACCCCGCCGGCAGCGACATCGATGCCGGATTCGCCACTCCTGGGGCCGCAAAGAACTGGTCGTAGGCCGCTTGGACGAACGGACCCCATCCGGCAGCGACCGCGGTGTCCATCGGCATCTCGCCTCCTCGTGATCACCCGATCATCCCTCGCCGCGGCGCACCGCAGGAGCGGAACGGTCAGCTTCGGTCCGCGGCGGCTCCCGCCGGGGCGACGTCGCGCATCAGCGCGGCCAACTGCCGGTAACTCTCGGCGCGCCCGCTCGACGCCCGGAAGACCAGCCCGATGGTGCGCCCGGGCACGGGCTCGGAGAACCGGGCCGTAGCCAGATCGCCGCGACGGGTCTCGACCGGCACCGCGGAGTCCGGAACCAGGGTCACCCCCAATCCGCCTGCGACACAATGCACCACGGTGGCCATCGACGTCGCCCGGGTGTCACCGGAGAGCGGATGCGCGTCGACCGAGCGGCAGGGATCCAACGTTTGGTCACGCAGGCAGTGCCCCTCGTCGAGCAGCAGTAGGGGCAGCTCGTCGAGCACGTCGGGCGGGAGGTCGTCGCGACCGGCGAACGCGTGATCCTTGGGCAGGACGACCACGAAGTCCTCCGCGTACAACGGAATCTCGATGAGTCCGGGCGCCTCGGACGGCAGCGCCAGCAGGGCGACGTCGATCGCGCCGGTCCGCAGCGCATCGAGCAGTCGCGCGGTCTGATCCTCGGTGACCTGCAGAACCAGCGCAGGCATCTCCCGGCGCAGCGCGGGTTGCAGCGCGGGCAACACGTAGGGCGCGACGGTCGGGATCAACCCCATGCGCAGGGGCCGACGAGCTTGTCACCCACCGCGGCCGCGGGGATCGTGCTCGCACTGCGACAGTTGCGGATCGGATGGCTGCGCGGCTTGCCGCTGCTCATGGGGCATATGGCCCGCACCCCGCTGCCGAATGACCTCGTGCGCGGATGGACCGAACCCGGATTACGCGAGAAGGGCATTCGTCGCGACTTGCGCAAGTACGCCACCCAACATCTGGTAAAGGCCGACCTGATCGCCAATACCGAGGCACTGCGACACTTCTCGGGAGACGCGCTGGTCCTGTGGTCCTCAGCGGGCAAGGTCATGCCCCGCGAACACGGGAAGCAGTTGGCGGAACTGCTCCCCAACGGTCGGTTGGTGGAGATCGACGATGCGTACGTGCTGTCCATGCTCGACCAGCCCGCAGTAGTTGCGAAAGAGTTGACCGCATTCCTGATCGGCGGCCATAACGTCGGAACTGAAGGTCAGTGAATCGAGGCGACGTTGGGCGTGTCTGACATCCCCGCCGGACTGGCAGGTCCGCCACCGGCTGCGGAGCGGCTACCGTGGAGCCGGTGAGCACGAGCCAGCCGGTACCCGATGATGCCAAACCCGCGGACCATCCAGCCCGGGTCTCCTCGATGTTCGACAGGATTGCCGGCCKCTACGACCTGATGAACCTCGTCATGACCTGGGGACAGGAGCCGCGGCTGGTGCGGCGTACCGTCGAGCGGGCAAAGCTGCCCGATGCCCCGAAGGTGCTGGACCTGGCCACGGGGACCGGCGATATCGCCCTCGAGGTGCTGCGAACCCACTACGACGCGGACGTCACCGCCGTGGACTTCGCGCCGGAAATGATGGCGATCGGCGGGGCCCGTCCCGATGGCGACCGGATCACCTGGGTCGAGGCAGACGCGATGGACCTCCCGTTCGAGGACGACACCTTCGACGCCGTGACCCACGGCTACCTGCTGCGGAACGTGGCCGACATCCCCACCACGCTGGCCGAACAGTTTCGCGTGCTGAAGCCCGGCGGCCGGATGGTGGCTCTGGAGACCTCGCCGGCGCCGGACAACATCGCCAAGCCGTTCTCCACCGCCTACATCAAGTACGTCGTCCCACAACTCTCACGGCTCATCACCAATGATCCGGAAGCCTACGAGTACCTCTCGGCTACGACCCGGGGATTCCGGACTCCCGCCCAGGTCCAGGAGCTACTGGAAGAGGCGGGCTTCGTCGGTGCCGGTCACGAACTGCACCTCTTCGGCGCCCTTGCGATCCACTGGGCCACCAAGCCGAGATAGTCGACCAGGCGACGGTCGTGGGCCGACGCCATTTCATGCGATGGGATGAAGACTCCGGACAGACCTGATGTACCACTTCTCGTATTGCGGGTCATGGCTGTGGCGACAGCCATCAACCAGTCGATACAGATGTTGACCGAATGTGCAGCTGCCGCAGTTCGTCGGTATTTCCCGCATAGGCACGGACGCGGTGGGCGTGTACAAAACGGTCCGTGGGCGCGCCAGCGCGGCGTAGATGTTGTTGGCACCACCAGATGCCGCGAGAACCCCGTCACCTATCGCCGCGAGTCACAAACTCCGGCCTGGGGCAACGATTTTCGGTCGAGTTTGTCGACAAACGATGGTTTTCGACGCTGTTCGACCAACGGTCGGTGTCCGATGTCGACGGCCCGCTGCTGTCGACAGCGAGATTGGCAACGCACCTGTAGATGGCCCGCACCGTTGAGCGGTACACCCCAGCCAAGACCGGCGGTGTACCGCTCCCGATTCCAATCACTCCAGTGGATTCACCCTGGCGGTGCGTTGGATGGCCTGATCGTGCTCTGGCATTGGACCGCTCAGGACGCGGGGACCGTCTGCGTACGTAGGTGTTCGGCGAATGTACGTGCGGCCCGCAGATCGTTGATGTCCGGCCGCCCCTTTCTGATTCCGCCGACGAGCTTGAACGGCAGGTAGGTGTCGAACGCCCGGCAGGAGAACGTGTCGACCACCTCGAGCCCCTTCTGCTCGAGTAGTCGTTCGAGAGAACGGTTGTAGCGCCGGAACGGAGGTTCGGGAAGGCCGCTGGTGGAGAACAGGAATGCCGCGGTTGCAGGCTGCGGGGGGAGGGCCCTGACGAACTCTTGTAGCTGTGGGTGGAAGGACATCTGGAAGATCCCGGACCCGAATCCAACCAGGTCGTAGCCTGCCAATGCGGCTGGATCGACCTGCTCGGGAGCCATGACCGGCGCAGACAGCACCTCGCCCATGACGTCGGCGATCTTTCTGGTGTTGCCGTGCGAGACGGACGTACACACGATCAGTGCATTCACGATGATTCTCCTGCCGATGTCGTATCCATGTTGTGTCCTGTCATTCGTGTGAGTGGATGGAAAGTCCGGCTGTGGCCGAGCTTGTCGGGATTCCGGACGGCATAGAGGGCGCGGATGAGGCCGTCGTCGATATCGAAGACGAGCACGGAGTCGATCCGCCCGTCGTCGGTGAACAGCACGGCGGGTAGCGCGTTGCAGGTCGTCAGGTCAGCGCCAAATCCGGAAATGGACTTTCGGGCGAGGCCGACGATGTAGCGAGCGACCCGTTCGGCGCCGACGACAGGTTTGCGTGCCGCGGTAACTTTGCCCCCGCCGTCGGTGATCTCGACGACGCCCGGCGCCATCAGGTTCATCAGCTGCTGCACATCTCCGTTCTTGGCAGCGAGCAGGAACTGCACCACGATCGTCTGGCTCGACTGTGAGTCGGGCTGGAACCGTGGCCGCCGAGTCTGGACGTGCTCGCGGGCACGGTGAGCGATCTGCCGGACGGCGGCATCGGATTTGCCCACCATGACGGCGATCTCCTTGTGCGGGTACCCGAACACCTCGCCGAGCACGAACACCGCCCGCTCGTGCGGGTTCAAGGTCTCGAGCACGAGCAGCATCGCGATCGACACGGACTCGGCGAGGAGCGTGTCCTCGTCCGCATCGGGTGCGGTGCAGATCGGTTCGGGCAGCCAACTGCCGACGTAATCCTCCCGGCGTCTCTGCACCCCTCGCATCTGGTTGAGGGCCTGTCGGGTAACTATCTGCACCAAATAGGCACGCGGGCGCTCGACAGTCCCCGGATCGGTGGCACACCAGCGCAGGAAGCTGTCCTGAACAACATCCTCGGCATCGGCAGCACTCCCGAGGATCTCGTAGGCAATGGTGAACAGCAGCGGCCGACATTCGGTGAACACCTGCGTGCTCAGCATTCCTGCGCCTGACTTATCTCGACGCCACTGTGCCGCGGCCCCGGCAGCCACCGGTAGTGGCGTGGGGCCCGGCTGATCATTTGCACTGCCGAGCGGCACACGACCTCCTTGATTACCGCGGCCCCTCGGCCGCGGATCGCCAACGCCCGCGGGCTGTCGTCCAGTCCGGTGACCTGGATCAGCCCGCGGCGGCGCCCCAGTCTCACCGCCTGCCCGACGAAACCGATCGACAATGGCGACGGTGGCCGGCCGTCGAGCAGTGCGAGTACGGTATCGGCGCCGTGCGCGCCCATCGGGATCGAAGCCTGGCAACTCATCCGGATATGGCCGGCAACCGTCTGCGGGGGAGCCGCCGCATCACCGACTCCCACAATTCGCGGGTGATCGACGCACACCAACGACTCGTCGGTACGCAGCCTGCCGAGTCGGTCCACCGGAAGCCCGCTGCGCCGGGCAAGGCCGGGCACCCCGAACGAACCCGCCCAGATCATGCAGTCCCCGCCGAGGACCCCGCCGCCGCGCAAGTCGACTCCGCCGGCACGGACGTCGGTCACAGTCAGCCCGGCCTGGACCGCCACACCCAGAGCGGAGAGCGTGCCCTCGATTGCGGCACGGCTTCTCTCGGGCATCGAGGCGGCGACCGTGTTCGTCACCAGATGCGTTCTGAGCCTGGGGAACTGCTCTGCGATCTCAGCTGACGTTTCGATCCCGGTCAGGCCGCCGCCGACAACGACGATCCGAGCACCAGCAGGTAATGCGCGCAGACGCGCATGTAGCCGTTCGGCAGCGCCGAGCCCGGTCACCGCACAAACACCGCTCTGTTCGACGCCGGGCCGATCGGCTCCACTGCCCGCTGCGTACACCAGGAAGTCGAAAGCAACCACCTGGCCGTCGTTCAACGTCACCGACCGCTCGCCGATCCTGTCGACGGTCCCAACGCGAAGCCGGACAGCGGGGTGAAGCAGATCGGCCAGTGGGACTGTTGCGGCCCACTGCCGGCTGCGTACTGGTGCAACCGGATCCGCTCGACGAACTCCCATCGAGGATTGATCACAGTCACCACGACATCGGAGATCCCTGCCGAGGCGACACGATTGGCCGCCATCCCCCCGGCGTAGCCCGCACCCACAACGACAACATGCGTCATCACCACAATCTCCCCGATCTCTCGCCGACTTCGATCACACACGTAAAGACACCGACCGCGACAGAAATGTGACACCCGACCCCGATTCGGTCGGTCCGCCCGGCCTTTGCACCAGTTCAGTTGCCGGTCGTCCCTCGGGAAGAACAGCTGGCTATGCCATGAAGAGGCTGGATATGGCTGTCGGCCGGCGAGAATCGTGGTGGGTGCCGCAGTTGGATTCGACCGGGCCTGCTCAATCCGGTGTCCTGTTTGATGGATGCCCACAGGACCCGCGAGAACCCGCGCGGCCGGATCGGGAAGAGGCGTCGGCGGTCATCTCCCTCTGGACCGCCAAGGAACGACGCGAGAACACCGCGACATATCACCGCGAGTCACAGGCAAGGGAAGGCTTGCAAATCCTTGTTCGTCTCAAAATGCGGGGCGACTTCTGTCTCATCCGCATTCTTACCCCAGGCGCTCGTCTCAGATTTCCACGTCCGCGGCAGCCGGGAAGAATCTGGTCACGCCTAGTGGGGGGTGGGGCTCACACCTAGGAGCCCATGACAGGCAGGCTCATGACGTGCACGAAACCGGGGGCCGCGACGGCGATGATGATCGCGACGACGATAGCTCCGACACCTGCGATGAGCAGGCGGGCCCAGGGCTGCAAGGCCTTCCACTGGTGACGCGCACTCAACGCCACATACGCGAGAAGGGCCCTGGGGAGTTCCGAGGCGCTCAGGATGCCACCCGGCCGTACCCGCCGCCGCTCACCCCCTGGTGACGTAGCGCCCTCTCCTCAGCACCCTCGAGCTCAACCGAGCTGTCCCACGGCGACGGCTGCGTCTTCATCGGCAAGTACGGGACGTGGAAGATCGGATCATTCAGCGGATACAACTCGCTGTACTTCCACGCTTGACCGTATGGAAGCGGGCCATCCTCCCCGTCATTCGCGGCACGATCATGACCGAGAACTACGATGCTGGTTGCCCGGTCGACGTTCCGGAAGCACAGCCGAAGCCCGAGCTTCTCCATGAGCTCGTGGGACATGGTGTTTGCGTTCGGCCGCTGAGCTGTCACGAGCAGATTGACCTCGGCAAGGTGGGTACACCGTGAGATGTGGCGCAGCGCTCGCCGCTACTGGCAGCCTCCGCTCGTCGAAGTCGCTGAAGACCACGAGAAGTCGCTTGTACACGGGGCCGTCCTCGTACTTCGGATCTTCGGCCTCCTTCGCGGTCAGCAGTCCGCGGTCCCGCAGGTCCAGCCAGTCAGCGCGTGCCTTGCGATCTGCAGCGGCGTTCGCGACCTGCATTAGACAATCGGGAACCTCCGCCTCTGTGACATACGTGGTGTTCGGGAACTGTGCCGTCCACGCCCAGTCGCCCTTCGGATCTACGACAATCAGGTCGTAGATGTCGGGGCAGCACAGGGCAGCGAAGATCGGCACGGTCGCCGCGACCGTCTTTCCACTACCGGTGGCTCCTGCGAACAACGCGTGCGGGTCGACCCGCATGTCCCACACCGCTTCGTCGCCTACCTTGTTCGTCCCGAAAAGGATCCGGCCCTCTCGAGCCAGGGGAGGAACCGTTCGAACTCCGCCGATCCCTCAGCAGGGAACACCGAAGGTGTCTGGGCCGGCGTAGCAATCGTGAACGAACTGGTCATGCGAAACCCCTTCACTAGGTGGGTGGATTGTGGTGGTCGACCCTAGAAGTGCGCTTCTCCAGTGATGTGCGAGTTCTCTCTCTCCATCCATCCACCCTCACCGCGTTGGTGGGTCGTCGGTCTGGTCGGAGGTCTGGTCTCGTCTCGGGTGTTCTCCCATGAATGCCGTTTGGCTCACCGATGCGCGCAGCGGATGATCTGGCCGGCCGGAGATGGTCCGGCCGCGTGAGCCCAGGGTCCGAGTTCCGGTTTGAGCGGCTTCTACAAGCCGCTCGACTGCCGGTGGAATGCATCCACCCCGGACCCCGGAGTCACGTAAGGCCAGCGACGGACCGTTCCACCCCCAGTCCAACGACCCACCGTCTACTATCCAGCGTAGTAGCCGATAGGTCACGAGGGGGACTCATGCCGGTCAACACCACACTTGCGCAGTACAGCGACTACGCTTTCGCGTCCGCGTTTGCGATCTACGTTCTCGCTCTGGTTCTATCGACTTTCGATTTTGCGGGCACATCCGTTCGCCGCCAAGTCGCAGCGGACGCAAGGGCGATGGTCGACGTCGGCGCATCCGCGCCGGATGCGCCTGGGCGGATTCCGGCCGCGGACAGCATCCGCCCGCAGAGCGAGAGAGCGGGCCGCGCCGCCGTCGCGGTCACCCTCGTTGCCCTTGCACTGAACGTGGCGGCAATCGTCCTACGCGGCATGGCGACCGACCGGTGGCCGCTGGGCAACCTCTACGAGTACGCACTGTTCCTGTGCGCGGCGACTGTGGCGTGTTGGCTAGTCGCCGTGCGGCGGTACCCGATCCGCAACCTAACGGTCTTCGTACTCGCACCGGTCGTCGTTCTTCTGTTCATCGCAGCAGCCGTGATGTACAACGACGCCGCTCCTGTCGTGCCTGCCTTGCGTTCCTACTGGATCGCGATCCACGTAACAATCATCGTGTCCGCGTGTGGGATCCTCACGTTCGCTGGCACTTCCAGCCTGCTCCAGGTCATCGCCGTTCACGGGCGCGACAGCGCCCGCAGCCCGATCACGTGGTTCGCCAACCGCCTTCCTTCCGCGGAACTGCTCGATCGGGTCGCATACCGCACCACCATCGTCGGCTTCCCGCTCTACACCGTCGGGGTCATCTGTGGCGCGATCTGGGCCGAAGCCGCGTGGGGGCGCTTCTGGGGTTGGGATCCGAAGGAGACCGTCTCCTTCATCGCGTGGGTGCTCTACGCCGCCTACCTGCACGCCCGAGCCACGAGCGGATGGGGGACCCTTCGAGCGTCGTGGATCAACGTCGCCGCCCTCGCCACCACACTGTTCAACATGTTCGCCATCAACTTCGTCGTCTCGGGTCTGCACTCCTACGCGGGACTCAACTAGCGTCCCGCCGGAAACGGCCGTTGTGGGTGATGGAACGAGTAGGCAGACCCGAGTGCGCACAGGATGGAATTGTTCCAGACTTGTGTGATCGGGAGCCCTCGTTAGGTGTGACTACCGACCGCTCAACCTATCCAATCCACATGCAGCCCAGAACGAACCGCCATTGGTGCCTCGAGCGAGCGAGAGCGCGCGGGTGCTGCTGCCGCGGAGACCGAAACTTGAGACAAAAATCGGACATGTTGAGATGTTGAGACAAGAATCGGACACTTGACGGATTGTTGAGACCGGCGTCAGATGATCGACGGTCAGCCCCAGGACTGACGCCTCGCCGCCACATGGAACGGGCACCGGGTAGTGATCAATCCCCCAAATGCCCCCGCACCCACGCCGCGATCTCCTTCGGCTGCGCGTGCGCCACGTCCATATAGGAGATCAGAAAGACCAGCTCAACACTCTTTTTCTCCTTCACGGTGCGGGTGCGCCGGATCTGCACGACCTGCCCGATAAGGGGGAATCCGGCCACCTCGGCCGGCGCCTCGGCGGCCTTGATCGTGCGCCGCACCCGTCGACCCCGGCTGCGGTCGACATCAGATGTTCCCTCAATGTCCTTCCAGGGCAACGCTTTCAACTCGTCATACAGGGTCGGCTGGTTCTTCTTCACCGTCATCACCACGTGCCCGCCCCGGCCGACGATGTGCTCGATGGTGGCCCGCTGCGTTTGGAGCGCATCTACGGTTATGACGCTGTCTCTG
>NZ_JBFRDL010000080.1:0-11696 GCF_052113525.1 Rhodococcus sp. TAF43
CGCATCCACGCATCCACCTCAAACTCGCCGCCCACGCACCCCACGTCGACCTGCTCGTCGCCGCGATCACACGCGTGACGACACCAAAAACAGTGACCTGACCAGCGGAAATCTTCCCCGCCGGGACGAAAGGAGCACCATCATTCGGGGCCGTGGAMCCCGACGCAACCCGACCGCGTCGGCCRCCCCGCCACGTCCGGAAACCGGAACCATCACCGGGACAAGAAATCCGAACTCGATCAGGCCGGCACGCCGCGCTCACGAAAGATCGAGGCTAACCACCGATCTTCACGGATATGGAGCAAGGACATGGCCACCATCTACATCGATGCCACACGATTCTCCACAGTCGTCGTCTGCACCTGCGGCTGGCGGGGTATCACCGGAAACCTCGTGACCGCATGGGGCGCCGGCGCAGCCCACTTGAGAATCTGCCACGAAGACCTCCCCTCTGCACGCCGCGCCTTGCAGGCCGCACGCGACGCCCGATACCGACGACAAGCGAAAGCCTCTGGACAGCAAAAAGACTCTGCCGGCAACGGACCTTCCCCCCGCGTAGACCGCACCACCCGGCCACCGCGGCGCCCCGACATGGCCACCACCGAGACCGAGTCGACCAGACCCGCACCGGACTCTCTCGGCTCGACCCGAGGAAGCGCGGATCTCCCGGACCGCTCGAATATTCGGGAAACGAGTGCACCCTCAATAAATTAGATATTGCGCACCAACGGCCTCCCCCCAATAACAGAAAGGTCCCCCGAGGCCCCTTTCATCAGCTCTCGTTTCAGCCGATGACATCGCGCAAAATTAAGCATCTGGGCCGAACGGCTCTATTTGACGTGCCTACGAATCAAAGATTCGAGGCCCGGATCCTTCACTGCGATGAGGCGTTCATCAGCAACCCCTCACTGCCACCAAGAAGAGGGACAGAAAAATGAGAAGAACACTCGATGTCTCGCACTCGCCGTCAGCGCATTCCACGCGTAATGGCGCGCTCCGACATGTCCGCACAGGGCCCCGTAGACGGCCGGGGAGTCACCCCCGCCGCAAACTGAATATGGCTTCCCAGGCCGTTCGTCCTCCCGATGGAGCAAGCCCCTTTGTCCACCAGCTCCCCCAAGTCGCCGGAATCACCAACAGAAGGAGAATCATGAAGCGCATTTTGATCGTCCTCGCGTCGATCGCGGCACTCATCCTGCCGACGCTCGCATTCGCTCCGGCGGCTTCGGCTGCAACCGGCGTCGTCTCGAACGGCATCGCTTGGACGCCACACGCATCGCAGCCACCGAACGCAGCACCGGACAAGCCGAACGGCGACTACTGCACCCTCGCAGTCGTGGGCACCGACAACTCCGGCAACAAGGTCGCGATCTCGGCAGCGCACTGCGCGAGCATCCTGCCGGACACCGTCAACAACCTTCCGGGGAGTTGGGTCCCTGACGGGTCGCCGGTCTATCGGTAGACCCCGAACAACGGCCCCCGTCAGCAGATCGGGCACATCTCGTATCGCAGCTGGAATGGCACCGGATACCCCGTTCAGCCCGAAGATCGGAACGTCCCCACGGCGTTCGGCACCGACTACCTGGTGATCAAGTTGAACGACGACGCGATCCTGCAGTCGAACGGTCCGGGTGTCCGCATCGACGGTGTCGGGGTCGCGAATCCGCCGAACTTCAGCGTCCTGTGCAAGGACGGCCAGTCGACCGGCATCACCTGCGGGGCCATCTGGGGTCAGAACGCGACCCGAATGAGCAACCTGGCGGTCGGATGGAACGGGGACAGCGGCGGTCCTGCATGGATCGACACGAATCCCGGCAAGATCGTCGGCTACAACCGTGGCGCGGGCGAGTACGTGAAGTTCTCGGCGGTGCTGAACGAGATCAACTCTCCCGGCAGCCCCTACCCCGTGGGCAAGGGCTTCGTGCCGACCAACAACTGACAACACGACAGCGGGCCAGGCGCTCAAATCAGTGCTTGGCCCGTTGTCGGGTCGGCTCATCCAAATGTCCGGTACCACCATGCGATCGCCGCCGTGACGGCGACACCGAGCGGTCCCCAGTATCCGGGATCCAGCATCTCGATCATCTCCTCTCAGGGGCCGTGTCCGCCGAGGTCGCACGGGGGTCACAGCCCAGATCGTGCGCCGCCACTCTGCAGCGGGAGTCACCCACATCCGGCTACTAGGGATCATGTGCAAACCCCGGGGATGCTCGACCGGCCCGACCCTGTCAGGTCAGGCTAGACCTCAGGGGTGGCCGAGCGGAAGGTTTTGAATGGACATCCACTCCACCTACCAGTGGAAACAGCTATCAACGCGGCTCCGGCTCGATCTGCACAATCGACCGGAACCCCGACCCCGACCCTCGACAGCGACGCTACCGGTCCGAGGATTCGGTGCTGGTCACGTAGGGGCACGATGTCGGACATGGCGGTGGCGCCGTCGGCGATGGCCACTGCCAGATTGCCGATGACCCGGCCACGGGCGTGGACTACATCGGGGCGGTGCAGTGCGTCGGATTACTCGCTTGTCAGGCCCGTGCGATCGGCGAGTAGTCGGGTGATCACGCTCCCGGTGTGTGGCTCGGCTTACCGGAGCGTGAACCCACGGCGCCGTTCATCGCGGAGAAGGGGCAGCCATCGGTCGATCTGGCATCTGGTGCAGAACTTCGTATTTGGCGAGCGTTGCGCTGAGAATCTCCTGGTTCTCGGCGCGTTTGCGTTGGGCGAGTTCAGTGTCGAGTTGTGTGATCCGCTCCCGCAGGGTTGCGGGTGCGGTGGGGTTGTCCGGCTCTGGTGCCGGCCAGACACTGTACGAACGGCTCCGACAGAAAACACGAGACCCGTTGTCATAGGCCTCCTTCAGTTGCACAGCTAGGCTGCGGATCCGCTGCGCCTGGCCTTCCGTAGGCTCTGGCGCTCCGCGGGGCTCATTCCGCCCCAGATGCCATACCTCTCGTTGCACTGCAGGGCGTGTTCGAGGCAGCTGGTGAGGACGGGGCACTGCTGGCAGAGCATCTTCGCCTTCTTGTTGCTGGCGCCGTCGCCTTGTCGGGGGAAGAACAATTCGGGGTGCCTCCTGCACAGGCCACGCGATTGCCACGACGTGGGGGGCTGCTCGTTCGTCTCATCTGCTGAGCTCATTGCTGCATGGTGCACAGTAGCCAGGACAGTTCGGGCAGTCGCGATCTACTTAGCCTGAATCCACCGATCCTTTGGGATAGGTAAAAGGTCTTCGCTCGGAACATGTTGCCGTTCAGATGATTTGAGTGCGTCTGAGCCTGTCTGCCGCTTCACCTGGCAGGTGATGGTCGTTCGTGGCTGGTCGGGGCGCTACGGAAGCATAGAATGGCAGGCCGCAGGCCGGGGATGTGCGACTCCCTAGCGACTGGTGCCGGGCTTGGGCTAGGCGACGGTTCCGGCGAGGATCGCTTCGATGCCTGCGCGAAACCGTTGGTCGCGGTTGTCGCCGAGGATGGTGATGGCGTCGGAGACGCCGTCCGGTTCGACTAGTTCGTGGCCGGGAGGCATCTGAATGAGACTGTCCCATTCGCCGTTGGCGACCAGACCGAGGTAGGCCTGCTCCTCGATGACGAATCCGACGGTGAAGTTGCGCAGCACGTATGCGAGGTTCCCGGCGTCGAAGGACGGAAGGGCGATCGCGTGCAGGAGTGTGCGCAGTGTTGCACCGAGAGCCGCCGTCGCGGCGAACGGCGAGTAGGAGCCGGCGACGATGCGGCCGCCGTCTCGAAACTGCAGCATCGCGGCCCGCATGCGCATGCAGCAGGCGATGACCTGTTCGGCAGTCGGCCGGTCGGTGTCGATGTCGGACAGATCGATGGTGGCGTAGACGGCGTCGGCCATCGCGCGGCGCAGGTCGCGTTGGTCGCGGAAATGCTTGTAGATGGCGCCCGGGGAGACGCCGGCGGCGACTGCCAGACGCCGCATCGTCAGGGCGTCGAGGCCGTGCTCGGTCACGTAGCCATGGGCGATCGCCACGAGTCGGTCCCGGGTCAGTCCGCGTGCAGCCATGGCTGTCGAGCCTACGACGGAGGGGTTGACCACCGCCTCGGGCACGCTCTACCGTCACCCAAGTGAACATTGTTTACCAGTCGTCCTCGGTGGCGAAGCCCCGTGTCCCATTGGCCGTGGTGCTCGTCCTGGCGTGTGGCGCGCAGCTGATGGTGATCCTGGACGGGCTGGTGGTGAACGTGGCTCTGCCCCAGATACGCATCGATCTGGGCATGTCGCCATCGGCGCTGCAGTGGGTCGTCAATGGGTATCTGGTCACCTTCGGCGGCTTGTTGCTGCTGGCCGCCCGTGCCGCCGATTTCATCGGTCACCGGCGAGTCTTCCTCGCGGGAATCGCGGTGTTCACCCTCGCCAGCCTCGCGGGCGGTCTCGCTCACGACCCGACTGTGCTGATCGCGGCGCGTCTGGCGCAGGGTGTCGGTGCGGCGGCGTTGGCGCCGATCAGCCTGAGCCTGCTCACCGCGACCCACACCGGCGACCGCCGTGCTCGCGCGTTGGCGATCTGGAGCGCCACCTCCAGCTCGGCCGGTGCGCTCGGCTTGGTGCTCGGCGGTGTGATCACCGGTGCCCTGGGTTGGCGCTGGGTACTGCTCATCAACGTCCCCATCGGCGTGTTGTTGTGGTTCTTGGCGACGGCGACCCTCGCGCCGGCGCAGGTGCGTGCGAGGTGGGCGCTCGACGAGCCCGGCGCGGTGACGGTCACCCTCGGTGTCGGGGTGCTGACCTATGGCATCTCCCAAGCCGGGGTGCACGGCTGGGCGTCGGCCTACGTCGTAGTGCCCCTTGGTGCCGCGGTCGCTCTTCTCGGACTGTTCGTTCTCGTCGAGCGGCGCAGCTCGAATCCACTTGTGCCCTTGTCGATCCTGCGCCGGCGCAACATCGTGGTCGCGAACACCGTCATCGCCGGGCTCGGCGCAATCATGACCGCCACGATGTACTTCTTGTCGCTCTACCTGCAGCAAGTCCTCGGACAAAGTCCACTGCGGACCGGTCTCGCGCTGGTACCGATGAGCATCGTGCTCACGCTCGGTGCGCTCGCCTCGAGGTCGCTGCTTGCCGCATTCGGGGTACGCCGTCTCATCGCCGGGAGAGGCCTTCTGATGGCGGCCGGGCTCGTCTGGCTCGCCACCATCACCGCGCACAGCGGATATGTTCTGCACATTCTCGGACCCACGCTCGTGTGGGCTGCTGGGGCGAGCATCGTCATCATGCCCTGCGTCGCCCTGGCCACCACTGGCATCGACGCCGAGCACGCGGGCCTCGCCTCGGGACTGGTCAACACCGCGCGGGGAACAGGCGGTGCGGTCGGACTCGCGATCTTGGCGACCACCGCCGCCACGGTGACCGCGCACTCGAACGCAGCGGACTCGTTGGAGCGCCTCGTCCAGGGATACAGCGCCGCCATCGTTGCCGCAGCGATCATCGCCACGCTTGTGTCAGTCCTCGCGGTCGCCGCTCGAGCGGCAGAGGCCAACAGCACCGAAGCAGACAAGGCCACGCGAGGAGATCGATAGCGCCGCGCACCGTCTGTGATGACTCACCTCTCGCCATCACGCCCGGTCACCGCGATCCGGTTCGATGATCCGAATCTGCTTGCTTACGCGGGCCTCGAACCGCTCGTGCGACTTGCACGCGTGACCGGCCTGGGAGCATTGGCCGATGAACATCTGAGTGTGCCGACTGACAAGGGAGCCAACGCCGGGTTGAAAGTCACCTCGATGGTGGCAGGGATGATCGCCGGTGCCGACAGCATCGACGATATGGCGCTTCTACGGCACGGCGCGATGAACAAAATTCTTGAGCGACCCTATGCGCCTTCCACGCTCGGCTCGTTCCTGCGAGCATTCAGATTCGGGCATGTCCGGCAACTCGACGCTGTCGCATCACGGCTACTGGCAAACCTCGCGGCCCGAACACCACTGGTTGCCGGGATCAACACCGACCGGGTTCTCGTCGACGTCGACGACACGATCATCGAGGTCCACGGGTATAAGAAGGAGGGCTCCGGCTACGGATACTCCGGTGTCCGCGGCTTGAACGCACTGTTCGCGACGATCACCACCGAACAGGCCGCACCCGTGATCGCCTCACAGCGCCTACGTAAGGGCTCTTGCGGATCACCGCGTGGAGCCACCCGCATCGTGGCTGACACTCTCGCTACGGTTCGTCGTCTACGCCGCCCGGATGCGCCGAGCCACATACTGCTGCGCGCCGATTCAGCGTTCTACGGGCACGCGACAATCGGGGCCGCAATCAAGGGCGGCGCGGACGTATCAGTCACCGTTCGCCTCGATCCCAAGGTCCGTGCCGCCATCGCGCAGATCGAAGCTGACGCATGGGTTCCGATCGAGTACACCGACGCCGTCTACGACGAGCCGACCGGCCAGTGGATCTCCCAGGCCGAGGTCGCCGAAGTTCCGTTCACCGCATTCACCTCGAGGAAGGCGAGCGAGCAGGTTTGCGGGCGCCTGGTCGTTCGACGGATCCCCGATCTGCGCACGAAAGCCAACGATGGACAAGAGTCGTTGTTCGACACCTGGCGATTCCACGCCTTCTTCACCACCACCGACCGCGCAGAACTCGACACAGTCATGGCGGACAAGACCCACCGGCATCACGCGATCATCGAGCAGGTTCACTCCGACTTGAAGAACGGACCCCTGGCGCACATGCCCTCAGGGAAATTCACTGCCAACAGCGCATGGCTGACGCTGGCCGCCATGGCATTCAACCTCACCCGAGCAGCCGCAACCATCGCCGGCGGCACGCTCGCCAAGGCCGCCACGGCGACGATCCGCCGCACACTGATTACCGTCCCAGCCCGGATCGCCTCCTCCGCACGACAACGGACCCTGCACCTACCTCGATCCTGGCCCTGGGCAACCGCATGGACCACGCTGTTCACCAGCGTCTGCGGGCCCCACCCAATCAGACAGCCACCTGACCACAGCCGCACACGGCACGACCTAAGGAAACCAGTGGAACAACCGACATCGGTGGTCGGGAGCGCACTCATGTCCACAATCGCGGACGATGATTCAATTGYGAAACCGACTACTAATCAACCTGATCGGTGGATTCGGGCTTAGCGCTGGCCGTTGGGGCGTCGGCCACGCTGTGAGCCTCCGGGATGAGTTCGGGTCAGGTCGGTGGCATCGAGTGCGGTGCGGTCACGGATCTGATCGGCGGGTCGTACGGAGCTCCGTCGACGATTTGCGTCGTGTTCGTAGTGTCCTGGGTTCGATCTACATTTCCGTTGAATCGATCAGAAGCGTCGGAACGTCAACCGGCGCAACGTCACTCAGCGAGGAGCTCTCATGTCTTTCGATCCAGTTTCTCTTCTGGTCGCCGGTGCGGCCGCTGCCGGAGCAGCGATCCAGGGTGCCGCGGTGCCGCCCGTCGTCGAAGAAACCAGTGCGCAAATCGTCGAAGCGGTACAGAGTGCGGCACCGCAAATGCAGGAGGCGCTCGCGCCGTACCTTCAGGATGTGCCGCCGCCGGTCATCGATCACTGGAATGAGGCGGTCGGTGCGCTCGTCCCCGGCCTCGAGGTGCCTGGTCGTGTCACCGATCCGCAGCTACCGCCGTCGGACCCGTCTCCTGTCGAGTCCGACGCGCCATCACCTCACGGTGCGCCCGATCTGCAGGCAGCTGCATCTCCCGTCACGGTAGCCACCCCGCCGGCGGCCTCGATCCCTTCGCTCTCCGGGCTAGGAACGGTGTTCAGCGGTTCGCTGGCACTGCCAGATCTGGTATTCGACCCGACCCTTCCCCGCGACGTCGAGGCAGCGCGCCGCATCATCGAAGCCGCGTTGACCGCGATCGGCTTGCCCTACCAGTGGGGTGGAGGCGCACTCGATGGTCCGACCATGGGCGACGGAACCGGGGGTCCGACAGCTGGTTTCGACTGCTCTGGACTGACGCGTTTCGCGGTCTACCAGGCGACTGGAGGCCGAATCCTGCTCCCGCGCACATCGCAAGTGCAGTTCACTTCCGGTAGGCAGGTGCCGTGGGGCGAGGCGCAGCCGGGCGATCTACGGTTCGGGAACTGGCAGGCCGATGGCGCCAACCACGTCGCGATCTACCTCGGAGAGGGGCGCATGATCGAGGCTCCGCAGACCGGGCAGCTGGTGCAGATCAGCGCTGTGCGTTCGGACATGCTTCCAGTCCGCGTTGTCTGACGGTCTCACAGCTACTGCGCGCATCATGCGAGGGTCGGATCTGATTCCGCATCGGGTTTTCGGCACTCTCGCGTACAGGCTCGCGTCGACGGGGCGACGATAGGGTCGTCCGGAGAGGGGGAAAGATGGCTCGGCGATTCAGGGATGTCGATGCGCTGAGGCTGGTGCTCGACGTCGGAGGCACACCGGTCGGCGCGGTGTGGATCAACGAGCGCGTAGTAAGTCCGCATCTGGCGTTCATCGACCGTGACGTTCTCAGTGCCCGGCAAGCGGCTTTGCAATGTCGCGTCGTGCCAACCTCGGCGTACTACGGTCAAACGTTGCTCGACGAGTTCGCTGATCAGGACGCGATGTCGCTCCGGTCGGCTCTCGACGAGCTCGGCGGTCGCCGGATCTCCTACCAAGGTGGCCGACAGCCGCTGGCCGGTCGGGAGGTGGAGCGTCGACGGTGTCCCACGCCGGACAAGGTGAAGTACCGCGATAGTGCAGCAGCAGCACTCGCACTTTCACGGGCTGGCCGCAATGGGCATCGTGAGTTGAAGTCGCCGCGGCGTTCGTATCGGTGTCCATGCGGGCGTTGGCACCTGACGAGCAAGAAGTAGGCCGCGATCTGCCGAGGAAGAGTGGGGGGAGGCGGAACAGAGGGGGATCTCCGCTGGGGGAATATCGCTAACGCTCCGCCTCCCCGGCACCGTCGCCGGACGGGGCGGTCCAGTGACGGCTGCCATCGAATCTACCTGGCATTTGTGAGAGTGCTCCACCGTTCAGGGTGGAGGTGAATCGCCGTTGTTCAGGTGGGCCGTCGTTGGGACTGGACGTACTCGGCGATCGTTGAAAGTGGTGCGCCGCCTGCGGTTCCGCAGTAGTAGGAGCGTGACCAGAGGTGTCCTCCCCACAGATAGTGGTCGAGGTGATCTGCGTGGTCGCGTCGCAGATGCCTCGAGGAGACGCCTTTGAGGGAGTTGATCAGGCGGGACAGTTGGACTGTGGCGGGGAAGCTGATGAGGAGGTGGATGTGGTCTTCTTCTCCGTTGAACTCGCGCAGTTCGCAACCGAACTTGTGAATCGCCCCGGTGAGTCCGGAGACTTCATCTCTTGTGAAGGATGGAGTCATGTCAGGTTCGAGGAAGTACCCGGCCGAGCTGCGTGAGCGGGCGGTGCGGATGGTCGCCGAGGTGCGTGGCGAGTATTCGTCGGAGTGGGCGGCGATCGAGTCGGTTGCCGACAAGTTGGGCATCGGSTCGGCACAGACCCTGTTGAACTGGGTTCGTCGCGATCAGGTCGACGCGGGGAAGCGTCCCGGGGTGACCAGCGAGATGGCCGAGGAACTCCGGAAGCTCCGAGCTGAGAATCGAGAACTCAAGCGCGCCAACGATATTCTGAAGTCTGCATCGACTTTCTTCGCGGCGGAGCTCGACCGCCGCAATCGGTGATCGTTGACTACATCGACGAACATAAGCAGGAGTACGGCATCGAGCCGATCTGCCGCGTGCTGACCGCACATGGCTGCAAGATCGCGCCGTCCACCTACTACGACTTCTGTGCCCGCCGGCGGCTGCCGTGCAGGCGTCAGATCCGTGACGAGGAGCTCAAAGTCGAGATTACCCGTGTTCACCGGGAGAACTACTCGGTTTACGGCGCCCAGAAAGTGTGGCTGCAATGCCACCGGGAGGGCATCGCGGTGGCCCGCTGCGCGGTCGAACGCCTGATGGGCGACCTCGGCCTCGAGGGAGCCCGCCGCGGCAAGACCAAACGCACCACGATCGCCGATCCCCAGGCGGGGCGTCCCGACGATCTGGTGCAACGCCAGTTCTGCCCCGAAGCACCAAATGTGTTGTAGGTAGCGGACTTCACGTACGTGTCGACKTGGTCCGGSTGGGTGTATGTGGCGTTCGTGATCGATGCSTACGCCCGCCGRATCGTCGGGTGGCGCACCGCGACCACCATGACCTCGCAGCTGGTGCTCGACGCGATCGAACACGCGATCTGGACCCGGCATCGCGAGGGCATCGACGACCTGTCCGGACTGATTCATCACCACGATCGCGGGTCGCAAGGCGGATTCAACCGGTCGTCGCAACACCTCGATCATGGAGGTGTGCGATGGGACGTGGTGGGAAGCGGATGTCGGAAGCGCCTTCGGGTGCGCGGCGGCAGTGGGCGGCGGATCGGGCGCTGAGGCCGCCGATGCGTTCACCRGGCCGGCCAGAGCCATCGCGTGCGGTGCAGCGGGACTTCTGGCGGCGGATCGCTTCGGGCGTGACGACGTTGCAGGCGGCGGAAGCTGTTGGCGTGTCGTGGCCGGTCGGGTCCCGCTGGTTCCGTCACGCTGGCGGAATGCCGCCGATCAGCCTGGCCGAGCCCACGGGCCGCTACCTGTCATTCGCTGAGCGTGAGGAGATCGCGCTACTGCGAGCGCAGGATGTCGGTGTCCGTGAGATCGCCCGCAGGATCGGACGGGACCCGGGGACGATTTCACGTGAGCTTCGGCGCAATGCAGCGACCCGGAGCGGAAAGCAGGTCTACCGGGCCCTGGTGGCGCAGTGGAAGGCGCAGCAGGCGGCGAATCGTCCGAAGACCGCAAAGCTGGTGGGCAACGACGTGTTGCGTGAGTACGTGCAGGAGCGCCTTGCCGGCAGCGTTCGGTGCCCCGATGGCAGCGTGGCCACGGGCCCGGCGACACCAACGTGGAAGGGGTTGAACAAGCCGCATCGGCAGGACCGGAAGTGGGCGATGGCGTGGAGCCCGGAACAGATATCGCAGCGGCTGAAGGTGGATTTCCCTGATGATGAGTCCATGCGCATCAGCCATGAGGCGATCTACCAGTCGCTGTTCATCGAGGGCCGTGGCGCGCTCAAACGCGAACTGGTGACGTGCCTGCGTACCGGMCGCGCGCTGCGGGAGCCTCGGGCACGGTCGCAGAACAAGCCACAAGGGCATGTCAACGCGAATGTCGTTCTCTCACAACATCCAGCTGAAGCCGCCGATCGCGCGGTCCCCGGCCACTGGGAGGGCGATCTGATCATCGGCACCGGCCGATCCGCGATAGGCACGCTCGTCGAGCGCAGCAGCCGATCCGTCCTCCTCGTGCATCTTCCTCGGCTGGAAGGCTGGGGCGAGAAACCACCCGTGAAGAACGGTACGTCGCTAGGCGGTWACGGCGCTGTCGCGATGAACGCCGCTCTGGCGACCTCGATGACGAGGCTCCCCGGACAGCTCCGCAAGACCCTGACCTGGGACCGCGGGAAAGAGCTCTCCGGACATGCCCAGTTCACACTCGATACCGGCACGAGAGTGTTCTTCGCCGATCCACACTCCCCGTGGCRGCGACCCACGAACGAGAATATGAACGGGCTGCTGCGCCAGTACTTCCCGAAGGGAACCGATCTGTCGCGCTGGTCTGCGGAGGACCTCGAAGCTGTTGCATTCGCTGTCAACAACCGACCCCGCAAGATCCTCGGCTGGAAGACCCCCGCCGAAGTCTTC
>NZ_JBFRDL010000081.1:0-13859 GCF_052113525.1 Rhodococcus sp. TAF43
GGATCACCCACAACAGCTATCACCGACCCCACAACAGCTATCACCGACCCGGCGCCGGTGCCGGTCGCCCCGCGAGGTAACGCTCCAGGAGCGCCTTGACCACGGGACCGGACGTCGCCGATCCGAATCCACCGCCACGAACCAGCGCCGTGACAACGATTTCGGGGGACTCGAAGGGCACCACCGCGGAGAACCAGGCGTTGAGACCGCCTGGCGCCGACGGATCCTCCGCCGTGCCGGTCTTGGCGCCGGCCGTCACCGGCAGCGTGGCGAGCTGTCCGGCCGTGCCTGCGGAGGCGGATGCCCGCATCCCCGCGCGGACGGGACCGAGCTTGTCGGCGAAGGGAAGCCGCTGCGGCTCCCCCGTCGGAATCGGTGCCCCGTCGCCGGTCGCATCGGCGGCGGCGAGCTGCGGGGTGACGATCGCTCCGGTCGCGATGCCGGACGTCCACCGCGCCACCTGGATCGGGGTTGCGATCACCGTGCCCTGCCCGATACCCATCAACAGCGTCGAGCCGGGATACCAGGTGCCACCGATGTCGCCGACGTTCTCCGGTGTGCCCAGGAACCCCGCGGACTCGCCGGGCAGGTCGATCCCGGATCGGCTGCCCACTCCGAGTTCGGAGGCGGTCTTCGCCATCCGCTCGGGACCGAGGAGCTCGCCGAGCTTGTAGAAGTACACGTTGTCCGACCACTGGATCGCGCCCAACAGTTTGTTGGGCCCCATCGGCTGCCAGTTCGCGAACGTGTGCCCGCCGTAGCTGTAGGCGGCGCCGGTCTCGATCACCTGCTCCGGGTCCAGAACCTGATCCTCCTGGTTCGCCGACGCCACGACGATCTTGAAGGTCGAGCCGGGCGGCGCGGCGGTCTGGTAGGCGTGGTTGAGCATCCGTCCGGGCCCGGCGCCCTCGGTCTGGGCGGCCAGCGCGACGGCGTCGACGGGGGGACCGTAGACATTGTTGTCGTACCCGGGCACGCTGGCGAGCGCGAGCACCCCACCGGTGCGCGCGTCCATCACCACCGCCGCGCCGAGGTCGCCTCCGCTGCTGCGGACCGCCTGGGCCAGTGCATCCGTCGCCAGGGTCTGCAGCCCGATGTCCAGATGGAGGCGCAGGTCGTGGCCCGGTACCGGATCCACGCGCTCGGCGGGTCCGACCAGGTTTCCGGCGGGATCGACGTAGACGCACTGCCTGCCGTCGGTGCCGCGGAGCAGCGCGTCGTACTGCTTCTCGAGACCCGCTCGGCCGACCCTCGACCCGAGTGCGAGCTGCGGCCAACGTTCCATGTCCTGCGGATCACCGACGCCGACGTAGCCGAGGACGGAGGCGAGTGTGGTGCCGTACGGATAGTGCCGCTTCCCGGAGGGGACGACGAGCACGCCGGGCAGCTTCGCATCGATGATCCGACGCGCCTGATCGGGCGGAACCTGGCCGACGACGGCCTGCATCTCCCCTTCGCCGCCGTCCGCCAGGGTTGTCGCCAGCTCGGTGTCGGGCTCACCCAGCAGCCCGGCAAGCAAGCTGCGCTCCCCGGAGTCGTCCTCGTCGAACATACGACTGACCACCGAGATGGAGTACTCGGGAACGTTGGTCGCCAGCGGCACACCGTTCCGGTCCAGGATCTCGCCCCGTTCGGCGGGCAGACGGATGCAGCGGGTCATCTGGGTATCGCTCAACGCGCGCAATTCCGGACCGCGGTCGCTCTGCAACTGCCAGGCGAACACCGACATCGCCACGAGGAGCGCGGTGACCGCGAGGGAACCCGCCGTGACGCCCCGCGGCCGGCGCCGACGGGTGGACGGCTGCGACCACAGCGGCCGGCCGACACCGTCGCGGCGCACCGCGAGCACGAGCCCGATCGCGACGAATCCGACGACCGCGACGGTGCCGCCGTAGCTGAACATCGGGAGCGGCATGCCGGTCTGGGGCAGCACCGACAGACTCGCCCCGATGGACAGCACCGCGTGGATCCCGAACAGCCCGCCGACGCCCGCCGCCACGAGTGCGGCTTCCCGGGTCCGGGCGCGGCGCGCGGCGAGCGCGGCACGCCACGTGATCACCAGGCTGGCCGCGATGACGGCGATACCGGCGAACAGCCCCCACCCGTACACGACGCTCGCGAACGCGAGGTCGTGCTCGGCTTCGGGAAGGTAGGCCGCTCGCAGGTCGTAGATGGGGTCGCGCGCCAGGCCCCACAGACCACCGCTGCCGATCGCGATGTCGGCCTGCATCGACGCCCAACCCGACCCGCTCGGATCGGCATCGCTCGAGATGAACGTCTGGATCCGTTCGAGCTGGTACGGGCGGAGGAAGAGCACGGCGATGGGCAGCGCGGCGATCCCCAGCGCGAACAACGGCATCAGCGGCGCCGCCGGCACCCTTGCCAGGACCAGCATCAACAGCGCGATCGCGACGAGCACCACGGCACTCGACAGGTCGGGTTGCAACGCGACGAGTGCCACGACGGCACCCGCGATCGCCAACGCCGCCGTCAACCGGCCGAACGTGTAGCCGCCGGCCAGGATGGTTGCCGACACCACGACCAGACCGAGCTTGGCGATCTCGGACGGCTGAACGGTGAACAGGCCGAAGTCCAGCCATCGCTGAGCGCCCTTGACCGCGACGCCGACGAGCGGCACGGCCGCCAGCATCACGACCGAGACCCCGAGGGTCACCCATCCGAACCGGGCCAGATTGTTCACCCGCATGCGCGAGACGACCCACATCAACCCGAGTCCGATCACGGTGAACAACGCATGGCGGATCGCCTGCGACGTGAACCCGATCGAGACCAGGTTGAGCAGGCCGAGGACCGCGAGGACGACCGCCGCCGCAACGATCCAGGGGTCGGACTCGCGATCGTGTCCCCGCACCCGGCCGCCGTCGCCGCTCATCGGCAGACCGCGTTCTCGGCGGGCACGTACAGCGGCTCCGACGCGGCGACCGCCGGCGCGCTCGTGACCGCGGCGATGCCCAGGGCGGAAGCGTCCGGCAGCGTGGTCCGGCTCAGACCGTAGACACCGTCCCGCCCCGGCTCGGCCGGGATGGTGACGTCCCCGCCCTCGCGCACCTCACCGGTGCACCGGTCGTAAACGTTCAGCTTCCAGGTGACCGCACCGACCGTCGACGGATCGAGACCGACGTCCACCCGTACCGCGCACGGCTTGCCGGGGCTGCACGACCCGTCGGCGAAACTTGCTGTGACCCTGGTTATCTGACCAGCGGCGGGCGGAGCACCCATGTCGACGAGCGCCGGCGCGACACCGCCTCCCGCGGCCGGGTCCGCCGGCGCGGGCGGCGGCGGCGACACCGGCTCGATGCGGTTCTGCGCGGACGAGGTGTTCACCGGATGGACCAAGGCGTCCCAGCCCCGGCTCAACTGGTCCCAGGCGCGCGGAGCCGCCGCGGCCGACCCGGCGAGAACGACGAGGGCAAGCACGACGTACAGGCCCTGACGACGGGAAGGCCGACGCCGACGACTGTGCCAGGGGCTTCGGACCGGCGGATACCAACCGGTACTCGTCACGAGCGATCCGGCCGGCACGGACGGACCGTCCGGTACATCGGTCGAAGCTTCCCGATCGTCCACTGCCCGACTTCCCGGCCGCGACCGTCCCGTCGTCGCCCGGACGAGTTCGCCGATCTGACGCCTCCGCCGGGACTCGCCGACCGGGTCGAGCTCGGGATCGATCACCCGACGAACCCGGCGAATCAGTCCTTCCGGATCCGTTGCACCCGAAACGGATTCGGACAGAAGGTCACCGAAACCCGACCCCCGGCAATTGGTCGCGATACTCCGGATCAGGCCGACGATCGCGTCGTCCACTTCGATGCGGGACGTGACGCCGTCGATCGTGAGCCGTCCACCGTCGGACACCATGACGGCGTCGTCTTGCAATGTCACCGGGCGGCCCCGGCGCGTGCCCGCGAGTTCGACCTGCCCGACCAGGTCCGCGACCAGCTGCGCGGCCTGCGGGGGCGTCAGTCGCGCGACCGCGAGCAGTGTCGGCAAGGTGACGCCGGCACCGCTGACATCGAGACCGCCACCCGAGTCGTCGTCGATCGGTTCGGACGGTTCCGGTCGGGTCACGGCGGGCTTGCTACCGCTCGCGTGGACTCCCAAGGCTGCTTCGTTCATCGCGCATCCCCGAAACGATCTGCCTCCCGCAGGTGGCACCGGACCGGTGCGGGTGGGCGGTGGACTTGGCTGTGCTTCCTCGTGTCGAAATCCCTTGCGCCTGGCCGAATCTATTTAACTCCGATCCGGTCCGATGAGGGGAGGAATCACGAAGGCGGGGAGGCTCGCGCACGCCCCGGCACACACCATCCGAACGGACTCCCGTCACCGGTGCCCGCGGGCACCGACCGAGGGCGCCGTTTTGTCTGATTCGATCACTGCCCGGATCGTTTCGTAACGTAAGCAGCCGTGTCGATCGAAGTCCCTCCCCCGATTCCCACGCCGGCCCGCGCGTGGCCCGCGCTGGTGCGCGTGCCGCGGGTCGGACGACACTGGCCGGGGACGATGCGGGCGGCCGTGGCCGTCGCCCTGCCCGCTCTCGCCGGGATCGCGCTCGGCCACGACCTGGCGGCCGCGACGGCGACGCTCGGCGCCTTCGCGGTGGTGTACGGCGAGGGCCGGCCGTACCGGGTGCGGTGGCGGGCGGTCTCGGCGGCTGCGGGCGTGATGGTGGTCGCGGCCGCCCTCGGCGCGGTCGTCGGCAGCGCGGTCCACGATGCGGCCGCCTCGGGCGGGTCCGCACTGTGGCCGATGGCGCTGGTGCTCGCGATGTCGGTGTTCGTGGCCGTTGCCGCTTTCACGGTCGACGCGCTCCGGATCGGTGCACCGGGCGCGTTCCTCCCGCTGCTCGCCGTGGAGATCGCGTCGGCGTTGCCCGCGGCCGGTGTTCCCGTCGGCCACGTCGTCGCCTGGACCGCGGTCGGAGCGGCCACCGCGGTGCCCATCGCGATGTCGGGGTGCCTGCTGCGGCCGCGCACACCCGAACGCGCGGCGATCGCATCGGCGATCGCGGCGGTCGATGCCTTCGACCACGATCAGGGATCGGCGGCGCGGCGGCACGCAGCCGTCAAGGCCGTCCACGCGGCATGGCAGTGTCTGCACGACGCCGGCATCGCCGCCCGGGATCACCCCCACACCCGGGATCTGCTCGCAGCCCAGGACCGCTGCGTCTCGTTGTTGCACGGCAGCGCGGCGATTCTCGATGCCGACGCCGAGGATCTGTCGCGACGAGTCCCTGCCCCGCGCCCGACCATCCGATTCCGGCTCGGCCGGGCGGCACACCTGCGGGGCCGGTCGGCGCTCATCGTCGTGCGCCTGCTCGTCGCGTGTCCTGCGGCCGGGGCCCTCGCAATGGTTCTCGGTGTCGCCCGGCCGGATTGGGCGGTCATCACCGCCGCGATGATCCTGCACCAGGGCCCGGACCGAATCCTGGGTACCTATCGAGCCGTGCACCGCTTCGCGGGAACCGTGCTGGGCCTGGTGATCCTCGCCGCGCTGACCCCGATCGACCCGAACGGCGTGACGCTCGTGCTCGTGCTGGCCGCGTCGATGGCAGGAATCCAGGCGTACCTCGTCCGCAACTACGGACTGGCGATGGTGTTCATCACGATCCTCGCCCTGCTGCTCGGCGGGCTCGGGTCGCCGGACGACCTGACCGGAGTGACCCGCGACCGTCTGCTCGAGACGGTGATCGGCGTCGTCGTCGCCGTCGTCGTGCTGTGGACGGTGCTGCCGATGTCGTACCGCCGGATCCTCGACGACGCCGACGCCCGGGTCGCGGCCACGCTCGAACAGATCGACGCCGCACCCGACCCCGGCGAGGCACGCCAACTACGCCGCGGACTCGAGTTCGATCTGCACTCGGCGACGACCGCCGCGCTGGTGGCCGCTCACAACGATCCGGAGTGGACCGCGACCCGCTGGCCGCACCACCACTCGCTCAACGAGTCGGGCTATCGGATGCTCGCGCTGTCCGGGACCTGACGAACCACTCGTCGACCCCGGCAGCCCCGGTACGGCAGGTGGGCCCTACTGCGGGACGATCTCGAGGAGCAGCTTGCCGCGGACGTGTCCGGCGGCGGAGAGATCTTGCGCCGCGGCGATCTCGGCGTCGATCGCAGCCTGCTCCCAGTCACCGGTGTAGTCGATCGGGGTCGCACCGAAGACGGCCAGGTGCTCGTGGTTTCGCGGCGACGCGGTGCCGACTACCCGCGCCCCGCGGTTGCGGGCGAGTTGACCTGCCCCGCCGCGACTGTGGTCGCGATCGAATCCTCGGCAGTACCGAGCAATCGTGCGACGCTCGGGCGGATGGGGCGAGCGGTGTCGTGCACGGCTTCGAGCCAAACCGTGGCAATGGGATCGGGCGAGGCAGCAACGACACTGGGGCCGTGGAACCGACGGTTCCACGGCCCCAGTGTCGGAGTCGGTAGTTCTAGTCGACGTTTCCGGACGGCACGATCAGCACCGGGCAGTCGGCGGTGTGCAGCATCGCGCGGCTGGTGGAGCCGAGCAGCATGCCCTTGAAACCACCGCGACCACGGGTACCGACCACGATCAGCTGCGCCTGCTCGGCGTACTCGCTGAGCACGCGCACCGGACGGTCACGCGCGACGACGCGCTCGACGTCGACGTCCGGGTAGCGTTCCTGCCAGCCCGCGAGCCGCTCGGAGAGCACCACTTCCTCCCCGGTCTGGATGCTGCTCCAGTGCGGATCGTCGGGGGTGGCGCCGAGCGACGGCTGCACACTCACATCGCTCCACACGTTGACCGCGATCAACGCGGCATCGCGCATCGCGGCCTCCTCGAACGCAGCCGCGACGGCCGGCTTGCACGACTCCGAGCCGTCGACGCCGACGACGATCGGCCCCTCGGTGGGCGGGCGCCCGTCGAGGGTGCGGCCGCGGACGACCACGATGGGGCAGGCGGTGTGCGCGGCCACCGCGGCGGTCACGGAGCCGACGACCAGGCCGGTGATCTCGCCGTGCCCGTGCGAGCCGAGGACCACCATCCACGCCTGCTCCGACAGGTCGATCAGCATGGGCGCGGGCCGGCCCTCGAGCTGCTCGGTGGTGACCTCGATCGACGGCAGGTCCTCGACGGATTGCTTGGCGAGGACCTGTGCGCTGTCGAGGCGGGAGCGCGCGGTGTCGCGCAGCTCGTCCTGGAAGCTGCGGGCCAGGTACGGCTCGGAGTAGTAGAACGCGGGGATGTGCACGGCGGTCACGATGTGCAGGCGCCGCTGGTGCACCGAGGCGGCACGAGCCGCCCACACCACCGCGTTCGATGCCGCCTCGGATCCGTCGACGGCGACGACGATCGCTTCGGTTGCGCTCATTGGATTCAGCTTCTCCTTCACCCTTACGGACCGGTCGAGGACCATTGTCCCGGTTTCGATGGTCCGGCGTGTGGGTCTTCGGTCCCGTGCCGCGGGTGACGCGCAGCACGGCGCCCGGCGCAGACGCGAGAGCCCCGGATGTCCGAGAAGGACTCCGGGGCTCTCGCCGAGGTGTTTGCCGTCAGTCGACGATGGCGCGCAACTGCTCGATCAGCTTCACTCGCCCGGCGCGGTCCGCCGCCATCGGCGTCACGTTGAGGGTCGTCACGCCGGCCGCGGCGAAGGCGGCGACGCGCTCCTTGACGAAGCTCTCGGTCCCGATCAGGGAGACCGCCCGCACCAGCTCGTCGGGCACGGCCGCGGCGGCCTCTTCCTTCTTGCCGGCCAGATACAGGTCCTGGATCTTCTCGGCCTCTTCCTCGTAGCCATAGCGGCACGCGAGGTCGTTGTAGAAGTTCTTTCCCTTGGCGCCCATGCCGCCGATGTACAGCGCGAGATGAGGCTTGATCCACTGCAGCATCGGCTCGACGTCGTCGCCGATCGCCAGCGCGGGGCCCGCGTAGATCTGCAGGTCGCCCAGGCTCGGGTCACGCTTGGCCTTGCCCGCGGCGAGCGCCTCGCCCCACACCGACTCCGCCTTCTCCGGGTGGAAGAAGATCGGCTCCCAGCCCTCGGCGATCTCCGCCGTCATCGCGACGTTCTTCGGACCGAGGGAGGCGATGACGATCGGAATCCGCTCACGCACAGGATGATTGATCAGCTTGAGCGGCTTGCCGAGACCCGTGCCCTGATCGGCGGGGAGCGGGACCTGGTAGTACTTGCCCTGGTACTGGACCTTCTCGCGGCGCCACACCTGGCGGCAGATGTCGATCAGCTCGCGGGTGCGGCCGAGCGGGGCGTCGTACTTGACACCGTGGAAGCCCTCGATCACCTGCGGGCCCGACGCCCCGATGCCCATCACGAACCGGCCGTTCGAGACGTAGTCCAGACCGGCCGCCGTCATCGCCGTCAGGCTCGGGGTGCGGGTGTAGATCTGGAAGATGCCCGACGCCAGTTCGATCGTCGACGTCTTCGCGGCGAGGAAGCCGAGCTGACTGACGGCGTCGAACGAGTAGGCCTCGGGGACGAAGACGATGTCCAGCCCGGCCCGTTCCAGGTCGGCGACCTCGTCGACGGTCTCCGCGAAACCTCCGCTGTAGTTCAAGCCCATACCGATGCGCACTTCGGCGACCCCATTCCGCATTACCTGTGACGGACGTTACGACAAAGTGGACTCTACGACCGCTCGGGCCGAACCACCATCACCGGGCACTGCGCCTTCTGCACGAGCTCGTTGCTGGTCGACCCCAGCAGGAGGCCGCGGAAACCACCGCGACCGCGGCTGCCGACCACCACCAGCTGCGCCTTCTGCGACCACGCGAGCAGATGGGTGCGGGGGCCGTCGATGTAGAGCTCGCGCTGGACGTCCACGTCCGGGTACCGGTCGGACCATCCGGCGAGCCGCTCGGAGAGCACCTCCCGTTCGGCGTCCTCGAACGCGCGTGGATCGCGGATGGCACTGCGCCCGCCGGCGAGCGTCCCGTGTGGGGTGTCGCTCCAGGCGTGGATGGCAACGAGCGGAACCCCACGCTGCGCGGCCTCCTCGAACGCGACCCCGGTGGCACGCTCGCTGGTGGGACTGCCGTCGATGCCCACGACGACCGGACCCTCGTCGGGAACCTTGCCGTCACGCTCGTGGACGACGACCACCGGACACACACCGTGGCTCGCGGCGTTGACGGCGGTCGATCCGATGCCGCCGGCCGCGCCACTGCCGGACGCACCGAGGACCAGCGCGCGCGAGTCCTCGGACAGCGACACCAGCCAACGGGCGCCGCCCATCGTGGAGATCTCGGTGGAGATGTCGAGATCACCGGACACCTCCCGGGCCACCGCGGCGGCACGGCCGAGGATCTCCTTGCCCTCGTCCTCCATCCAGTCGTAGATGCCCGCGACGTCGAGGTACGGCGCCCCGTAGGTGTAGGGCGAGAAGTTGAGGGCATGGATGATCCGCAGCGACAGATCCCGTGCCGCGCACGTCCGCGCGGCCCACACCACTGCCGCCTCCGCGGCCGGCGACCCGTCCACGCCGACCACCACCGAGTTCGCGTCCCGTGCGATCGACGGCTCCTTGGTGCCCTTCTCCGTGCCCTGTGCGGTCATCCCGCTCACCCTCTTCCGTTAGCGACGAATCGGTGCGGCGTTCGCGTGCGGTCCGGCCCCGGACCGCACGTCGAGGTGCCGCTTCCGACGGTAGTCACTCGAACCGGTTTGCGCGGGGATGCTTCGGTCCCGAGTGGTTCGGGACCTAAGCCCCTACAGCCCGATGCCGAAGGTCGGGACTTCGGCCGGAGGCCCGCGACGTGGATCACATTTAATTGGAATCCAGGATTCCAATTTTCTATGGTCGAGTCATGCAACTGACGCAGTTCACCGACCTGGGCCTGCGGATCGTCATGCGACTGGCGGCCGAACAGCCCGCGTCCGACGCTCCCAGCACCCGCGYGGTGGCCGAGCAGCTCGCGGTGTCGTACACGCACGCGACGAAAGTGGTTGCACGGCTGAGCGAACTCGGCGTCGTCACCACCAGACGCGGACGCGGCGGCGGCCTGGCCATCACCGAACTCGGCCGGACCGCGTCGGTGGGCTGGCTGACGCGGCAACTCGAGGGCGACGGCGAGGTGGTCACGTGCGAGGGCGACAAGCCGTGCCCGCTGCGTCGCGGCTGCCGCCTGCGCTCGGCACTGCGCGATGCACAGGAAGCCTTCTACACCGCACTGGACGCCATGACGGTCCGCGACCTCACGCCGTCCGTCCCCGCAACCGTGCTGCCGACACCCGCCGTGCCGGCAGTGGTCGAACCGTAACTCCCCCGAACGACAGGAGAATCCGATGCTCTCGGAGGCCTCGAAGGAAACCGTCCGCGCCACGCTGCCCGCGGTGGGCGCCGCGATCGGCGACATCACGACGCTGTTCTACCGCAAGATGTTCGACGCACATCCCGAGCTCGAGCGCGATCTGTTCAATCGCGGCAACCAGCAGCAGGGCGAGCAGCCGAAGGCGCTCGCCGGGGCCATCGCCGCGTTCGCGACGCTGCAGCTCGACCCCGATCCGGCGCGGGTGGAGACGATCCTGTCCCGGATCGCGCACAAGCACGCATCGCTCGGCATCACCGCGGACCAGTACTGGATCGTGCACAAGCACCTGTTCGAGGCGATCGTCGAGGTCCTCGGCGAGGCCGTCACCCCGGACGTGGCCTCGGCATGGGACGAGGTCTACTGGCTCATGGCGAACACCCTCATCGCGATGGAGGCCGGGCTGTACGAGAAGGCGGGCGTCGAGGCCGGTGACGTGTGGCGTCGGGTCCGGGTGACCGGGCGGGCACACTAGTCCGCGGACACCGTGTCGTTCACGCTCGCCGCCGCCGACGGCGAGACGCTCCCGTCATTCGCGCCGGGACAGTACATCTCGGTCGCGGTACACCTGCCCGACGGCGCCCGTCAGATCCGGCAGTACAGCCTCGCGTGCGGGCCCGCCGACGACCAGTGGCGCATCACCGTCAAGCGGATCTCGGCCCAGGCACTGCCCGACGGCGCCCTCTCCCCGGCAGGCGAGGTGTCGAACTTCCTGTACGACAACGTCTTCGAGGGTGACGACCTGACTGTATCGCTGCCGTTCGGCGATCTGGTCCTGCCCGAGGACGATGCGCCGCTGCTGCTGGTCTCGGCCGGCATCGGCTGCACGCCGATGATCGGCATGCTCGACCACCTCGCGGCCACCGGCGACCGTCGCAGCATCTCCGTGCTGCACGCCGACCGCTCGGCGGCGCAGCACGCCCACCGCACGGAGCTGACCGAACTGGTCGATCGCCTGCCGTCCGGCGTGATGCACCGCTGGTACGAGGATCTGGGTGCGCGCGAGGCGTTCGCGGGGACCCGCGTGGGGCGCGCCGATCTGTCGGAGGTGACACTCGAGCCCGGCACCCGCGCATTCCTGTGCGGCCCGTTGCCGTTCATGCTGGCCATGAAGGAGTCGCTCATCGCACGGGACGTGCCGGCGGAGAACATCCACTACGAGGTGTTCGGCCCGGACAGCTGGGCGGGCGCGACCGCGTAGCCCGAGCGAGCGAACGGCGGCCGTCGGCGACATCACGTCGCCGACGGAGGGTGGCGAGTCCGTGACACGCGATCTACTCTCCGATCTCGACGGCCTGCGCAAGGCGGTCGGATTCCGGGTCCCAGACTCGGGGCTCGTGTGCGTCGCCTCGATCGGCTCGTCCGCATGGGACCGACTCTTCGACGGCCCTCGCCCCGCCGAACTGCACGAGTTCGTCGAACTCGACGGCGCCCGGCACCGCGCCCCCGCAACGCCGGGCGATCTGCTGTTCCACATCCGCGCGGTGTCGATGGACCTGTGCTTCGAACTGGCGTCGAAGATCGTCGGACGCCTGCGCGGCGGCGCGACCGTCGTGGACGAGACGCACGGCTTCCGCTACTTCGAGCAACGCGACCTGCTCGGCTTCGTCGACGGCACCGAGAACCCCGAGGACATCGAGGCGGCACAGGCGGCTCTCGTCGGCGACGCGGACCCCGACTTCGTCGGCGGGAGTTACGTGATCGTGCAGAAGTACCTGCACGACATGGATTCCTGGAACGCGATCTCCACCGAGGAGCAGGAGCGGGTCATCGGCCGCACCAAGCTCGACGACATCGAATTCGACGACGACGTGAAGCCGTCCAATTCCCATGTCGCACTGAACACGATCACCGACGAGAACGGCGACGAACGGCAGATCCTGCGGGTCAACATGCCGTTCGGCAGCCTCGGCGACGCCGAGTTCGGCACCTATTTCATCGGCTACGCCGCCACCCCGTCGGTGACCGAGGAGATGCTCCGGAACATGTTCATCGGCAAGCCCGAGGGCAACACCGACCGTATCCTCGACTTCTCCACCGCCGTCACCGGCGGCCTGTTCTTCTCCCCCACCGTCGAGTTCCTCGGCGACCTCCCGCCGGCGCCGGGCATCCGGCAGGCCGACGACGGCACGAGCCCGTCCCCCGCCGCCGACGGATCACTCGGAATTGGCAGTCTGAGAAGGAGTTCCACAATATGAACAATCTCTATCGCGGTCTCGCCCCCATCACCGACGCCGCGTGGGCGTCCATCGAGGAGGAGGCGACCCGAACCTTCAAGCGGCACATCGCGGGACGCACGGTCGTCGACGTCTCGGGTCCGCACGGCACCGACTTCTCCGCGGTCGGCCTCGGCCGCACCACGACCATCGAGGCTCCGGGCTCCGGCGTGCTGGCCCGCCAGCGCCGCGTCGCGCCGCTGGTGGAGCTGCGGGTGCCGTTCACGCTGTCCCGCGAGGAGATCGACAACGTCGAGCGCGGCGCGCAGGACTCCGACTGGGACGCCGTGAAGGAGGCCGCGAAGAAGATCGCGTTCGCCGAGGACCGCGCCATCTTCGAGGGCTACGCCGCCGCCGGCATCGAGGGCATCCGGGCGAGCTCGTCGAATCCGCCGCTGCGACTGCCCGAGGACGTGCGGGACGTGCCCGAGGTGATCAGCCAGGCCCTGTCCGAGCTGCGCCTGGCCGGCGTCGACGGCCCGTACTCGGTGCTGCTGAGCGCCGAGGCTTACACGCAGGTGAGCGAGACGTCCGATCACGGCTACCCGATCCGGGAGCACATCAAGCGACTCATCGACGGGGACATCATCTGGGCGCCGGCGATCGACGGCGCGTTCGTGCTCACCTCCCGTGGTGGCGACTTCGATCTGCAGATCGGCCAGGACCTGTCGATCGGCTACCTGTCGCACGACTCCGAGACGGTCGATCTGTACTTCCAGGAGTCGCTGACGTTCCTCACGTACACCGGCGAGGCCTCGGTGGCGCTGTCGACCAGCTAGGTCGCCGCCGGAGTTGTTGATCACACGCACGGAATGAGGGGTTGACAGCAGGACGGGAGCGAAGGCTAACCTAATCATCGTTACCGAACGGTGACGTCGGGTCCCCGCACAACCGGGGTGTTAGGAGCAGCTTCGTGATCGACGACCTGATCGAACTCGCATATTCCCGGCACGTCGTGCGCGAGGCGCTCCCCTGCCCCGACGGCTGCGACGAGTACGTACTCGGGCGGGTGGACGCCGTGAACGCGTCGATCCGGCTGTGGGTGCGCCCGGACGGCCGCTTCTCCCGAGCGCAGGGCGACGAGGGGCAACTGAGCCTCGGCCAGGTGATGACCGCATGCGGCCTGTCCTACGCCGCCCGCAGGACCGCCGCCCCCGCCGCCTGACGCCGAACCCGAACCCGAACAACGAGAAGTCCCCGCCTGGTGCTCCTTGGGTTCACGCGGTCGTCGCAACACTCTCGATGTGAGGGGTTGCGGCGACCGTGTCGTTTTCGGAGGACTGTGCTCGGTTCGGTGATCGGTTGGTGGGTTTGGTTGATTCCGGTGTGTCGGTGAAG
>NZ_JBFRDL010000082.1:0-11392 GCF_052113525.1 Rhodococcus sp. TAF43
TGCATCCCGTCCGGGCTCACCTCACCGGCGCGCTCGGCCAGCGTCCACCCGTTCTTCCGTTCCAGACCCGCAACCAAACCCGAGACATACTCACGCACCCGGCTGCGTGGCTCCGCCCGCGCAAACCGGCCAGACACCCGCTCATGCAACGTATCCAGCTCCGCAGCAACCATATCGACAACCACTCAACAAGTATCGACCACCTGTCAAGCAAGTGCCGTTGCAGTACTAGTCTAGCGGTCTTCGGCCGAACTCAGGTGGTCCATGAGGTCGTCGAGCGACTCGAACTCGACGACCTCGTAGTTCTCGTCCATCTCCTCGACGACAACGTCGTCGACGTCGAGATCCTCGTCGAGCTGGGTCCGGATCCAGCTGTCGGGGAACTGCTTCGGCGCGATGAAGGAGAGCAGGACCGCGTCGTGGAGCACCGCGACGGATCTGAGGGTCAGGTCGTCGCGCAAGTCGGTTGCTTCGATCACGCTCTGATCGCCGACCGCGTCCTCGATCTCGTTGGCGACGGAGTCGACGACCTGATCCCATCGCGCGGGCGCGATCGTCAGCACTCGTTCGACGGCAGCAAGGAGCACGCCGGTGTCCAGGCCCGACCTGTCCTCGAGTTCGGGATCGACGTTCACAGTGACGTCCGTTCCGGCGGCAGGCACTCTCGCAGCGCCGATGACGATTCCGTCGTCGGCGAATGGTGCTGTCAACAGACCGCTCTCGGCGATCTCGTCCCTGAGCAGCTCAATCGGATCCATCAGGTCCATGCCTCTCCGTGTGCGTTCCTCGAGCGATCGCTGTTCCACCATGGTTCAAGACTCCCTCGGCCGCAACGAGCACGGTCAGGGGCTCCAGAAATCGGACACCTACGATGGGCGCATGGCGCGGACACCGGACATCACGTCCCCACACGTGGTGACCTACGACGGACTGCCCGCGGCGGCGGGCGGTGCGCACTCGCTTCGCGCCAAGCGCCCCGACGAGGCATTCCAGCGCCTCCAGAGCTTCGTCGGCGCCTGCACCGAACCGGTGTCGCCGGCAGCGTGGGCGTTCGAGATCTCTGCGGGCGGACCGCCCGCGCCGACCGCGCGGGCGGTAGCGCTCGCCACCGAGTGCTTCGGCGGTCCCCGCTACCGCGCGCAAACCCACACGGAATGGAACGTCCCACCCGAATTCGTCAGCCACGCGCTCGAGGCGCTCATCGACGTCGGTCCCGAGGTCACGACCCACGGACGGTCCCTGGCCGCGCTGACCTGCAGCACGCCCGTGCGCCTCGTCGACCCGGACACCGGCGCCCCCTACCCCGACATCACGCCCGACGCCTTCGGCCACTTCGCCGTGGACGGGTACGGCCGGCGTCTGGGCGCCTCCGGCCTACGCGCCACCCTCGGTACCGCAGCATCCTCGCTCTCCGTGTGGCTCAACCTGCCCGCCGACGAACGGCTGTCCCCCGGCGCTCGTCATCTGCAAGGCCATCTCCCGTTCCGRCTGTCCGCGAAACACTGGCGCCTCTGGCGACCCACCCGGAGCGGAGACGCATACCGCGCCACCAAGACTCCATCGCCCCTACACGACCGGGTCTGAACCACAACGGAACACGCAGCGGCACTGTGTGTCTCGGCGGTATCCGAAGGCGCCTGACGTCGCACGATCCGGCCGGGGATTCACGGTGCCGGCGGCAGGATCTGGCACAGTGCGGCCAGTGCGGCGGCGAAGGCGTGGTCCGACGGCGCCGCGTAGCCGACGACGAGGCCGTCGAAAACGGGCGCGGCGTCGGGATGGCGGTAGTCCGCGAGACCGTCGAGTGCGATGCCCTGCCACGCGGCGGCCTTCACCGCCGAGGCTTCGGTGCCGGGCGGAAGTCGCAGCACCGCATGCAGTCCCGCGGCGACGCCGACGGGTTCGATGTGCGATGCGTGCTCGGCCAGCGCGGCGGCCAGGCGCATGCGGCGGTCGCGGTAGCGCTGACGCATCTGCCTGACGTGCCGGTCGTATGCCCCGGAGCTGATCAGGTCGGCGAACGTGAGTTGGTCGACCACGCCGGTCCAGCGTTCCCGCCGGCCCTTCACCGCCAGGACGGGGTCGATCAGCCGTTCCGGCAGCACCATCCAGCCCAGTCGCACCGCGGTCGAGAGGCTCTTACTGGCCGACCCGACGTAGAGGACGTGGTCCGGCTCGAGGGCCTGGACCGCACCGATCGGTTCGCGGTCGTACCGGAACTCGCCGTCGTAGTCGTCCTCGATCACCACCCCACCCCGCCCCCGCGCCCATTCGACCGCCGCGTGGCGCCGCGCCGGATCGAGGGGACCACCGAGCGGGAACTGGTGAGCCGGGGTGAGCAGCACCGAGCGAACGGCGCGATGATCCGCCAGTTCCGTTGTTCTGGAGCCATGTTCGTCGAGCCCGAGTGGTACGGTCCGGACACCGTCGGCCGCCAGCAGTGCGCGGTGGAAGGCCAGGCCGTACGCCTCGACCGCGAGGGGGCCCCGCAGCACACCACCACCGAACAGCAGGCGCAATGCGTCGGAGAAGCCCGCGCAGATCACGATGCACTCCGGGCCGGTGCGCACTCCCCTGACGCGGGCGAGATAGTCGGCGAGCGCGGTTCGCAACTCGATCCGACCCTGGGGGTCGCCCGGGCCGAAGGCGCTGTTGGGTGCGGCGGTGAGCGCCCGGCGGGTCGACCCCATCCACGCCCTCCTCGGGAACGACGAGGTGTCCGGCTGCCCCTGCAGGAGGTTGTGCACCGGCGTGGCGGGGCCGGGGGACGGCTTCGTCGGTACACGCGGTCGTGCAACGGGTGCGGTGCGCTCGGCGACCCGGGTGCCCGAACCCTGCCGGGCGGTCAGCCAACCCTCGGCGACCAGTTCGGAGTAGGTGGCGGCGACCGTGTTCCGTGCGATGCCGAGGTCGGCCGCGAGCGACCGATAGGGAGGCAGCAGGGTTCCCGGGGCCAGCCGCCCGTCCTGGATCGCCCCGCGCAGTGCCCGGCCGAGAGCGGCTCGGCGCGAACCGGTTCCGCACAGTTCCAGATGCAGATCGGAACCGAGACGTTCGGCAACATTGACCCATGATTTCGACATCGGAATGCACCTCTCGGGTGGTCTATCGATTCCCTAGATTAGGGATCATGACCAACACCACCGCACCCCGAGTCACCTTCGCCGCCGCCGCCCCGAAGGCGTTCAAGGCGCTGATCGGCTTCGATGCCGCTGCCCGCGAGGGCCTCGATCCCACGCTGGTCGAGCTGATCCAGATCCGTTCGTCACAGCTCAACGGCTGCGCCTACTGCCTCCACATGCATGTGAGCGACGCGCGTAAGGCCGGCGAAGACGAGATGCGCCTGCACATGGTTGCGGTCTGGCGTGAGGCGAGGCACTGCTTCTCCGCACGGGAACAGGCCGCGCTCGCGCTGACCGAGGCCGTCACCCGAATCGCCGGTGGCGTGCCGGACGAGGTGTACGCGCAGGCCGCGGCGCAGTTCGACGACGCGGAGCTCGCCCACGTCCTCGCCCTGATCTTGACGATCAACACCTGGAACCGTCTCGCGATCAGCACCGGCAAGGTCGCCGGCACCGACGAGCGTCGCCAGTAGGTCGGTGGTGAATTACACACCGAGGCAGGTAGCTTCACCCGGAACCATCGCTCGGTGCGACGTCACAGGATGCCCACTCGCAGGTTCACGGGCCAGGTGACCTCTCGCATCCGGGTGGGTTCGCCCCACAGGTCGGCCAGGTCCGCCGCAAAGGCGTGCAGCGGACCGGCCGACACTCACCGCCGCAGTTCCGCCGGCCGGTCCAGCCAGCCCAGCTTGTGCGGGTTGCGGATTGCGTACACCCGGCTGATCCGGCCGTCCTCGACCACCACGCTCACCGCGGTGGCCTCGCCGCCGACGTCGATCCGGATTCCCGGCATGCCGTTGTAGTACGTCGGCGCGGTCACGAAGTCCGGGAACGTCGCGGCGCGGGCCAGGAACGCCGACACCCGTCGGGCCCCGACGATCGGCTTCCGTGCCGCCGTCGCGATGCCACCGCCGTCGGCGATCACCACCACGTCCGGGGCGAGCGCCTCCATCAGTGCCTGCACGTCGCCGTTCGAGACGGCGGCGAGGAACCTCTCGACCGCCGCCTGCTGTTGGTCCCGGTCGACCTGCATCCGCGGCCGCCGCGCACCGACGTGCTCGCGGGCACGGTGCGCGATCTGCCGGACCGCGGCCGGGGTCTTGCCCACCACCTCGGCGATCTCCTGGTACGGCGTCTCGAACACCTCGTGCAGCACGAACACCGCCCGCTCGACCGGACGGAGGGTCTCGAGCACGGTGAGCATCGCGATCGAGACGTTCTCGGCCAGCTCGACGTCGTCGGCCACATCAGGCGTCGTGAGCAGAGGTTCGGGCAGCCATTCCCCGACGTACTCCTCCCGGCGGCGCGACACCGACCGGAGCCGGTTCAACGCCTGGCGGGTGACGATCCGGACCAGATAGGCGCGGGGATCGTGCACCTCGGCCCGATCGACCTCGGCCCACCGCAGCCAGGTCTCCTGGACCACGTCCTCGGCGTCGGCCGCGGAGCCGAGCATCTCGTAGGCGACGGTGAAGAGCAGGCTGCGGTGGGTGACGAACGGGTCGTCGGTCATGTCGTCGAGCGTACGGCGAGCGGCTCGAGACCACAGGTGGCCGACAAGCCCTGCGACTCGATGCCGAACGCGGTGTTGGTGCGGGTCATCAGGTTCGCCACCGCGATGAAAGCGGTCAGCTCCACGAGTGCGGGTGCACCGAGTTGCTCGAGCAGCCGGGCGGACATCTCGTCGGTCACCGTCGGCGGGGTCTGGGTCATCGCCTCGGCGTATTCCATGACGTCGCGTTCGAGCGGTGTGAACACGTCCGACTCGCGCCAGCGCGGCACCTCGCGTGCCTTGGTCAGATCGAGTCCCTCGTTGTGGGCGTGGAAGTAGCCGAAGTCCAGGCAGAAGCTGCAGCCGACGAGGCTGGCCACCGCCATGTGGGCGAACGACTTCAGGTTCTCGTCACACTGGTCCCATTTCTGCGCTTTGCGGCCGACGGTGAAACTGAAGTTCAGCACTTTCCGGTTGTGCCACGTCACCTCGACCGGTTCGGCGACGTCGCCGAGCATCTTGCGGGACATCCGCTTGACCACCGCGCCGTAGATGCCGGTCAACTCTGCTTTCGGGATTCTGGTAGCCATGATTCCTCCTTGCGGTTGTTTGCTCTCGGCATGGAGACACCGGCCGGGGGCCGGATGTGACACCCGACCGCAAATTCGTGGGCTCGAGGAGCGGGTCGGCGRCCCGCAGCGCTGGACAACTCCGGTACGACGCGGGACGATCGCGCAGGTGACCAGCAGACCTGACGAAGCGCAGCGCCTGCGTGACCTCGCGTTGCTGCGCCGTGTTCGCGACCGGATGGATCGGGAGTACGCGCAACCGCTGGACGTCGAGGCGCTCGCCCGCGGCGTGAACGTCTCGGCCGGTCATCTGAGCCGGCAGTTCCGCCTCGCGTACGGCGAGTCGCCGTACGCCTATCTGATGACGCGACGCATCGAGCGCGCGATGGCACTGCTGCGCCGTGGCGACCTCAGCGTCACCGAGGTCTGTTTCGCGGTCGGCTGCTCGTCGCTGGGCACCTTCAGCACCCGATTCACCGAGCTGGTCGGTGTCCCGCCCAGCGTCTACCGGGATCAGGCGCGCTCGGCCGAGGAGATGCCGTCGTGCGTCACGAAGCAGGTGACCAGACCGATCAGGAATCGAGAAGCGCCGACCCGCGCACCGCATTTAGCGTGACTGCCATGGACATCACCATTCACTCAGCCTTCCTGCCGCACACCGACCACGAGGCCTCATTGGCCTTCTACCGCGACCTGCTCGGATTCGAGGTCCGAAAGGAGGTCGGCTACAACGGGATGTACTGGATCACCGTCGGCCACCCGGATCAGCCCGGCACGTCCCTCGTCCTGCATCCCCCGGCCGCCGATCCCGGCATCACCGACGACGAGCGCCGCACCATCACCGAGATGATGGCGAAGGGGACGTACGCAATCCTGACCCTGGCCACCCCCGACCTCGACGCAACCTTCGCGAAGCTCGAGGCCGGTGGCGCCGACATCGTCCAGGAGCCGATCGACCAGCCGTACGGCATCCGGGACTGCGCCGTCCGGGACCCCGCGGGCAACCTGCTCCGAATCAACGAGGTGCGTTGACATGACCACTTCCAAGTCACCGACCACCATCGCGTCCCTCATCCTGGAAGTACCCGACCCCACGGCCGCCGAGGCGTTCTACGCCGCCTTCGGCGTCGGCGATCGCGTGGGCGTCCGCGCGGCGGAGGCGCCGACGGCCGGGTTCCGCGGCTACACCCTCTCGCTCGTGGTGTCGCAGCCGAACATCGTCGACGCGTTCGTGGGGGCCGCCCTCGACGGCGGCGCCACCACGCTGAAGCCCGCCAAGAAGGGCTTCTGGGGCTACGGCGGCGTCGTGCAGGCCCCGGACGGCGCGATCTGGAAGGTGGCGACGTCGTCGAAGAAGAACACCGGCCCCGCCACCCGGCAGATCGACGACGTCGTGCTGCTGCTCGGTGTCGAGGACGTCAAGGCGAGCAGACAGTTCTACGTCGACCGCGGGCTGGAGGTGGCGAAGAGCTTCGGACGCAAGTACGTCGAGTTCGCGGCACCGGATTCGCAGGTCAAGCTGGCGCTCTACGGGCGCCGCGCGCTCGCGAAGGACGCCGGCGTCTCCCCGGACGGGACCGGATCGCACCGTATCGTCGTCGGTCGCGAAGCCGCACCCTTCACCGACCCGGACGGGTTCGAGTGGGAGACCACGTCCGCATGACGCCGCGGTCGGTCGGACGCAGGCACGGTGGCCGCGACGGCGGCCCGACACAGAGGGAGAGACGATGAGCACGGCCACGACGACGGACCAGCAGTCGCCTGAGCTTCACGCCGCCGACCGCCACGATCTGATCCGCGTGCACGGCGCGCGCGAGAACAACCTCAAGGACATCAGCGTCGAACTGCCGAAGCGGCGGCTGACGGTGTTCACCGGTGTCTCGGGCTCCGGCAAGAGTTCGCTGGTGTTCTCCACCATCGCCGCCGAGTCGCAGCGGATGATCAACGAGACGTACAGCGCCTTCGTGCAGGGTTTCATGCCGACTCTGGCGCGGCCGGACGTCGACGTGCTCGACGGGCTGACGACGGCGATCATCGTCGATCAGGAGCGGATGGGCGCCAACCCGCGCTCCACCGTCGGCACCGCGACCGACGCCAATGCGATGCTGCGCATCCTGTTCAGCCGGGTCGGAAAGCCGTACATCGGCTCGCCGCAAGCATTCTCGTTCAACGTCGCCTCCGTCAGCGGTGCCGGGGCGATCACCGTGGAGAAGGCCGGCCGGACTGTCAAGGAGCGTCGCGCCTTCAGCGTCACCGGTGGCATGTGCCCGCGCTGCGAGGGCATGGGCAAGGTCTCGGACTTCGACCTGACGGCTCTGTACGACGACGGGAAGTCGCTCAACGAGGGTGCGCTGACGATCCCCGGCTACAGCATGGACGGCTGGTACGGCCGCATCTTCCGCGGCTGCGGATTCTTCGACCCCGACAAGCCGATCGCCAAGTTCACCAAGAAGCAGTTGAACGACCTCCTCTACAAGGAGCCGACCAAGGTCAAGGTCGAGGGCGTCAACGTCACGTACGAGGGTCTGATCCCGAAGATCCAGAAGTCGTTCCTGTCCAAGGACCGCGAGGCGATGCAGCCGCACATCCGCGCGTTCGTGGATCGCGCGATCACCTTCCAGACGTGCCCCGACTGCGAGGGCACGCGGCTGAGTGAGGAGGCGCGCTCGTCGAAGATCGACGGGGTCAGCATCGCCGACGTCTGCGCCATGCAGATCAGCGATCTCGCCGAATGGGTGCGCGGGCTGGACGCGCCGTCGGCGGCGCCGCTGTTGAAGTCGTTGGGCGAGACGCTCGACTCGTTCGTCGAGATCGGACTCGGCTATCTCAGCCTCGACCGCCCGGCGGGCACGCTGTCCGGCGGAGAGGCGCAGCGCACCAAGCTGATCCGCCACCTCGGGTCGTCGCTCACCGACGTCACGTACGTCTTCGACGAGCCCACCATCGGCCTGCACCCGCACGACATCGCGCGGATGAACGACCTGCTGCTGCAGCTGCGCGACAAGGGCAACACCGTCCTGGTCGTCGAGCACAAGCCGGAGGCGATCGCGATCGCCGACCACGTCGTCGATCTCGGCCCCCGCGCCGGCACCGAGGGCGGCGAGGTGGTGTTCGAGGGCACCGTGGACGAACTGCGCTCGAGCGGCACGCTCACCGGCAAGCACCTCGACGACCGCGCGTCGGTGAAGCCGTCGGTGCGGAAGTCGTCGGGCGCGCTGGAGGTGCGCGGTGCCGGCACCCACAACCTGCGCGACGTCGGCGTCGACATCCCGTTGGGCGTGCTCGTCGTGGTGACGGGCGTCGCCGGTTCGGGCAAGAGTTCGCTGATCGGCGGCTCGGTGGCCAAGCGCGACGGTGTGGTGTCGATCGACCAGGGGGCGATCAAGGGTTCCCGCCGCAGCAACCCCGCCACCTACACCGGCCTGCTCGACCCGATCCGCAAGGCGTTCGCGAAGGTCAACGGCGTCAAGCCCGGCCTGTTCAGCGCCAACTCCGAGGGCGCCTGCCCCAACTGCAACGGCGCCGGCGTCGTGTACTCCGACCTGGCGATGATGGCCGGCGTCTCCACCCCGTGCGAGGTGTGCGAGGGCAAGCGGTTCCAGGCCGAGGTGCTGGACTACAAGTTCGGCGGCAAGGACATCAGCGAGGTGCTCACGATGTCCGTCGCCCAGGCCGAGGAGTTCTTCGGCTCCGGTGACGCGAAACTTCCTGCGGCCCACAAGATCCTGGCGCGGTTGGCGGATGTCGGGCTCGGCTACGTCAAGATCGGTCAGCCGCTCACCACACTGTCCGGCGGCGAACGGCAGCGACTCAAGCTCGCCACCCACATGGGTGAGAAGGGCGACGTCTACGTCCTCGACGAGCCCACCACCGGCCTGCACCTCGCCGACGTCGAAAACCTGCTCGGCCTGCTGGACCGCCTCGTCGACTCGGGCAAGTCGGTCATCGTCATCGAGCACCACCAGGCGGTGATGGCACACGCCGACTGGATCATCGATCTCGGTCCCGGCGCGGGGCACGACGGCGGCCGGATCGTCTTCAAGGGCACGCCCGCCGACCTCGTCGCCGACCGGTCCACCCTCACCGGCAAGCACCTGGCGGAGTACGTCGGCGCCTGACCACGGCGCCGGACAATTCGGCGTTCGGTGACCACGCGGCCGGCCGGCGTGTTTCGATTCGCCTATGCGAAAAGCACTGCTGGCAGTTGCGTTGATCGCTACCTGGCTGGTTGTCGGGGCCGCGCCCGCAGGCGCCTCGTCTGCGGGCGCGGCGCAGCCGTCCTGGTCCGGTGATTACTCGGTGAAGCGCTTCGCCGCGACGAAGACCGGGACGAGTCTGGCGGCGCGGCAATGGGAGCCCGACTTCGCCGATACCTACACGTTCGAGACGAGTTGTTCGGGCGGAACCTGCGTGGCCACCGTGACCGACGGGCCCACGCCCGCCAATCCGACACTGCCCCAACCCCCGCAGTACACCTGGGACGGGACAAGTTGGGTTCATCACTACGACTGGCAATGGGACTGCTGGCAGGGCGAGGGCGTGCCCAAGGTGTGGGCGCCGGCGTCCTCGGTGGCGATCTACACCCCGCAACGAGACGGCACGCTGACCGGTTCGTGGCGTACCGACATCGAGAGTGGCCCGTGTGAAGGCTCGGTGATCATGAACGTCGCGGCCTACCCGGTCGACCCACCCTCCGGTGTCTTCGGTAGCAGCAGCTGAGACGGATCCACATCGGCCGCACCAGTTCGCCGTCGTCGACACCGGGTCCTGTTTCCGAACCACCCTGCAGGAGAGCGGCATGCGTGACGAAACTGATCCCGCCGACCCGGCACGCGCACTCCTCGACGAGCTTGCTGCCGACTTCCTCCGCGAACCCGCCGTCGAGTTCGGCACGATGTTCCGCAGCCCGGGCCTGCGAGTCGATGGCAAGATCTTCGCGTTCCTCGGCCGCGACCGTCGCCTGATCGTCAAGCTCCCGCGCCCCCGCGCCGAGGAGATCCTCCGCGCGGGGGCCGCTCAGGAAGTCACGATGGGCAAACGAACCATGAAGGAATGGGTGGCCTTCCCGGTCGACGACGACGACCTCGACGGCACTCTGACCACATGGCGTCATGCCGCGCGCGAGGCCCACGACTTTGTCGTGGGCCTGCCACCGACATGATCCAAATTGCCTGGCGTACAGCCCTTCCGGATCGATCCTTCGTTGCGGATCAGGCGAGCTGGATCAGGTCGAGGTACTCCGGGGACCAGTGGTCCTCGGTGCCGTCGGGCAGCAGGATGACCCGCTCCGGGTTGAGCGCCTCGGCGGCGCCCGGATCGTGGGTGACCAGGACGACGGCACCGGTGTAGCTGCGGAGCGCGTCGAGGACCTGCTCGCGCGAGATCGGGTCGAGGTTGTTGGTCGGCTCGTCGAGCAGCAGCACGTTCGCCGCCGACGACACCAGCCCGGCCAGCGCCAGACGCGTCTTCTCACCACCGGACAGGGTGCCCGCCGGCTGCTCGAGCTGCGGGCCGGTGAACATGAACGCCCCCAGCAGACCGCGTAGGTCCTGCTCCCCGGTGTCGGGGGCGGCGTGGCGGATGTTCTCCCACACGCTGGCGTCGTCGTCGAGGGTGTCGTGTTCCTGAGCGAAGTAGCCGATCTTCAGGCCGTGCCCGGGCACCAGCTCGCCGAGGTCGGGGGTCTCCACACCGCCGAGCAGCCGCAGCAGCGTCGTCTTGCCCGTACCGTTGAGTCCGAGGATCACCACGCGGGAGCCGCGGTCGATCGCGAGGTCGACACCGGTGAAGATCTCCAGCGACCCGTAGACCTTGGTCAGGTTCTCGGCCATGAGCGGGGTCTTGCCGCAGGTGGCGGGCTCGGGGAAGCGGATGTGGGCGACCCTGTCGGCGACCCGGACGTCGTCGAGATCGTTGATCATCTTGTCGGCGCGCTTGGCCATGTTCTGYGCSGCGGTCGCCTTSGTCGCCTTCGCGCCGAGCTTGGCGGCCTGCACGCGCAGCGCRCCGGCYTTCTTCTCGGCGTTSGCRCGYTCRCGSCGGCGSCGCTGCTCGTCGGTRGCGCGGGCGTCGAGGTACTTCTTCCAGCCCATGTTGTAGATGTCGGCCTCGCCGCGCACGGCGTCGAGGAACCACACCCGGTTCACGACGTCGTTGAGCAGGTCCACGTCGTGACTGATCACGATCAGGCCGCCGTCGTGGTTCTGCAG
>NZ_JBFRDL010000083.1:0-11235 GCF_052113525.1 Rhodococcus sp. TAF43
ACCTACGCCTGGATCGAGGGTGCTCCGATGGAGGGCGCCGAGCGTCCCCGCGTCCGCTACTCCCGCATGATGTCCGGCGAGCCCTACCCGCTGTTCGTCCAGCAGACGTGCTGATCTGCCTCGGCCGAGCCGGCAGAGGCAGGAACCTCGACAAAGAACGAAGGAGGGTGTGACCGCGACGGTCACACCCTCCTTCGTATCCCGGCCGGGATCAGATCTCGTCGAGCGACTCGTCCTTGGTCTCGCGCATCACCAGCAGCGCGACGAACGTGAGCGCCGACGCGATCAGCAGGTAGATACCCACCCAGCCGACGCCGTAGCTCGTGGCCAGCCAGGTCGCGATGAACGGGGCCACCGCGGCGCCCAGGATGCTCGCGGTGTTGTACGCGATGCCGGAGCCCGTGTACCGGACATTGGTCGGGAACAACTCCGGCAGGACCGCACTCATCGGGCCGAACGTCAGGCCCATCAACACCATGCCGATGATCAGGAAGACCAGCATCCGGGCATCGGTCATGCCCTCGGTCCCGAGGAGGAGACCGAACGTCAGACCGAAGACCATCATGGCGGCGGTGATGACCAGCAGCGTGATGCGGCGCCCGTAGCGGTCGGCGAGCCAACCGGCGAGCGGGATGGTGGCCGCGAAGAACAGCACCGCCACCAACTGCAGAACCAGGAAGTCGCGGTACTGGAATCCGGCACCGTACCCGCCGTCAGCGGCGGTCTTGCCGGTCCCGTAGCTGAGCACCCACGTGGTCATGATGTAGAAGAGCGTGTACGTCGCGAGCATCACGAACGTGCCGATGATCAGCTGACGCCAGCTGGTCTTGAAGACCTCCTTGAGCGGGGTCTTGACCTTCTCGCCGTTGGCGACGGCCCGGGCGAACACCGGCGTCTCCTCGAGCTTGAGGCGCACGTACAGACCGATCATCACCATCAGCGCGCTCAACAGGAACGGAATTCGCCAGCCCCACGACAGGAATGCGCTGTCGAGGTCGGGATCGGAGCTGCTGGTGTAGCCGAGAGTGAGCGTGATCAGCAGGAACAGGCCGTTGGCGAAGAAGAACCCGATCGGTGCGCCCAACTGCGGCCACATCGCGGCCCACGCCCGCTTGCCGCTCTTCGCGGTCTCCGTCGCCAGCAGTGCCGCGCCGGACCACTCACCGCCGAGGCCGAGACCCTGGCAGAAACGCATCAGGGCCAGCAGCGCCGGCGCCCAAAGCCCCACCGCGTGATAGGTGGGCAGCAGGCCGATCAGGAACGTCGCGATGCCCATCGTGAGCAGCGATCCGACGAGCGTGGCCTTGCGACCGATGCGGTCACCGAAGTGACCGAACAGGATGGAACCGAGCGGCCGGGCGACGAACGCCAGACCGAACGTCGCGAACGACGCCAGCAGCGCGGTGGTGTCGTTGCCCTTGGGGAAGAACAGGTGCGGGAAGACCGATACCGCGGCCGTCGCATAGATGTAGAAGTCGTAGAACTCGATCGAGGTTCCGACCATGCTCGCGACGACGATGCGGCTGCGCGGGACGCCGCCCACCGTCGACGCGTCCGCCGGGGCGCCGGCCGTCGATAACTCGTCCTGTCCGCGCTCGGCGGACTCGACATCCTTGCTCACGTGACAATCTCCTGCACAAACATCTCGATGGCTCCCCCGCCCGTGAGCTGGTTCCCAAAGTTCCACTGAATGGAAATCCATCCCAAACCTTAGGAATTGAACACGGCGCGCACACGAAGTCGCAACCGACGGTTACCGACTGAACGGTTGCAAAGAACCCGTTAAGATCTAGGAGGAGTGCCGGGAAGTCTGGTCGGCGACAGCTTTGCCGTACCCGACGTAACCCCAGGTGAGAGGCTTTCCTTGATTTCTGCCGCACGCTCCGAACTCGCCCGCTACCTCCGCACCGAAACGGTGGGCGGGTCCATCCTGCTGATCGCCGCCGCTCTGGCCGTGCTGTGGGCAAACTCTCCCTTCGCCGACGCTTACACGTCACTGCGGGACTGGCAGATCGGCCCCGCCGCCATCCACCTGAACCTCAGCCTCGGCACCTGGGCACAGGACGGTCTGCTCGCGATCTTCTTCTTCGTCGCTGGTCTCGAGCTCAAACGCGAGCTCGTGGTCGGCGAACTGGCCGACCGGAAGAAGGCGCTGCTGCCGATCATCGCCGCGTGCGGCGGCGTCGTGGTGCCGGCGATCATCGCGGCCGTCGTCGGCGCCGGCGCCCCAGGCATGGACCGCGGCTGGGCGATCCCGGTCGCCACCGACATCGCCTTCGCGCTCGGTGTGCTCGCGCTGACCGGCTCGCGGATCCCGGCGAGCGCCCGCGTGTTCCTGCTCAGCCTCGCGGTGGTCGACGACCTGCTCGCGATCGTGCTGATCGCGGTGCTGTTCACCAGTTCCATCGCGATGCTGTGGATCCTGACGGCGATCGTGTGCCTCGTCGTCTACTGGTACGCGCAGAAGCGCCGCATCACGACACCCCTGCTGTACGTCCCGCTGGCCCTGCTGACCTGGTACAGCGTCCACGAGGCGGGGATCCACGCAACACTGGCCGGCGTCGCGCTGGGCCTGCTCACCCGGGTCCGGACCGATCCGGGCGAGCAGTACGCCCCCGCGACCCGGCTCGAACACCGGCTGCAGCCGTACTCCGCGGCGATCTGCGTGCCCCTGTTCGCCCTGTTCGCATCCGGCGTCCCGATCAACGGCCAGGTCCTCGGGCAGCTGTTCACCGATCGCATCGGCCTGGCAATCATCCTCGGACTCCTGGTCGGCAAGACCGTCGGAATCTTCGGTATCTCGTGGCTCGCGATCCGTCTGGGCATCGCGACCAAGCCCCGACTCCTGGGCATGCGCGACATGTTCGCCCTGTCGGTGCTCGGCGCGATCGGGTTCACCGTTAGCCTTCTGGTGGCCGATCTTGCTCTCGCGGGTATCGGCGACGGCAGCGAAGCGGACATCGCGAAGGCCGCGGTGCTCGTGACGTCGTTGGCTGCGTCACTGCTCGGATCGGCGCTACTGTTGCGACGCGGACGGGTCCATCAGGCCCGCGCCGCTGCCGAGGGCTCGTGAGTGACCGCTCGCGGGTCGCAGTAACCAGCGCGTCAGAACAACCTGGAGGGGTCGAGAAGTGAGCGTCACCAACGGCAACGGAGTCACGGGAGACGGCGGCCGGTTCACCGGCGACGGCGTCCCGACCACGGTTTCCTCGATTCCCCTCACCGACCTCCACAACCCGGAGACCGCGTCGATCGGCACCCTGGTGCGCGACGCGACCGCCCAGGTGTCGACGCTGTTCCGCGCCGAGGTCGAGCTGGCGAAGTCCGAGGTCACCAGCGAGGTCAAGAAGGGGCTGCAGGGCAGCCTGTTCTTCATCCTGGCGCTGGCCGTGCTGGTGTTCAGCGCGTTCTTCTTCTTTTTCTTCCTCGCGGAGCTGCTCAGCGTGTGGCTCGATCGCTGGGCGTCGTTCCTGATCGTCTTCGTGCTGATGCTGGTCGTCACCGGCATCCTCGCGCTGCTCGGCTACATGCGGGTCCGCAAGGTGCGCGCGCCGAACAAGACGATCGACTCCCTCAAGCAGGCCGCGACGGTGCTGCCGGGCCAGCGCCCGGACAGCGCGTCCCCGCTGGGTACCGGAACGGGCACCGCCGGCTGATCCGGCGGTGGTCGAATCAGTGACACAGCCCGACCCGTCCACGGTCCGTTTCGACGGACCGTGGACGCATCGTGACATCCATGCGAACGGCATCCGCATCCACACCGCGGAGACCGGCCCCGCACGCCCCGACGCGCCGCTCGTCGTCCTCCTGCACGGCTTCGCAGACTTCTGGTGGACGTGGCGCCACCAGCTGCCCGCACTCGCGGACGCCGGTTTCCGCACCGTCGCGGTCGACCTGCGCGGCTACGGCGACACCGACACCCCGCCCCGCGGCTATGACGGCTGGACGCTCGCCGGTGACATCGCGGGACTGATCCGGGCGATGGGCCACACCGACGCCACCCTCATCGGCCACGCCGACGGCGGACTTGTCTGCTGGGCGACCACACTGCTGCACCCGCGGCTCGTGCGGTCGATCGGTCTGATCAGCTCGCCGCACCCGATCGCGCTCAAGCAGTCCGTTCTGAAGGACCGCCGACAGCGGTCCGCGCTGCTGCCGACGTTCCTCGATTACCAGGTGCCGTGGCGGCCGGAGCGACGACTGGTCCGCGACGACGGCGCCGAGGTCGAACGCCTCCTGCGCGCCCGATCCGGTCCGGCGTGGCCGCAGTCGGAGCAGTTCGCCGACGTGGCGAACCGGCTCCGGTCGGCGATCCAGATTCCCCGGGTCGCGCACTCGGCGCTGGAGTACCAGCGGTGGGCGTTCCGCAGCCAGTTCCGCCCGGACGGCCACCGCTTCATGACGGCGATGGACAAGCAGGTTCAGATCCCGGTCCTGCAGATCCACGGCACGCTGGACCGCTACGTCCTCGCGAGGACCGTCGAGCAGTCCACCGCGCACGCGCCGGGACAGCAACTGCACCGGATCGCGGGCGCCGGCCACTTCGCACACCAGGAGTCCCCCGACGAGGTCACCGCGGAACTGACGCGGTTCGCGCTCGCCTCACGCTGAGCCCGGGCGGCACAGGCCACCCGGACTCAGACGATGCACACCCCGGTCCCGACCGTTTCCGTGGACTGGCCGGCCAGGTCGAGCTGACGGGAGACCTCATCGGCGGTGAGCACGAACCCGGTGTCGCTGTCGTCGACGGCGGCACCGAACACCACACCCAGGACCTGCCCCTTCTCATCGACCAGCGGGCCACCCGAGTTGCCCTGACGGATCGACCCGCGCACGGTGTAGACCTCACGCTCGACCGTGCCGGACCGGTAGATGTCCGGGCCGCGCAGGTCCAGAACCTCACGGATGCGTGCAGCGCTGGCGGTGTAGGGCCCACCGCCCGGGTAGCCGAGGACGATGGCACTGTCACCGGTCCGCGCCTGCTCGGGGGCGAAGGTGAGTGGCGTGGCCCGCAGCCCCGGCACGTCGAGGACGGCGACGTCCACGGCCGGATCGAACACCACGACGCGGGCGTCGAGCGGCCCGTCGGCGGTGTCGACGGTGACCGCCGACGTCCCGGCGACGACGTGGGCGTTGGTCATGACGCGCTCAGGTCCCACCACGAATCCGGAGCCTTCGAGCGCCTTCTGACAACTCGGTGCGACGCCGCGAATCCGCAGGACACTCGACTGCAGCCGCTGCGCCACCGGGCTCGCGAGCACACTCGGGTCCGGCGGCTCGACGTTCGTGATCGGCGTGCGGCCGAACGGACCGATGACGTCGGGAAGTCCGGAGGTGTCGAGCAGTGCCGAAAACTCGCTGGGCACCTGGCGTAGCCAGTCGGGGGCGACGTCGTCGACGGCGGTGAGCACCTTGGATCCGCGGACCGCGCCGGCCACATTGGCCTGGGTCGACGAGGTGAGCGGGATCGCGAGCAGCCAGGCGGCAACCAGCACCGCGGTCAACTGCAGTCCTGCGCCGACGAAACTGTCCACCGACCGAGCCACCGGGCTGTGCATGCCGCTGCGGGCCGCCCGCCCCAGCACCATGCCCGCGACCTCGCCGATCACGACCAGCGCGACGATCAGCGCGATGCCGGCGAGGACCCGCATCCGGCCCTCGTCCACGTGGACCAGGACGTGCGGTGCGATGAGGATGCCGGCGACGGCACCGAGCACGACCCCGAGGAACGCGAGCGCCGACGCGACCGCACCCTGCCGCCACCCCGACGACGCCGCGAGCAGCGCCACCAGGATCACGGCCAGATCGATCCAACCCGATCCGCTCAACGCTCCCCCATTCCTCGACCCGGACGCAGGTGTCCGGGTTCGGTGTTCTCCAGTCCGCTGTCCACCTGGGTGAGCGTGGCATCGAGGTCTCGGATGTCGCGGTGGTCCCATTCGAGTTCCCAGCCGGACACGGCCAGGAGCCCGGCGAGCACGCCCGCGGTGAATCCCCACACGAGCATTCCGTCCACCTCGAACGCGGGGCCCTGGTAGCCGGCGCGGTGCCGGACCTGGAACCGGTTGTCCGGGTCGATCAGCTCCCGCAGCGGGACCCGCACCACCCGCTCGGCCTCGGCGGGGTCCACGACGCCGACCGGGCTGGGGTCGCGCCAGTACGCGAGCACGGGAGTGACGTCGAACCCGGACGGCGGGATGAAGATCTCGGGCAGCGTCGCGAGCGGTTGGACGCCGCTGCGCACCAGGCCGGTCTCTTCCTCCGCCTCCCGGAGCGCGGTGTCGACGGGACCGTCGTCCTCCGGGTCGGCTGCACCGCCGGGGAATGCGACCTGCCCGCTGTGCTGCCGCATCGTCGATGCGCGCTGGGTGAGCAGGACGTCGGCGTCGGCGGGCAGCCCGCCGATGGCGAGCGGATCGGACTCGTGCGAGCCGCCGAACAGCACCAGTACCGCGGCGGGCCGCACCCTGGCGCCCGTCGGCGACCGTCGGTTCAGCACCGGGTTGACGCGGTTGGGGTCGGCGGGGAGGGTGCTCGTCACCGCGCGCAGCCATTCGGGAGCCCCGCCGGACTGCGGGTAGAGGCTCATGCGGCGACGCCGAGATACTGCTGGACGACGTCGGCGATCTCGTCGACGCTCCGGAACGGCTGCGGCAGGATCTTCGCGACGGTGCCGTCCGGACGGATCAGCACGGACACCGGCAGCACAGCGGGCGACCCGACGGCCGCCTGCACCCGCACCGCACCGTCCTGGACGCCGGGCAGGTGCACGTCGTACTCGGCGAGTCGGGCGAGCGCGTTGGCCTCGTTGGAATCGGTGTGCACCGTCAGAACGGTAACCGCGTCGCCCGCACGGTCCGCATATTGCTGGAGATACGGCAGTTCCTCCCGGCACGGCCCGCACCAGTAGGCCCAGATGTTCAGCAACACCGGCTTGCCCGCGAGCGCGGCACCGAGGTCGACTCGGGTGCCGTCGCCGAGGCACTCGAGCGTGATGCCCGTCAACACGGAACCGTCGGGTGCGGGGCCGGCGGCCATGGGGCACGGTGCGAGTGCGGCCTCAGCCCGCAGCGGGGCCAGGGCCTCGGGCGAGTCCGAAGCCCGACGCTCCTGCTGCGACGTCGAGCGGCCCGCACCAGGGTAGTCCCCGATCTCCTGTTCGTCGCTGTCGCCGCGCGGCCAGATCGCCACGACGAGCGCCGCCACCACCACGAGCGCGGCCAGGCTCCACCGCGCGGCATTCGAGATCCGCATACCGCTCACATGCCTGCCAGTTCGAGAAGGTGCTCGGTCTCCGGGCCCTTCACGAGCGCGGCCGCCGCAACCGGATCCGTGGGCCCGGCACCGAAGGACGGGCAGTCCTTCGCGAGCACGCACACACCGCACGCGGGCTTGCGCGAATGACAGACCCGGCGACCGTGGAAGATCACCCGGTGCGACAGGTCGGTCCACTCCTTGCGTTCGATGAGTGCCCCGACCGCGTGCTCGACCTTGACCGGGTCGGTCTCCTCGGTCCACTTCCAGCGCCGGACGAGCCGCCCGAAGTGCGTATCGACTGTGATTCCGGGCACGCCGAACGCGTTCCCGAGGACGACGTTCGCCGTCTTGCGACCGATCCCGGGCAGCGCCACGAGGTCCTTCAACTTGCCGGGCACCTCGCCGTCGTAGCGCTCGAGCAGAGCCTGCCCGAGGCCGATGATCGAGTTCGCCTTGTTGCGATAGAAACCGGTCGACCGGATGTACTCCTCGAGCTCGGTCCGGTCGGCCTCCGCGTAGGCGCGGGCGTCCGGGTAGCGCGCGAACAATGCCGGAGTGACCTGGTTGACGCGCACATCGGTGCACTGGGCCGACAGGATCGTCGCGACCGTGAGCTCGAGCGGCGTCGTGAAGTCGAGCTCGCAGTAGACGTGCGGAAACGCCACCTTCAGGCGGCGGTTCATCCGCCGTGCCCGGCGCACGAGCGCGAGCCGGGACTCGCCTGTCGCGGCGGCACCCGCACCCTGATTCGGGTCGTCTCCTGAGGTCGCATGCACCTCGACAACTCTACGGACCCGGCGTCCGATCGGATTCCGGACTGTGTCGATTCTGAGACCTTCGCAGTGTTTACTTCCCGGTATGCAAGGTCTGGCTGTGGTGCTGTTCCCGGTGCTGCTCATGTTGTTCGCGCTGGCGATGGAGCGTGTCGAGTTCCGACTTCGGCGTCTCACCGTCCGCGAGCAGGAGGTCGAGGAGTTCCTCGACCAGGCCAGCCAGGACGAGGTGGCGACCCTGGCCAACGAGGGATTCCCCCACGCGCTGGCCCGTTTCCACCGTCGCCGGAAGAAGGGTGGTCAGACCGAGATCGCCGACGACACGGACGACCTGGAAAACCCCGAGAGCACCCGCCGCGCCAGCTGATCCCGCGCGCCGGCCGGCCGATTCGATCGGCCTCGAGTGTCTTCCTCGAACAGTCCGGGGAGGGATTTTCGCAAAGTTGTAGAACTCTACGTGGTGTCCGTGACTCGTCCCACAGCGATGCCAAGTAGACTTTCTTCTCGTACTCGTTGCATGAGACCTCAGTCGACGTGCAGCAACTTGCATTGATGAACAGATTTTTCCAAAGGAGCGCACGTGGACGAGGTCCTGGCCAGAGCCGGCATCTTCCAAGGAGTCGAGCCCTCGGCGGTGGCTGCGCTGGTCAAGCAGCTTCAGCCCGTCGATTTCCCGCGCGGGCACGTCATCTTCAACGAGGGTGAGCCCGGCGATCGTCTGTACATCATCGTCTCCGGCAAGGTGAAGCTCGGCCGCCGTTCGCCGGACGGCCGCGAGAACCTGCTGACGATCATGGGTCCGTCGGACATGTTCGGCGAGCTGTCGATCTTCGACCCGGGTCCGCGTACGTCGACCGCGACCACGGTCACCGAGGTTCGCGCCGTGAGCATGGACCGCGACGCTCTGAAGTCGTGGATCGACCAGCGCCCGGAGATCGCGGAGCAGCTGCTGCGTGTTCTCGCGCGTCGCCTGCGCCGGACCAACAACAACCTCGCGGACCTGATCTTCACCGACGTCCCGGGTCGTGTCGCCAAGGCACTGCTGCAGCTCGCGCAGCGCTTCGGCACCCAGGAGGCCGGCTCGCTCCGCGTGACGCACGACCTCACGCAGGAAGAGATCGCCCAGCTCGTCGGCGCCTCCCGCGAAACCGTGAACAAGGCCCTGGCCGACTTCGCGCACCGCGGCTGGCTGCGGCTCGAGGGCAAGAGCGTCCTGATCTCCGACTCGGAGCGTCTGGCGCGCCGCGCTCGCTGATCGCGCGAGCGACCGGCACCGAACGACCCGAAGCCGCCTGTCCCCATTCGGGGCCGGGCGGCTTCGTCGTTTCTGTGGTCGAGTAGCCATAGCTGCACGGTCATACCTCTGCCCGGATTTCGCATTCGACAGGCATTCGCTTCGCCCCAGAGGATGGGAGGATGACCGACCCGCAGATCGATGCGGACTACAACGTCCGCAACACCGTCTCCGCCGAACTGTTCGATGCCACGATCGAGGAGTATCGGCAGCGCTCGCGCGAGGCCGTCGACGGGCTCGACGGGTGCCAGGATCTGCGCTACGACCCCGACAGCCTCGAGCGCCTCGATGTCTGGGGAACCGGGACCGGGCTGCGACCGGTGTTCGTGGCGATCCACGGCGGGTACTGGCGGGCGCTGTCGCGGCACCACACCGCGTTCATGGCGCGCATGCTCGACGCCGCCGGCATCGCCACCGTCGCGGTCGACTACGGCCTCGCCCCCGACACCCCGCTCGAAGAGATCGTCCGGCAGGTGCGAGCGGCGGTCGCGTGGGTGTACCACCACGGCGCGGAGCACGGACTGGACCCGAACCGCATCGTGGTGGGCGGCAGCTCCGCGGGCGGCCACCTGACCGCCACCACGATGGTCCCCGGCTGGCAGGATCCGCTCGGTCTGCCGGACGACGTGGTCCGCGCGGCGATGCCGATCAGCGGACTGTTCGACATCCGGCCACTCGTGAACTCGTTCGCGAACGAGTGGTTGAGCCTCGACACCCCACGGGCGAGTGCGCTGAGCCCGATGTTGCAGACCGACCGGGTCGGTCCGCGGGCGGTGGTCGCCGTGGCCGAGCACGACGGCGTCGGGTTCCTCGCCCAGAGTCGGAGGTTCCACAGCGCGTGGGCCCGTCGATCCGAGAGCGAACTCCTGGTGATCCCGGACCGCAATCATTACGACGTGTTCCTCGATCTCGCCGATCCCGCGTCGGCTCTGAGTACCGCACTGCTCGGGCTGTTCGCGGGCCTCGAGCACACGTCCTGAGGGCGCTGCACCACCGAGACCTCGAAATCCGCCTCGCCGCAGTACAGTTGCGCATCGCAACCGCCAAACCGCTGACGGTATACGTCGGATGCGGTCGTCGCTAGGATTCCACCATGGACATGCCCAAACTGCTGGACGGGCGCCTCAAGCTCCGCCACCTGCTCCTCGTCGACGCGCTGACCAGTCAGGGCAGCGTCGTCGCCGCGGCCGCGGCACTCCACGTCACGCAACCCGTCGCGACGCGCAGCCTGCACGATCTCGAGTCGATTCTCGGTGTGTCCCTGTACGACCGCGGCCCACGGGGAATCACCCCGACCATCTTCGGCGAGGCGTTCACGGCGCACGCCCGAGCGGTCATCGCGCAACTGACCCAGGCCGGCCGGCACGTCGTCGAGCTTGCGGACGCCGACCGCGGAACCGTTGTCGTCGGAACACATCTCGCGGGTTCGAACGTGCTGCTGCCCGGTGCGATCGCCAGACTGAAGAACGAGCGACCGCTGCTGACGGTGATCGTGCGCGAGGGCACGCCGGAGATGCTGCTGACCGAACTGCAGTCCGGGCGTATCGATCTCATCGTCGGCAGGCTCACCTCCCCCACCGACGAGATGGCGGTGCGGCGCACGTTGTACGCCGAGTCGGTGGAACTCGTGACGCGCGTGGGACATCCACTCGCGGGTCGCGATGACATCCGACTGAGCGAACTCACCCAGTACCCGTGGATCCTGCCCGGGGTGGAAACCGCGCTGCGTCGGGAGCTCGAGGAGTTCTTCGCCCGGAACAGCCTCTCCCTCCCGGAGAACCTGGTGGAGGCCACGTCGTTCCTGACGGTGCGCCAGCTGCTGCTCGAGACCGATATGGTGGCGGTGCTCCCGAGCCTGATCCCCCGGGACGACGCCCGGCTGACCACGCTGCCGATCACGCTGGATCCGAT
>NZ_JBFRDL010000084.1:0-10635 GCF_052113525.1 Rhodococcus sp. TAF43
GCCGCAATGTGGTCGAACGCCAGTTTTGCCATGTGAAACAGTGGCGCGGCCTGGCCACTCGCTACGACAAACTTGCCATCGTCTACCGATCCGCAGTGGTCTTGAACGCCATCATCGCCTGGACACGGCATTTGTCAGACATGCCCTAGCCGTCGACGAGTATTGACGGTTTAAGGCCACGGCCTCGACCGGTGCCGCCAGGAGATCCTCGACGAGTGGGCGCGGCAGGGTCTGGCGCCCACGCCGCGTCAGGTGGTCGAGGCCCTCGTCCAGCCACTGGCCGCGCAGACCCTCGGCCGCCCCGGCAGCCGCTACGCCCGATTCCTGGTCCAGGCCACCTTCGATCCCGCGCTCGCCGACATCATCCAGAAGCACATGAGCGCCAAGAGTTTCCGGCACGTGCACGACCTGCTCGTCAACCTCGCCGAGGTTCCCCGGGAGGTCGCGGCCTGGCGGGCGTCCGACGCGATCACCCTCGCCATGGTCACTCTCGCGATGCGGGAGGGCCAGGATCGCACGCCGCGACAGACGGCCGCGATCGTCTCGGATCTCGTCGACATCTGCGTGGCCGTGCTGACCGCACCGATGTCGCCGGAAACCACCGAAATCACCGGAGACCCCGCCACCTTCGATTCCTGAGGAGTCCGCCATGACCGTCTCGTCCACACCACAGGCGTTCCACACCAACATCGCGCCCCGGCCGACGGATCCGTTGGCCGCCTTCGGCCCGCTCGTGGCACCCCGGACCGCCGGGGCCGCGCCGACCACCGAAGACCGGCCCTACGAACTGTTCTCGCTCGATCCGCAGACCCCCACGATCGGTGCGGAGATCTCCGGGATCCGACTCGACGGCGACCTGTCCGACGAGGTGCTCGCCGAACTGCGCCGCGCGCTGCTCGAGTGGAAGGTGCTGTTCTTCCGCGACCAGGACATCGACCGCGCCGACCACCGCGCGTTCGCGGCCCGATGGGGCGATCTGGAACAGCACCCGTTCTTCAAGTACACCCAGCCCGGCCAGAGCGACACGGACGTCGCCACCCTCGCGAAGGACGCGATGGCGATCGGTGTCGAGAACCTGTGGCACAACGACGTCACCTGGCACGAATTCCCCTCGTTCGCAGCCGTTCTGCGCGCGGTCGAGATCCCACCGGTCGGCGGCGACACGCTGTGGACCGATACCGCCGCGGCCTACGATCTCCTCCCCGAGGACATCCGGGCGCGGATCGACCACCTCGACGCCGAGCACGACTGGATCAACTCGTTCGGCCGCGGCATGCCGCCGGAGGCCGTGGAGATGCTCCGACCGAACTTCCCCGCGGTGACGCACCCGGTGGTGCGGGTCATCCCGGAGACCGGCCGGCGCGTGCTGTTCGTCAACATCGGCTTCACGCAGCGCATTCTGGGTGTGTCGGAGCAGGAGTCCAACGAACTGCTGACGATGCTGTACCGGCACGTGCAGCGTCCCGAGTTCCAGGTCCGGCTGCGGTGGCGGACCAACACGATCGCGTTCTGGGACAACCGGACCTGCCAGCACTACGCGGCCAGCGACTACTACCCGGCCCGCCGGGTCATGGACCGCATCTCGATCGTCGGCGACAAGCCGGTCGGCATCCCGGCCTGACCGTCACTCGTCGTCCGGGCCCACCCGGACGACGAGCTTGCCGAAGTTCGTGCCGTGCAGCATTCCCAGGAACGCGGTCGGCGCATTCTCCAGTCCGTCGACGACGTCCTCCCGGTACTTCAGCCGGCCCTCTCCGATCCACCGGGAGGCGTCGCGTTCGAAGTCCGCGTACATCTCCCGGACGAACTCGGACTGGATGAAGCCGCGGACGGTGAGGCTCTTGACGAGAACCAGCCCCATGAATCCGGGCAGCCGGTCCGGCCCCTCCGGCACGGCAGCGGCGTTGTACTGGGCCACCAACCCGCACACCGGGATTCGCGCATACAGGTTGAGCAGCGGCAGCACCGCGGCGGTGACGGCGCCGCCGACGTTCTCGAAGTAGACATCGATGCCGTCGGGGACCGCCGCGGTCAACTGCTCGGCGAAGTCCGGTGCGCGGTGGTCGATCGCGGCATCGAACCCGAGTTCGTCCCGCACGTACGCGCACTTGTCCGGACCCCCGGCGATCCCGACCGCCCGCGCGCCGTGGATCTTCGCGATCTGACCCACGGCCGACCCGACCGGACCCGACGCCGCGGCCACCACGACGGTCTCCCCCGGCTGCGGGCGCCCGATCTTCAGCAGGCCCGAGTACGCGGTGAATCCGGGCATGCCCAGCACACCGACCGCGGTGGACAGCGGCGCGCGGTCCGGATCCAGGATCCGCACCGCGTCGCCGTCCACCACGGCGTGCGACTGCCAGCCGGAGTACGCGAGCACGTAGGCGCCGGGCTCGATCCGCGGGTGCCGGGACTCGACCACCTGCGACACCGTGGCGCCCACCATGACGTCGCCGACCTCCACCGACGCGGCGTACGACTCGGCGGCGCTCATCCGGCCGCGCATGTACGGATCCAGCGACAGATACACGGTGCGCAGCAGGACCTGGCCGTCCTGCAGCGCGGGCAGGTCCACGGTCTCGGTGCGGAAGTTGTCGGCGGTCGGCTCGCCGTGCGGACGTGAGGCGAGGACGATGCGGGTGCTCGTGACGGCGCTCATAACCGAACGGTACGCCCGCTCGCCTTGCCCCGGTCAGATCCGCACGGCCACCTCGACGGCGTCGTCGTCAGGTGCGGGCGCCTGCACCGGCTCCGCCGCCGGCAGCGGGCGGACCCTGTCGATGACCACGACGCACAGCAGGGAGATGACACCCCAGATCGCGAAGGTGATCAGGTGCGAGCCGACGGCGTCGCCGCCGAAGTACAGGATCGACCGCACCGATTCGACGGCTGCCGGCATCGGCAGGACGTCGTGCAGGAACCGGAAGACCGCGGGCTCCATGTRGATCGACAGCGCACCACCGGAGGCCGGGACACCGAGGAACATCAGGATCGCGACGACGGGCAGCACCGCCAGTAAGCCCAGCAGACGCACGAAGACGGTCGTGAACAGCGCCGTCGCGACGATCRCCACGATGCCGGCGCCGACCAGTGGCAGGAAGTGCCCGTCGACGGCGCCGACGAGCGGGCCCGCGATCAGCCAGACGACGACGGACATGAACACCGCCCACCCGGCGATCACCGGCAGCAGCTTGCGCAGCCCCATCACCATCGGCGCGGCACTCGACGCGACGATGACGATCATGAAGCCGGCCATGATCCAACCCATCGCGACGTACAGGCTCACCGTGCCCATCGTGTCCCCGGCATCGAGCGAGGCGACGGTCTCACCGGACATCGGCACCTGCTGTCCCGTCGCGATCTGACCGAACACGCGCTCCACGACCTGCTTCTGGCTGACACCGGCGGCCTCGTTGGTGATCAGGGTCGCGGAGGGATTCTCGGCGGACGGCAGCACGTAGGCGGCCACCACGGTCCGGTCCTCCACCTGCGCGCGGGCCGCATCGACCGAGTCGGACGCATGCAGGTCGAACAGGCCGGGCATGCTCCGATCCAGACCGCCCACTGCCTGCTCGGCCTGCTCGGCATTCGCCGCGACCACCGCGACGGGCATGTCCTGCGGCGCCGGTTGGTACATGGCGCCGAGCATGAACGAAATCATCATCACGACCATGCCCAGCGGGAAGAACGCCAGCGTGGCGTAGCGAATCCGGTTGCTGGCGGGACGCGGGCCCGCGGTCAGCGACTGCATGGTCACCTCCGGCGTCCCGGCGTCCGGGTTGCGACGACGCTTCAGCGCGTCGATGCCGAGCGTCGCCGCCAGCGCGAGCAGTGTGCCGACGACGAGGACCGTCAGGTGTGTGCCGACACCGTCGCCACCGAAGTACAGGACCGAGCGCAGCGCCTCACCGGTGGCCGGTGTCGGCAGGAAGCTGTGCAACGTCGTGTAGAACGACGGCATCGTGTGGACCGACATGCCCATGTTCGACGCGGGCACGCCGAGCACCATCAGGAACAACATGCCGGCCAGGACGGCCATCGGGCCGAGGATCCGGGTGAGGAACAGCTGCACGGAGCCGACCGCGAAGACCGCGAGCCAGGAGATGCCCAGGATCACCGCGGTGTTCCCCTCCACCGCACCGAGGACCGGCCCTGCGACGAGCCACACCAGCCCGGCGATCAGCGCGGACCAGCCCGCGAGGATGGGCACGAACCGGCGGAAGCGCAGCAGTTCCGGCGAGTTCGACAGCATCAGGCTCAGCGGCATGTAGCCCGCCAGCATCAGCGCCGTCGTCATGAACATCGCAGTGAGGCCGGCGCTGTCGTTGTCGGGTAGCGGGGCCAGGTCCTCGGTCTGCAACGTGAGGCCCTGCCCCACCACCTCCGGCGCCAGGAGTCCGGTGACGGTGCCGACCTGGGACGCACCGGCCGCGGTGGCGGTGTACACCGTCGCGCTGCCCTCACCCGGGTCCGAGAGCACCACCGATCCCGCGACCTCGCGGTCGAGGACCAACTGCCGGGCGTCGGCATCGGTGGCGACCACCCGAACGTCGACCGCGGACGGGTTCTCGGCAGCGAGGGCGTCGGCGAACTGCTCGGCCTGCGGCGCGGGACCCGCGACGGCGATCGGCATGTCGTGCGGCGTCGGCGCGTGCATGGTCGCCAGGTAGCCCGTGATCATCATCCCGACCATCAGGAACGGGAGCAGGACCATCGCGACGTAGCGACCGATCCTCTCCTTCTTGGCCCGGGCCGGATCGGCCTCGGTCTCGAGGGTGTGCCCCGGAGGACCGTCGGTGGTCGCCGTGGATGTGGATGTCACAGTCGTGCTCCCGCTACTCGTTGTCCGTGCATGAACGCGTCGATCCGAACCGACACCCAAAAATTACGCCGCCTGACTTAAATTAGACAATGATCGAGGCGGTGACGTTCGTCCCACCAGGGCACCGCAGCCGCGACTCGGCCCACGGTCACGGCGAGAGGGGAACCACATTGGGACAGCACGGCGACCGGGTGCGCAATGCCCTGCTGGACGCGGCCGAGGAGCTGTACGCCACGGACGGCATCGACGCGGTCTCCAACCGGCGTATCGCCGAACACTCCGGCAACGCCAACCATTCAGCGGTGAGCTATCACTTCGGCGGCCGCGACGAACTGGTGCGGGCGCTGCTCGATCGCCACACCGAGTACGCGCGGGCTCGGCGCGCCGAACTGGTCGCCGAACTCGGCGACGACGCCCCGATCACCGGCCTGCTGGCCTGCCTGATCCTGCCGTTCACCGATCTGCTGGCCGCGCGTCCCGCCCCCAGCTGGCGGGCACGGTTCCTGCAGCAACTACGCACGGTGCCGTCCGTGGCCGCCTCGGTCGCCGAGTCCGTCACGGCAGATCCGCTCACCGACCACCTGATCCACCGGATCCGGGCGCACTTCTCCGCGGTCCCCGAACCGATCTTCAACGGAAGATCCTGGATGCTCGGACGCACGGTGATCGACGCGTGCGCGGAGTACGAATCCCGGGTCCAGGTGGAACCCACCCCAGCGGACTGGACGGGCCTCGGCTACTTCCTCATCGACGCCTGCGCGGGCATGCTCGGCGCCCCGGTCACCCACCCCGGTGACTTCCTCGGGGAGTCGAAGGTGACGTACCTGTTGTAGCGGCGTCGCCTCAGGCGAGCAGCTTCTTCTGCACCTTGCCCATCGCGTTGCGCGGCAGGCCGTCGACGATGCGGACCTCGCGGGGCCGCTTGTGCACCGACAGCTGACCCGCCACGTGCGCGATGAGGGCCTCCTCGTCGAGGCCCTCCCCCACGACGTACGCGACGATCCGCTGCCCCAGGTCGGCGTCCGACAGTCCCACCACCGCGGCCTCCTTCACGCCCGGATACCCGAGGAGCGAGGTCTCGACCTCGCCGGCGCCGATGCGGTAGCCGCCGGACTTGATCAGGTCGGTGGATTCGCGGCCGACGATGCGGTGGAAGCCGCCCTCGTCGATCACCGCCACGTCACCGGTCTTGAACCACCCGTCCTCGGTCCACGACTCGGCGGTCGCGTCGGGGCGATCGAGATAACCGTCGAACAGCATCGGCCCGCGCACCTGCAGGCCGCCGATGCTCTCGCCGTCGTGCGGGACGTCGCCGCCCTGCTCGTCGCGCAGCCGGGTCTCGACGCCGCGCACCGGGGTGCCCACCCAACCGGGCCGGCGTTCGCCGTCGACGCGGGTACTGAGGGTGAGCATGCTCTCGCTCATGCCGTACCGCTCGACCGGGGCGATGCCGGTCAGCTCCTGCAGCCGCTCGAACACCGGCACCGGCAGTGCCGCGCTGCCCGACACCAGGAGCCGGGCGCCGCTCAGCGCGCGGGCCGACTCCTCGTCCTCGACCACGCGCGACCACACGGTCGGCACCCCGAAGAATAACGACCCGCCCGCCTTCGCCGCCTCCGCGTACGCCTGCGGCGTCGGCTTGACGGTGTGGATCAGCCGACTGCCGATGCGTAGCGGGCCGAGCACACCCAGAATCAGTCCGTGCACGTGGAACAGCGGAAGGCCGTGCACCAAGATGTCTTTCGATGTCCAGCCCCATACCTCGGCGAGGGCATCGACGCCCGCGGCAATCGCGCGGCGGCTCAGCAGCACACCCTTCGGTGGGCCCGTCGTGCCGGACGTGTAGAGCACGAAAGCGGTGGACGAGGGGTGCGGTTCGGGATGCGAGTGCCAGTCACGGGCGTGCACCCGGACCGGCACTACCGGCAGGTCGCTCCCCTCGGGTGCCTGCCCCAGCCACGCCTGCGCCCCGGAGTCGGACAGGATGTGCGCCAACTCGTCCGGGCCCGAATCCGGTGGCACCGGGACGACGGTGACGCCGGCGAGCAGGCAGCCGACGATCGCGACCACCGTCGAGGCCGACGGCGTGGCCAGCACAGCGACCCGCTGGGCGCCGGTGATGCGCTTGGCCAGCGCTCCGGCAGCACCGAGGATGTCCGTGCGCGAGAGTGTGGCGTCGCCGACCCGGACGGCGTCGGGCATGTCGTCGCCGCGGGCGACTGCGAGAGGATTCAGCGAACTGAGCAGCACGACGCCCACTGTCTCACATCGCGCGTCAGCCCCGGGTGAGCGTCGAGCGAAGGAAGAACGTCAGGTTCGACGGCCGCTCCGCGAGTCGGCGCATGAAGTAGCCGTACCACTGCCCGCCGTACGGCACGTAGACGCGCACGCGCCGTCCGGCGTCCACCAGGCGAGCCTGCTCCAGGTCCCGGATCCCGAACAGCATCTGGTGTTCGAAATCGTCAGGCCCCCTGCCCGTCTCGCGAACCAGGTCGTCCACCGACGCGATGATCGCCGGGTCGTGGGTCGCGACCATCGGGTAACCGTCCCCGCGCATCAGGATCGCCAGACACCGCCCGTACGACGCGTCGACGTCCGCCCGGGACCGGAACGCCACCGACTCCGGTTCGCGGTACGCACCCTTGCACAGCCGGATCCGTGAGCCGGCCCCCGACAGGTCCCGGCAGTCGCCCTCCGTGCGTCGCAGGTACGCCTGCAGGACGGTCCCGAGCCACGGGAAGTCGGCCCGCAGCTCGCGCACGATCGCCAGTGTGGAGTCGGTTCGGGTGTGGTCCTCGGCGTCGACGGTGACCGCCGCCCCGTGCTCGCGCGCGGCCGCACAGATCGTCCGGGCGTGGTCGAGCGCGATCTTCTCCCCGTCCACCGGCAGGCCCTGTCCGAGCGCGGACAGTTTCACCGACACCTCGATCGGGCGCACGACGGCGTCCCGAACCTGCGGCAGGCGGCCCAGTTCGGCCAGCAGCTCGAGGTACGCGACGACGGTGTCGCGCGACTGGGCCGGGTCGAGCGTGTCCTCGCCGAGGTAGTCGATGCTCACCGCCCGTCCCGCGGCCAGCAGGGTCGACGACGCCGCCATCGCGTCGGCGAGCGTCTCCCCCGCGACGAACCGGCGCACGATCGACTTCGTCACCGGCGCGCGCGTCACCGCGCTCTTGACCCGCGCCGACCGGGCGGCGGCGAGGATCGCCGGCCGCAGCGGATTCGACAGGACCGACGGTGTCATCGACCGGTCCCGGGTTCCATGTGCGGGTAGCGGTAGTCGGTCGGCGGAACGAAGGTCTCCTTGATCGTGCGGGCCGAGACCCACCGCAGCAGGTTCAGCGGCGAGCCGGCCTTGTCGTTGGTGCCTGACGCGCGCGCACCCCCGAACGGCTGCTGACCCACCACCGCCCCGGTCGGTTTGTCGTTGACGTAGAAGTTCCCGGCCGTGTATCGCAATGCGGCCGAGGCCTGTTCGATCGCGGCCCGGTCGTCGGCGACGACGGCGCCGGTCAACGCGTAGGCCGACGCCGTGTCCACCGCGGTCAGCACGTCCGCGAACGCGTTCGGCGCCGAGTCGTCGTACACGTGTACAGACAGGATCGGGCCGAAGTACTCCTTGGACAGCGCCTCGTCGCGCGGATCGTCCACCAGCAGCACGGTGGGCCGGACGAAGTAGCCGACGCCGTCGTCGTACTTGCCGCCCACCGCGATCTCGACTCCGGCCGCGCCCCGCGCCCGCTCGATCGCCGCGACGTTCTTGTCGTAGGCGCGCCGGTCGATCACCGCGCCGCCGAAGTTCTCCAGATCGCTGACGTCGCCGTAGGTGAGTGCGTCCACCTCGGCCAGGAACTGGTCCTTCATCCGCGACCACAGCGACCGCGGGATGTAGGCGCGCGACGCCGCCGAACACTTCTGCCCCTGGTACTCGTACGCGCCGCGGATCAGCGCCGTCGACAACACCGCGGGATCGGCGGACGGATGCGCCACCACGAAGTCCTTGCCGCCGGTCTCGCCCACCAGTCGGGGATAGCTGCGGTACCGGTCGATGTTCGCGCCGACCTCGCGCCACAGACGGTGGAAGGTGGCGGTGGATCCGGTGAAGTGGATGCCGGCCAGTCGCGGATCGCTCAGTGCCACATCCGACACCGCGAGGCCGTCACCGGTGAGCAGGTTGATCACCCCGGGCGGCAGTCCGGCGGCCTCGAGCAGGCGCATCGTCCAGTACGCGGCCAGGGTCTGGGTGGGCGACGGCTTCCAGATCACGGTGTTACCCATCAGCGCCGGCGCGGTCGGCAGATTGCCGGCGATCGCGCTGAAGTTGAACGGCGTGATCGCGTACACGAACCCCTCGAGCGGCCGGTACTCGAGCCGATTCCACACCCCGGGCGACGAGACCGGCTGATCGGCGAGAATCGCCCGGGCGAAGTGGACGTTGAACCGCCAGAAGTCGACCAACTCGCACGGGGCATCGATCTCGGCCTGCTGCACCGACTTGGACTGACCCAGCATCGTCGCGGCGGCCAGCGTCTCGCGCCACGGACCGGACAGCAGGTCCGCCGCCCGCAGCAGCACCGCGGCCCGCTCGTCGAACGGCAGGTCCCGCCAGGCCGGCGCGGCCGCGGTCGCGGCGTCGATCGCCGCGCGGGCGTCGTCGTAGGTGGCGTTGGTGATCGTGCCGAGGATCGAGGAATGCCGGTGCGGTTGAACCACTTCCATCGCCTCACCGCTGCCCGGTCGGTGCTTGCCACCGATCACGTGCGGGATCTCGATCGCGGCGGACATGTGATCCGCCAGCGACTTCCTCAGACGATCGCGTTCGGGGCTCCGCGGCGCGTAGGAGTGGACCGGTTCGTTGTGCGGCGCCGGTACCTGCGTGACGGCATCCATGCTGCCCTCCTGCCCTCGAGCTGGGTGACTGCAACCAAGCTCAGGCTACGCCCGACACTGCCTCCGGCGCCCCGCAACAAGTGCGCGAAGCGTCGGAACCTGCGCCCCACTTTCCGCGACAAGTGCGCAAAACGCGAGAACGCGGGCCCCACGCGCGCGAGAAGTGCGCAAAACGTGAGGACCCGGGTGCCCGGTGTGGTCAGGACAGACGCGCTGCCGCCGCGGCGATCCGCTCGTCGGACGCGGTGAGGGCGATCCGCACGTGCTTCTGCCCGCGCGGGCCGTAGAAGTCTCCCGGCGCGACGAGGATGCCGCGCTCGGCGAACCAGTCGACGGTGTCCCGGCAGTCCTCACCGCGGGTGGCCCACAGGTACAGCCCGGCCTCCGAGTCGTCGACCGTGAAACCTGCTCCACGGACCGCGGCGAGCAGGACGTCGCGACGACGCCGGTACCGCTCACGCTGCTCGGCCTCCTGCTCGTCGTCGGCGAGCGCAGCGGCCATCGCGGCCTGTATCGGCGTCGGCATCATCATGCCCGCATGCTTGCGGACCTCGAGCAGTTCGGCGATCAGCGCCGGGTCGCCCGCGAGGAAGCCGGCCCGGTAGCTGGCGAGGTTCGACGTCTTCGACAGCGACTGGATCGCGATCAGGCCCGTGTGGTCGCCGTCGCACACCCGCGGGTCGAGGATCGAGACCGCGTCGGCGTCCCACGTCAGACCCAGGTAGCACTCGTCGGACGCGACGATCGCTCCCCGCTCGCGCGCGAACGCGACGACCTTGCGCAGGTGTTCGACCCCGAGCACCTTGCCGGTGGGATTCGACGGCGAGTTGACGAAGATGAGTGCCGGATTCTCCGGGCCCAGCTGCGCGGTCCCGTCGGCCCGCAGCACCCGCGCACCGGCGAGCAGCGCGCCCACCTCGTAC
>NZ_JBFRDL010000085.1:0-10994 GCF_052113525.1 Rhodococcus sp. TAF43
GGGTGAACGGGACTCTAAGCTGCGGCGTGCGTGGGCCTGCACAGCAGCTTCGCGCAGGACCCAGGTGTCGCCGACGCGGGTGGCGGGCAGCTTCTTGGTGTTGATGGCTTTCAGGACGCCCTGGCGGCTCACACCGAGCGTGGTGGCCGCTTCGGTGACGGAGACGAGCGGGGGCAGTTCGATGGCGTCGGTGATGCGGTCGTAGTCGTCGGTGGTGAGCACGCGCAGGGACAGCAGCGTGAACGGGTAGCGGTCGAGGATGGCCAGGGCGGTGGTGTTGGCCTGGCGGATGGATTCGGCGGGCAGGGTGAACACGACCTCGGTGCGGCCGAGTTCGGAGCGGCCGACCGAGCCGGAGTGGTCGGCGATGGGCTCGATGAGCCGGTCGATGGTCTGCTCGTCGAACGGCACGTCGAGTTCTGCCACGACGTTGTACGACTGTGCGGTCACTGTGTGGACGTCCTTTCGTGTTTCGTGTGAGGTGCGCAGTTTGGTTGGATGAGTCCGGGCCGGGGGTGCTAGGTACACCCCCGGCCCTTTCTCATGCGTTCAGTGGCGCGGTGGCCACGCGAACCCGGTCTGGCGCTTGATCTGCGCCAGGGCGTTCTTGAAGGCCCGCCGGTCGCTCGCCGTTTTCGAGAACGTGGTGATCACTTTCCCGTCCTTGCGGACGATCGGGTGGCCAGCAGTTGTTTCGCCGATCTCGAATCCGGCCTTCTCGAGCACCTTCAGGACCACCTTGGTGTCCCGGTCGATTCCCTTGAACTTCTGCGGCAATCCTCGCACCTCTCTGTTTAATTGACAACCTAATCATAACCTATTGGTTGTTGATTGACAACTCGCGACGCGGAGAGAATCCATGACCTGAGGTTTCCCGGTTGTCGGCGCAGGGGCCGGCGGTTACGCGCGCGGTGGCCTGGGCAGCAAGAAGGGACCTCCCCCGCCTCCGGAGCTGTGTTCGTCACTCACGCCGCCCCGCCCCGGGAGGGACGGGATCTGCCACGGGTCAGTGCGGCGTGTAGGTCTGCGCGCGGGTGATGCCGGTGTCGTAGTCGTCGACGTACTCCCCCGCCCCAGGGGTGTAGGTGCCGCCGACCCGGTCGGGGTCGTAGGCCATGAACACCACATCGGGGCGGCCACCGTTGAAGCTGTCGAACCGCTGATAGTCCCAGCCGTCGGGGGCGTAGTCGTCGTTCCAGTGCAGCCGGGCGACGGGCACGAATCCCGCGTCGGCGTAGAGGTCCGGTAGGACTGTGTCGAAGCAGTCGAGGCGTCGGCCACCGAGCGCGGTGGCATGTCGGAGCATCGCGCGCGCCGCGTGCGGGTGGGCGCAATCCTTGTGGGCGAACACCGACACGACCTCGTCGCCGTTGAGCGCGGCACCGGCCTTCCCGTCGTCGGTGACCAACAACCGCATCTGCCGGTACTCGTCCTCCTCGTACACGTGGACCGATGCCGCGTACGGGTTCTTCCGGGTGAGCTCGAGCATCTGCTCGCGATAGACGTCGGCGTCGGCCGGGGCCAGCTCGTAGAGCGTCGGCGCGGACAACCCGCGCGAGGCCAGATCGTCCCGCACGTGCTTGGGCAGCGTGTGGACGGCAACCGGGTCGAGATGCCGGCCGCTGATCAGAAGCCGAGCGCTTCGGCCTCCTGGATCTTCGGATCGGTCCAGCGCTGCTCGATCTCCGTCCGCTGGGCCTCCGGCAGGTCCGGGCTCCACCCGAACGTCCTCCAGAACCTCTCCCGGCGTTCCTGCGTCATCGGTGCGTCGTACATCGGTGCCTCCGTCCTCTCGTTCATCATCGTCGCCGTCGCTCGCGCCGCCGCGCGCGCGGCGCAGGGCCTCGGTCTGTTCTGCGCGCAGCCGCTGGGCGGCCTCCAGACGGCGCGTCAGCTCGTCGCGGGCCTCGGTGTTGTCAGCGGCGTCGATCGCGGCCTGTAGGTCGTCCTGGCCGCCCGGGGTGGAGTCGTACAGGGCCAGGGTCTCGGCGTAGTCCGCTTCGGCCGCGTCGAGCCGGCGCTGGAGCCGGGCGTGGGTGGGGTTCTCGTCGCGCTTGGCGCGGGCCTGCGCGAGGCGGGCAGTGATCTTGTCCAGGCGCTCGCGCATGTGCGGGGTGCAGCGCGGTCCGGGCTTGGGTTTACACATCGGCGGCCCGCTCGGTCACCGCGTCGATCAACGCGGCCAAGGCGCGCCCCAGATGCGCGACTCGATCGGGGCGCGGGGTGCGGGGGTCGGCGAGGTAGGTGTCGCGGCGCAGCTCGATCATCACCGACGACACCCGGTCGTCTCGGCCGTAGTAGCGCAGCGGCACATATGTCCCGGCATACGGCGCGTTCGCGGCGATCTCGCCGAGGGACGCAAACGAGCCACGCGTCGCGGTGGCCAGCCAGTCCGGGGTGTGGACGGTGTCGGTGCCGATACACAGCGCTGGCCGCTCGGCGGTCGGGTCCTCGAACGCGGACGGCTTCTGGGGGTACGAGTGCAGGTCGATCACCACCGCCCGCCCGCACGCTGCGAGCCGGTCAGCGACAGCATCGGTGACCGTGTCCGCGTAGGGACGGAAGTACGCATCGAGCAGCGCGGTGGTGTGCGGGTAGGGCTCGGCGCGCAGCGGCGCACCCGAGCAGGTGCGGGTGTAGACCGCGCCACGGCCGAACGCGTTCGCGGGCTCACTGTCGTCGGGGAAGCGTTCCGGATCGATCACCAGGCGCGAGAGCTTGTTGATCACGACCGTCGGCCGCCACCGCACGTGGTCGAGTGCAGCGGCTGCGATCTCTGCGGTCGCGGTGTCGGTGGCCTCGTCCAGCTCGGCCGCCAGCTCGTCGTCGTCGAGGACCAGGTCCGCGCGGATCTCCGGCGGAATGAACCGTGACGAGTGCGGGACGTGAACGATCACCGGTGACCGGTCGTCGGCCCGCGTGAATGCAACAGTGCTGTGCACTGAATCCCCCTCCGTATGTTCGCGCAGGGCCGCGAGATTCCTTCTCCCCGAGCGGCCTACCGCATCCTTCCACTGGCCGACCGGACCCCGACCGTGCCGGGGGACGTGTTTTCGCCACGGCCTCCGCTCTCGGTGATGCTCACGTTCGATCTTCCTGTGCGTTTTCGGGCTCGCAGCGCCGGGTCACGCTGCGCCTGTTGCGGTTCGCCGAGTCGGCAGACGCGCTGCCAAGACGTCGGCGATGTCGATGCTTCCGCTGATGTGGGCGTCGGCGAACAGGCAGCGGAGCAGGAGCGACATCTGCTTTTGTGCGCGCCGGGGGTCCTCTGTGATCGTCGTGGACAGTGTCGAGCCCATGAGCGTCGAACAGAGGGTCTCGCCCAGCACGCGAGTCTGTGAACCCGGGCGCAGCTGTCCGGCACCGATTGCTCGGGCCACGAGGTCGTCGAGCCCGTCGACCCATTCGTGGTAGGCGCGGGCGCCTGGTCCTGGGTGGTTGACGGTCCCGCGTAGGTCGATCATCAAGGAGAGTCCGCCCACCATCGCCGGGCCCTGATGGTGGGCACTGACAAGGTCGTGGCAGACCATGACGATCTGGTGCAACGGTGAGGCGCCTGACCCCTCGGCCCGCGCGAGGAGTTCTCGGATCATCGTGGACCAGTCCGCCAGGACGCTCGCTGCGATGTCGGCCTTCGAAGCGAAGTGGTGATACACCGAGCCCTTCGTCACGTCCGAGTCGGCGAGGATGTCGTTGATCGAGGTACCGGTGTAGCCCTGCTGGGCGAACAGGCGTCGCGCCGCGTCCAGGATGCTCGCGCGGGTGACGACCGAGCGCTGCTGCATCTTCCGCGTTGTCATTGTCGATTTCCTTCCTCAGGGGGTCAGGGACAGGAGCCATTCGCGGCCGGAGGTGGCCACAGCGGCGATGAGGGTGGCCGCAGCGGCGGCGCTGACGGCGCGGCCGACGAGGTAGCGCCAGCCGCTGGCACGGGTGTCGTGGATGTGCCGGTACCAGCGTTCCCACAGCTGCCGGTCGTCGTCGCTGTCGAAGTCGCCTCCGATCGCGCGGCCGCGCCACCCGACATCGGTCACGCACGCGATCTCGTCATCGGTGAACCGCGCCGCGACACTGCGTAGCTCGCTCACGGTCGGGCCGGTGGTGAACTCGGGGTCCGGCTCGTCAGGGATCACTGGAACTCCTCTCGGGTCGAGCGAGATCTCTCCGGGCCTTGCAGAGGCGAGGCCCGGCTGCGCTACATCCGGTCGGCGACAGCGCGGGCATAGGCGCGGGCCGGCTCGGTGTCCATGCCGCCGATTCCCGCGTGATAGGCGGCCGCGACCGCTGCGCCGTCGACGGGCTTGCCTGCGGCCGCGAGCTCGTCGGCGAGCTGGCAGTCGATTCGGGCGAGCGCGTAGACGGCGTCACCCGGATCGAACGGCGAGGCTTCGCCGTTGCCGTCCTCGTCGCGCAGATGGACGGCGGCCGCCGGCATCAGCTGCGCGGGTCCGGCCTGACCGGCGGGCCCGATCGCGCGGGCGTCGAAGCCGGATTCGATGCCGAGCTGGGCGGCGAGGAACTCGCGGGTGATGTCCTGCGACGACGGGCACGGCAGCGGCGCGCGCTCGATCCAGGCCGCGAACTCGGCGGGCACGGCCCCGTCCGCGACGGCGGCCGTCGTCTCGGCAGTGGCCGGCGCAGCGGTCGTGGTGGTGGTGGTGGTGTCGGTGCCGCAGGCCGCTGCGAGCGCGGCGGCTGCGGTGGCCGCCAGAGCGAGCGCAGCGCGGCGGGCGGTAGATACGAACATCGGGTTCCTTTCTGGGCGGGCCGGTGCCGGGGTGTGCCCGGCACCGGCCCGATGCGGATCTTCGCGGTCAGTGCAGCGGGAAGTTGTGGACCTTGACGTTCCCGGGGACTGCCCGTCGGCACTCGGCACGACGACGGCGGCACGGACGTGGGCCGGGACCGCCGCACCGTAGCCGCTGGCGGCGTAGCCGTTCGAGTCCAGCTGGTAGGAGCCGGTTTCGGCGTCGTGGACGGCCGGGTGCAGGTACCAGGTGGTTCCGCGCGGGGTACCGAGGAAACCGGGGACGTATTCCGCCACGCTCGTACCGGCGGCCACGTCGACGGTGGTGACCTGGGTGGCCCAGGTGACCGAGACGAGGGCGTACAGAGGAGCGCCGAGCACGCCGGTCGCCGTGACGACGTCGTCGCCGCCGTCGAAGGCATGGACGTCCGCGCCGCGTGCCGGGTGGCTCGGGAAGCTGTGGACGTGGCCGACGACGAGCACGGCTGCGCCGTCGATCTCGGTGRCGAAGCCGGTCGGCAGCATGGTGGCGAGTTCGGTCATGGTGGCCTCCTCTGTAGGGGTGGATGTTTCAGGTGCGCAGTGCGCCCGGTCAGGCGGCGGTAGCGGCGAGCTGGCGATTCAGGCGCGGCTTGACGTCGAGGGCGTCCATGTCCTCGAACACGCGGCCGTCGGCCAGGCGCACGTCGACGGACATTCCGTCACGGTCGGTGGTGAAGTCGATGATCTCCACGACCTCGCCGTGGATCGGCTCCCCGGTGATCGAGGTGGTAACCAGTTCAGCGGCAGCGAGATTCAGCATTTGTTTGCTCCTTCGGTGGGCGTTTCCGACATCCCGCACATTACAACGTCACGTTACGTTGTCGCAAGTGGGGAGATCGAATTGACCGCCTACCGCCTCGCCCTCGATACCGCCGGGACGTGTCATCTGTGCAGGTCACACACCGTTTCGGGATCTGTTGCCGAAGACGAAAATTGCCGAGCATCGAGAGCGTGTCTCGATGCTCGGCAACGGGCCGATCAGGTGGGGCCGGCTACCCGCCGGGACGTGCCATCTGCGCAGGTAGCCGGTTGTTTCTATCTCAGCTCGGGATCGGTCCAGTAGGGCGGGATCTGGCTGGCCAGGCCCTCGGCGGACTTGGTGCCGTTGCGGCTCTGGTTGCAGGGCCCCGACCAGCCGACATGTACGGGCAGGCCCTCGGCGTAGTGGAAGGTGGTCCACACGAACGTAGCCGGGCCGCCGCCATCTGGCCCTCCGCATCTGCGTGGGTTCACCGGTCCATCGGCGGCATTGAACGAGTCGACGACGGTAGCCAACTCCGCGCCGTCGATACGCCCGGACGCTGTCAGCGGCGGCGGCGTAGGTGGTCCATCCCCTCTGGCAGGCACGTCGTAGCGGCACACCTCGGCAAACAGCGGCGTGTCCGGAACCATCGCCTCGGCGGTGCCGGGGCGCGCGGGTCCGAAGTCCCGGGACCATCCGGACGAGCACTCCACCTGCGGTTCCGCCGGCGTATCAACTACTGATGTCGTGGTGTCCGTGCYCTCGGCTGCTCGGTCGTCGTTCGTGCATCCGGTCAGTGCCAGCGCGATCCCCACCCCCACGCACAGCGCCGATGCCGTCAGGACGCTGCCGGATACCTTCGATGTTTCCCCCATGCCCGAAGACTACGAGCCGCCGTCCTCTCGCCGACGGCCGTCGACACCAAGCCGCATGCAACCTCTCGGCCGGGACATGTCGTCCACGCAGATCGGAGCGTGTTTCGGGATGCGTTGGCGCAGACGAAAATTGCCGAGCAGCGAGACTGTGTCTCGATGCCCGGCAATGGCTGATCAGGTGGGGCCGGCTACCGGCCGGGACGTGTCATGTGCGCAGGTCAGGACTCTTTTTTCGCCCCATCGTGGACGCGATGAGCGCGAAGCCGAGCCAACCGACGGCCGTGCCGCCGATCAGTCCCCATGCGAGAACGACTCGCGGCCATTCCAGGCTGGATGCCGAGGTACCAGCGGCCGCGTCCCCGTAGTGCCCCGGGAGCCATGCGAGATCGGCCAGTTGCATCGAGACGGCGATCAGGCCAGCACCGGCCCCGACCAGCCACGCGAGCCCTCCGACGACCGCGAGGACCATTCCGGTCAGTTCGAGGGGTTCGGCCGCCGCGCGCTGGCCCGGACGAGGAGCTTCGAAGGTCTGCGCATCGTTCATGGGGGTGTCCTTTCGTGGAGTGCGTCGACGGGGCCGGCGACCGGCCGGGACGTGTCGTCTGCGCTGGTCAGGATTCGTTTCTGGTGCGCCCAAGTTCGTTGGCTGCGCGGATGATCGGGTGCTCGTCGAACTGTTCGGGGTCGATCCGGGCGCCGAACTCGTCCAGGCCCGCCTTTTCCATCAACGCGCGCAGGTACGTCGCCCACGCGCGTTCGCCGTGGAGTCGGACACTCTCATCGAGGATGAACACACCTCCGGCCGCCCGAACCCGCTCGGTGGCCGTGGCGATGAAGTGGGCCAGCTCGGCGTCCGAAAAGAGCTGGGCGACAGTGGCCGGGGTCGGCGAGGTGGTCATGGTTCTCCTGATCGTCTGGTGGCGGATCTCTGCCTAGTTCCCAACAAGCCGCGTCACAATGAGGACGACGACCGAGACGATGCCGACGATGTAAAGAGCTGTGGACATTGACTTCTCCTGGTCGAGTCGGGTCGGGACGTGCCGGGGCGAGCGTGGGGGTGTAGGTGTCGAGCCGCCCGGTGATGCGGTCGTCGGCCTCGTCGAGGGCGGGCCCTCACAACCCCAGCGTGTCCGTGACGAGCCTGGCGATCCCCCAGATGATCAGGGGACCCACTGCCATCGCAGTGAAGGCGAGKGGAAAGTGAAGCCGCTCGAGCAGCGTTTCGCGGTCGGTCGAGAAGTCGGGCCGGTCGGTACTTCCCTGGTTCATGTTCTGTTCCCCTGGTTCATGGTCGCGTCGTGGGACGTGTCGTTTGTGCTGTTCAGGGCGTGTTTTCGGTCGCGCTCAGGCGTGGTGGTCGTGGGGGCCGGCGGGCAGCGTGTGTAGTGCGGTGAGGTCGCCGGTGAGGACCTGGAGGCGGGTGGTGATGGCTGTGTGGAGGTCTCGGGCGTCGTAGGCCACTACTACGCCCCCATGCCGATGAGGATCGGAGGGCCGTAGACGGCTGCGAGCAGCAGCACCATCCCGGCCAGCAGCGTGAGCCAGAAGCCGCGCCGGTCCTTCACTCGGTTCTCGATCAGATAGTCGAGGAGCCCCATCCATCCCCCGTCGTGCGCCTGTGTCTGGGCGCGGTTGTTCTGTCGTTCGATGTTCTGGTCCATGAGTCCCCCTCGGGTCTGGTGCTCGGTGTGGATGGTCATGCGGGCCGCGTCCATTCGATAGCCGCGAGGTCGGGGCGGCCGTCGGCGAGGAGCGCGAGCAGCGCGCAGGTGGCGCGCACGTCGGCGAGTGCGCGGTGGCCGCCGTCGAGGCGGAGCCGGCCATCGGTGCCGAGTCCGAGCGCTTCGCAGCGGCGGGCCATCACGCAGTGCCAGCGCGCGGGATCGAACAGGTGCGCCGGGTCGATGCTGTTGCGGCGGCAGTCGTGCAGGACCCGGTCCCGATCGAACGGGGCGTTGTAGGCGAGCACCTTTCGGGTGGCGGTGATCGCGGCGAGGCGGGCGTGGACCTGCGGCCAGGTCGGTGCCCCGGCCAGATCGGCGGCGGTCAGCCCGTGGACGGCGTGCGCCTCGGGGTGGATCGGTTCGCCGTCCGGGTCGACGAGGGTGTCGAGCAGGACCTCACCGGTGGCGGCGTCGATGACCGCGACCTCGATGATCGAGCCGTCTAGCGAGGTGGTCTCGACATCGAGGATGCAGGCCACACCGGGTGCGAGCATCATGTTCGCCCACTGGCGGGGCGTCAGGGTGAAGGTGGGCACTGCATCCTCCTCGGTCCGGAACATGGTCGCCTACCCCTCCGACACCTTCGCGGCCTGCGCGCGCTCGGCTTCGGCCAGGACGTTGACGTACATGTCGAAGTGGCCGCACGGGTTCTCCCACGTGTCACACGAAAGCCACTGCCCGTCGTCGTGGAAGTTGTGGTTGGTCGGCACCCCGCGCGGGCCGCTGCACAGCGGGCAGATCGCGTCGAGGGTGATGGTGCGGATGATGGCGTGGCTTACCGGCGAGTGTCGGCGGTCGGCCACGCGGACGGTGAACGTGCCGGTGGCGAGCTGGTAGCCGCGGGCCGACGGCTTCACGCGGAGGCGGTCGATGTTGATCTGCACGACCCGGTCCGGGTGCGTGACGGTGAGCTCGGAGCGGCTGTAGACGGCGACGACCGTGCACACGGCCACGGTGCCCAGAGAACCGGCGTCCGCGAAGCCGTCGACGCGCAGGGTGCGCCGGTCGTCGCGGGTGGCCGGGTCGAGCCAGTGCTGGCCTACGCGGATCTCGTCGCCGTGGCGGTTGGTGATCGTGTCGGGCATGGGTGCCTCCTCCTCGGTGGGTTCGGGGTGGTCAGAGCTGCTTGTAGATCCAGGTGCCGGAGCGGCTGATGTGCGAGCGGCGGATCATGTTCGCGGCTCCGGGCAGGTCGGCCGGGTCGGTGGTGATCTGGAATCCCATGTGCCCGTAGAGGCCGAGGGCTACGCGTTCGCGGTCGTCGACGAACCCGAACCACACGTCGGTGTCTCCGGTGGCGCGGTGGCGCTCTTCGGTGGCGTCGATGAGGGCGCGTGCGTGGCCCTGTCCGCGATGGCGGGGTGCGACGGCCACATGCTCGAGGAGCTTCGTCTCGAACACCAGCTGGTAGGCGGCTGCGTCCCCGAGCAGTCGTGCGGCTCCCATCGCCATGCCGACGGGAGCGTGGGAGTTGATCGCGGCGATGGTGCCGCCGTTTTCACGGATGAACAGCGCGACGCTGGTCGGGTCGACCGCCGCGCGCGTCTCGGTGGTTCCCATCGCACGGGGTGAGACGTCGCTGATGTGAGAGGCGAAGAACTGGCCGAGCTTTCGCAGCGCGGTGTCGGTGGTGGCGTCCTCGATGGTGGCGGGGTGGGTCATGGCTGGTCCTTATCTGTTGGTGGATCGGGTCGGTCCCGACTGTCGGAACAGGTTTGGGCGGGGGCACTCCCCCCGGGCGCCCGTGGTGGGCGCCCGGGAGGTGCGGCGGTCAGGCCGCGTCGGACTCGGCGCTGGTCTCGGGCTCGGCGCTGGTCTCGGGCTCGGTGACGCGCTGGCCGTCGACGATGCGGACCGGAGTGCAGTCGGCGTCGCGCAGGCCGCGGATCTCGGCGTAGGCGATCCGGTCGGTCCAGCTGCCGCCGATGATCGAGCGGATGGTCACGGACTTGACGTTGACCTTGACGACCTCGTTCCACTGACCGACGTAGAACACGTGATCGCCCTTGGTGAGGACGTCGCGGCTGTAGGGCGTGACCTTGCCGTCCGCGATCTGCTGGGCACGAACGCCCTGCCAGTAGGCCAGTTCCTCGGTGGTGTGGGCGATCTCGGCCAGCACGCGCTCCMGGTACTCGCCCCCGGCCGGCGCGTGGTCCTCGGTGTACTTCTCGCCGGTCTGCTTGTTCGTGTGCGCGTCGGCGCGGCCCCGCGCGGTGGCAGCCTCCCGCTCGGACAGCACGGCCTTGCCGAGCGCGTTCCAGGACTTCTCGATCGCGCGGCGGTGCCGGCCCTCGCTGTGGTGGCCGACCTTGACCGGCTCGCCGCCCTCGGGCAACGCAGCAGTGGCGGCCCGCTCGGCATCCCAGGCGGACTCGGCGGCCCCGGCCTTGCGGTCGGCCTTCGCCTCGAGCGCGTCGACCCGATCGGCCTGGCGGGCGATCCTGTCGGCCTCGACCTCGGCGACCTCGCGGTAGGTGTCGTCGACCTCCACCTCAACGGTGAACCCTGCGGCGCGCAGCGCGGCGGCCGTCGCGTTGATCTGCGCGAGCTTCGCGCGGCGATCCCGCGACTGCGGGACATACCAGGAGCCGAGACCCCGAGACCAGCGCCAGCGCTGGGCCTTCAGGACCTCCCCGGAGCCATCCCCGCGCGTCGTGCCGTCGATGAGCGTCCCGTCGACATGGGAATGGGTGATCGTCAATGCGGACATGAGCGGTCCGTCCTTTCGTCAGATGTGCAGGTCAGGGGGCGCGGCGCAGGTCAGCGGATGAACCGCCAGGCCGAACGCGCGGCGCGGGCCCCTGGGACGGTGCGGGAGGCCAGGTTCCCGGCAGCCTTCGCGGCGCGCTTGCCGTAGACCACGC
>NZ_JBFRDL010000086.1:0-10834 GCF_052113525.1 Rhodococcus sp. TAF43
CGCGTGGGCGACCGACGAGGCCACCCGCTACGCCGCCGCCGCGCCGAATCACTGCGCAGACATCGCGCTGCGCGCGAATGGTGCACGCTCGTACGTTCAGGCCGACACCTACCCCTGCTGACAGTTCCAACGGCCGGCCGCGGCGCAGCCGGCGACTTTTCCGGGACTCGAATCTGGGGCGGCAACCACATGCTGGTTGCCGCCCCACACTCGTGCCTTACCTCTTAGTCAGACCCCGTTGCTACGGTGAAATCGCGTGTCCAGCACAGCGGCCGAAGGTGGCCGCGTCGGGGTGTGCGACAGAAGAGACACACGAAGGGGAACCCATTTCCATGAGCATCAAGCGCGCTGCATCCATCACCGCCGTCGGCCTGGCGGCCACCGGGGCCATCCTCGCGGCAGGCGCGGGCACCGCAAGCGCGATCACGCCCGTCACCGAAGACGGGGCGACCGGCGTCGTCCTCACCCACGAGGAGACCGTTCTCGCCGCCCAGCTCCACGCCGGTGACCTGATCAACCTCGTCTACGGCGACAACTGGGTGGTCAATCTGCCGCACGACTCGATCTGGTACACCGGCGGCTGGACTCCGGTCACGGGCCATCAGCTCATCGAAGAAGCCGCCTCGCATCCGCGCGGACAGGTCGGATTCTGGGTGCAGGACACCAATGTCTACAAGCACCCGTTCTACGGGATCTCGCGCTGGTGAGAGCACACCGCGACAGCTTCTCGGCAGGCGGCCGCGGCGTCTGAAACACTGACCACGGAACTGTCGGCCCACCGGGCCGAAATCCGCTGGAGAGAATGCTAGGAAGGCCTCGATCCCGGAAACAGGATCGGGGCCTTCTCATCGTCGATGACGCGACGGCCGGCGCGGCAGATCCCCTTCCGCCGCGGCTCAACCGATCACCCGGGGCGGGCGGGAGCAGCACATCCCCTCTCTGGGGGACACCCAATGTGCTGCTCCCGCCGTCGCCGCCCGAGAGGTCGAGGGCGACGTCTCGACGGTAGAACGGCCACTGGATCGGCGCAGGTGAACGCCTCAGGGTGTCCGAAATCGTCACCGCAGATTGACCAGCCACGCCGCCATCAACACGCACAAGGCGGTGAAGGCAGTGGTCGCCGCTACCGCGGCGACGTCGAGGCCTGCCAGCATCGCGAATACTCCGGGAACGAACACGATCACCGCGATACATGCCAACCATGCGAGTGTCAGCAGCGCGGCTTTCACATCACGTGGCCGGCGCGGGCGTTGTCGATCCTCAGTCATGTCACCCCCGTGTGACTGTGTCTTTCACCCCTGAGGTGGGGAGGTGCACGGCAACCGTGTGCACCTCCCCACCGGCGCCGGCACGACGCCCTGCATCACGGCGTGCCAGCGGCTACGGCCAGAGGAGCTCCCCCTCCACAGCTGGCCGCCGTCGGTGACGGTAGCCAACATGCCGCGATCGTGTGGCGGAATCTCATCGAAATAGACTGCAGTGCAACGAGTGAACTCGGAGGATGCGACGGACCTCGATTCTGGGGGCCGACAGACCGCTGCTGCGTAGCCTCGGTAGAGCGGCCCCGGCCACATTGCTGGTGGCCGCAGCCCACGGCAACACCAAGAGCAGTGCGTTCGTGTGGTGGGTTGTGGGCACGGGCGACACCGCGCCTTGGAACCTGCGCGGTGCCGTTCTCATCCGCCGACCTGCCCCCTTTTGCGCCACAGTGCGCGCGAGTAGCGTCGGCCGTGCGGCCCGGCCACACAACGCACGCGGTACAGCGCTCACGAATCGGGTCGCGGTCTGCGGCACGTCGAACGGCAGGACGGGGCCGTGGGTGTTGGGCGGCGCCGTGTCCTGAGCGAACTGCCGCGGCGCCGTTCCCATGAGAGTGACCGTCGGCCGGTTATAGGCCCTGAGCAGGGAAGACGGCACGTCCCGGCAGGGCGGGCCTGCTGGCGTGTTGGCTTCACGGAAGACAGCAAGGGCCGCGGCTCGCGAGTAGCGCGCGGCAACGCACGGTGGACACACCAGCGCAGTGATCACAGTTTCCAGAGTCGTAGCAGTGCGGATCGAAGACCGGGGGAGATGATTCGGTGGTCGGTGTGCAGTCCGGGGTCGGGGTGTCCGAGGTTGGCGAGTCGTGTTTCGGCTTCCGGCACGGGTAGCGGTTGCAGGTCGGCTCGGGTGCGCAGCAGGAACGCCACCGCGTGGGGGCTGTGCGGTATCGAGATCGGATCGGATTCCACGACCGCTGGCGGGTGAATCCACGTGTTGTCGGCGGTGACCTGCAGGAGGAGATCGCCGCGTTCGAGTCGGCCGCGGACACTGCCGCCGGGTTTGTCGATGCGGAGCCACTCGAGCGGGTATTCCGCCGCCGGGCCGGATGCGGTGAGGCTCGCGTGTGCCGCCCAGGTCAGTGTCTCGTCGGCTCCGGGCTGATGGTCGGTGATGTGCCAGAGGAACATCCGATCCACCGGGGTCGGTAGGAAGTCGTGGTCAGTGCGCGCCCGGCCGCCGATCCCCAGCAGTGGGACGGCCCGGCCGATCGACCAAATCGCTGCAGTGTTGGCGATGAACACCTCGTCGACGACGGTGATCTCGTCGATACCGTCGATGAACGTGCGGGCGGCCGTGACTGTTTCGGGGTCGTCGGTGATGATCACGGCCTCGTCGGCGATGGTGGAGCTGTGTGAGGCGCTCGCGGATCCGACGATCGCCTGTTTGGGGGTGGTGATGACGTTGGCGTGCAGGTTCGGTGACGACAGCACCCTCACCCCTTTCTCGACGAAGTGGGCGAGGGCGGTGGGGGAGGTGGCATGGGCGCGTACTGCGGCGCGGGCGGCATTGACGATCAAGACGTCACCGGCGTGCAGGGGGAGCAGGTCGGGGGCGTCGATGCCCAGGTAGGCGATCGCCGCGTGCCGGGGGCCTTGCCTTCGGAGCGTGGCGGTGATGTACGGCCAGGGGCTCGGCCCGTGGAACGTGGTCCCCATACAGGAAACGGTAGCCGTGCGCGGCGCAGTGAACGAGCGACACGGATCCATCTGTACGGGGTCCTGCCGGTCGCCCGGATCCGACAGAACTCGGCGGCTGCCCGGTGAAACCGAAGGTCTACGCACGACGAGGAAGGGGCACACAATGAACCTCTATATCGTCAGTTACCTCGGCCAGGACCAGTGGCTGGCCTACGAAGGCACCGAGGCCGCACGCATCTACGCGTATGTGTCGAACCTTGGCCGGTTCGTTTTCCACAAGCCCCTCGGCCAGGACTTCCACTGGGACCGAGAACTCGACTGGACGCCCGTCGACGCGCAAATCGCCCGCAGGATCGTCACCGAGGGCGTGCTCGGCCGGCTCGACGACTGCCGGCACCGCGACTTCCTGGCCAAACTTGCCGCTGAGCCTGATCAAAGGTCGATCGACGACGTCTTCGGTGCCCAGCCCGTCGACGAGCGGAAGCCGTCCCCGCGTGAACAGCGTTGCTGCGAAGGTCAAGACGCTGGCGAAAGCGCGGCCCGGTGAGTGAATCACCGGGAAGGTCTACGGCCGCGGGCGCTGGCGTAGCCCGGGACCTGCGCGTCGGGAAGGTCGCGGCGGTCGCGAAGTCCGGACTACCCATCACTTCCCGCGTTACCCCGACCTCTGACGGCCGGTTCGCCGTCGAGATCACCCGCACCGCAGAGGCCAGCTGACCAGCGCAGACGACACGTCCCCCTTCGTGCCGCGATGAAGGGCGATACCCGAGCGAGTGTTTCCCCCTCGCCGGGTACCCGCCCAGATCGCTCACGACCCCACCGCGCCGAAGCGTTTGGCGTTGCCCCGAACTTGCCGCCCGACCACCACCTCGGGTAGTCGATCCCAACTGGCGGCCACCACCGAAGCTACCGGCGATCGCCGAGCATGCAACCCCGACAAACGAGGCTCTGACCTGCACGTGTTCCGGTTTCGGACACGAAAATGAGGGGCCGGCACCGTGGCCGCGACCGCGGCCGCGCACCTGCGGGCACCCGAGACCCGTCCAGCGGCTCCGGCGGAGTCTCCGCGGCGGCCGGACGGCCTTGACCCTGGCCAGACCCGTGGTCGTGCGCCGTGAGGGCGGCCAGGGTCCAGTGCGCGGCCCGCTGGAGGGCGCAGGGTCCGCGGCGGCGCACGGCTTCCGGTCTCGTCGCGCATCACTCTCGGCCTCTGGCTGCGGCTGGCCGAACACCGAGTCCCAGCCGCACACGGTCACCTTGATCGCGACGTAGGAGCCGTAGATTCCGGTCAGGTACTGAATCACTTGAATCACCACGCGGATGGTGCCGGTAGGGTTCCTCCGGCCGGATTTCGTGGACCCAAGACGGCGCGAGGGGCGTGTCATCAGGGCTGGTAAACATGTGTTTCTCGCGGCCGGAGGATGGGGGAGCGCGCCTCGTGGGCGGGTGGCGTCGGCCGGCACGGTAGGAAGAAGGACATGGCGACGAGATACGAGTGCGACGGGTGCGGGGTGGCGGCGTGCGATCTGCCCGACAGTGTGGACCCGGACGAGGTGTTCCTGGACGCCCCGGAGGGCCGGGTGCTGTGTCAGGGCTGCATCATGGCCGTCGAGCAAGGCTCCGGAACGTGGAGCGCACCAATCAGGGGTGATCTACCGGTGTTCCACGATTGGGAGGCCGATCCGATCGTTGTCGGTGATCGCCCGATGACGGCCGAGGACTACTGGCGCGACTCGCAGGCCGGCGCTTCTGCGGAGTGGACGGAGGCGCCAGCTACAGGAATCCGCGGCTCCTCGTCGTCCGAGCTGTTCACCGAGGTGCATCAGCCTGACCAGTAGTCACATGAAGTTCAACCTCGGGGTCACTGCAGTCCTGGCGATCGCAAGCGTCGTGACGATCGGCCCGTTGGTGGCAGATGCGGACGGACAGATGGCGCGGGCGCTGCTCGTGGCCTGTATTGCTGCTGCGGCTGCGGCTGCGGCGGCGGTCGTGGTCTGGCGTGTGTTCCAGCGGGGGCAGGAGCCGGCGGTTCTCGCGGCGACGACCTACCTCGCACTCGGAGGAGTCGTAGCGATCGCCCAGGCGCTCGCGGGTGACTACACGCGGGCCGTCATCATCGTCATCACGCTGCCGATCCTTCCTGGACTGGCCGTGGGCGATCGCCGAACACGCCAGTGGATCAATCGGGTTGCCGGGTACACCGAGGTAGGGCATCACGACGAGAAGTGACACGAGAAGAGGACAACGCACCCCGGCCGCAGGGCCGGGGTGCGTTGTTTTTGTTGCGATCGGCGACGCAAGGATCTACCTACTCGGCGGCATCGACCCGGACACCTGGTCGATCTCGGAGTCGCTGATGCACGTCACGGGGGCGGTTGTCATGATCACGATTCTGGATGGGCGTGTGAGGATGAGCGGTCGCACACGCAGAAGAGACGAGGGCAGAGTTGGCCGGGGGGAATCTTATGGAGACGATCGCTGCTGGACGTTTCGAGCACCGGTGGCTGTCTGACGAGTTCGTTGCCGAGTCGCTGCGGCTGGGTGCGGAGGAACAGGGCAAGGAGCACCACTACGTGCCCCAGATGTACCTGAAACGGTGGACGGTGGCAGGGCGAGTGCAGCCGGTACTCGTCGACCGCCGACAAGTGTTGCCTCCGCAGCGGCCGAAGGAGGTCGCGAAGAAGACGAACTTCTACTCGCTGCCCGCGGCTGACAGCACGATTGATCAGCCACTGCGATGGATCGAGAAGCACCTGTCTCGCATCGAGGGTGAGTGTGCAGGCAGGCTGGATCAGCTCGAGCGCGGGGGTTCCGGGGTGATGTCGGATGATGACCTCAAGCGTGACCTTTCCGTCTTCCTCGCACTCCAGGTGACCCGCACCGTGAGCAACCGCGAGCGTTCACTCCTGCTGATCAACGGGCCAGTCGGGGCGAAGCGTGAGTTCTACCGGCGCTTCGACCCGGGGCTGACCGACGCCGACTTTCAGGCGATGCTTGCCAACACCGACCCCGATCCGAAGACCGAGGCGATCAACCTCATGTTCGCCGACGTCCGTAACGGGCTCGCCCGATGCTTGTACGAGCGGGAGTGGGCGGTCTATCGGACCTCGGCACCGATCGTCACCTGTGATGACCCGGTGGTACTCGTGGCCGGCCCGCCGCATGGCAGGGGCGTCACGATCGGCGCGAAGTTCAGTGCGGTGGCGCTCTATCCACTCGGCCCTGAGTACCTGTTGGTCATGCTCAGGCCCGGGCTGCGGCACAGCGGACGTTATCTGCTCGATCAGGAGGAGACCCGGAGCGTGAACCACGAGATCGTGGCCGCGGCCGCCTCGATGGTGTTCGAGCGGCCGGGCGACGACATCGCGCCGCACCTCGAGGTGCCGGCACGCACGGGAAATGCGGAGATGGACGACGACCAGGTAGCTCAGCTCGACGCCGCCGCCGCGCTTCGACATCTTCTGAACGGCGTGACCGTGCGCAGCCGTTGGGCCGGCGCCCGTGATGCGCCCGGATGGCCGGTGCGACGCTGGTATTCGACGGCATAGGCGGTGCAGCGGCCCGAGCTGTTCCTGGTCGAGGGGCGGAGTAACACTCGGCACCCGACCATCGGACGGCGCTGATCAGGGCTGTTGATGCTGGTCTTTCATGTCTTCGAAGATGGCGTTTGTTGCGAGATTCCTGCGGCTGCCGTAGGAGAAGTCCTCCCGATCGATATCTGGAATCAGTGCGTGGGGAATCTGGTTGCTCGGCCAGTCTTCGCGAGGCACCAGTCTCGTCAAGTAGTCGATGCTGGGGGGCGCGAGATACCGCCGTCTCGCGGAGCCATTGTGAGCAGTTTGGACAGTGACGAGGCGTGTCGTGCTTTCGATCAGGTCCAATCCGCCCTGATTCGCGGCGCGTTTCTTGATGCTCTCGCACACGTTCATCTGGAGGAGGGGACGATGTTCGATCCAGTATTGGTACTGGTCCAGGACGTTGCGATCAGGGAAGTCCGTGGAGGTATCGAAGAACGCGTCGACGATCTCGTCATGGATGCGATCCCACACAATCTGCGTCGCATCGGCCAGCGGCGTTCCTGGAGATGGTGATCCGATGTGGACCGCGATGGCGGCCATGTCGGCCTCGAACTCGTTCAGGTAGGCCGTCACGGCGGCTTGCGTAACCGCGGTTCCGTGGTCGCTTTGGAGTTTGGTCCATAGGGCGTAGGTCGCTGCTGCCCACCACGCGTGGAGTTCTGGCTGACGGCGCTCTTGCTCGGTGGTCAGCCGGGTCAGTACGAGCGCGGCGTCGCCGCAGTGCGATGTATCGGTGGCCTGCCCCAGCGCAGACAGGATCCCCTCACGGATTTTGGTACGAAGCAGGAGTTGTTTGACTCGATTGCTCGCGTCTGTCTTGATCACGGATTGAGTGGGCAGAGCACCGGTCTCGATCAACTCGATGAGCTCGTCACGCACTTGTGCGTCACGGATGTCCTTGGCGGGGAAGCCGAATGTGAAGTACCGATCGAAGTAGAGCTTGTTGCGGATTTGGAACGGAGCTTCGTCGGGCACCCTTCCGTACAGTCCACCCACCGGGCGGACGGCGTCGGGGAACAACGCCCGCAGGACGGCGCGAACATGTCGGGTTTCGTCCGTGTGGGTGCCGGCCGGATCGACGATCTTCTCGATCCGTTCCCGCATCATCTGCTCGTGTGCGTCCAGGTCCTCCATGCTGGATCCCAGAGTCTGCTGGCCGGTCACCTTGGACTTCCAACTCGGCAACTGACGGTAGAGGGCCTGGTATTCGAGCCGCAGGTAGGTAACGAGGATGGCATCGAGCAGGTCGATTTCCTCGCTGGGCTTCGTCGTCGAGTTCTTCTCGGTGATCAAGGCAAGCATCATGTCGACCTGGGCGAAAAGGCGATGGATCACGCGCAGGGTGAGGCGGTCGAGTGGTAGCAATGCGAGCAAGATATCAAGGTATCGCTCGCTGTTCGAGGGGCTGTATCCACCTCGATCGATCAGTTCGCGAAGACGTTCGTCGATGATGTCGGCGAGATGGACTTCCTGGATCGGTGGTAGCTGGAAAGGGTACTGAACGATCTTCTCAAGGTATTGCTCGGCGCGCCGGCGGTTGCCGCCGGCGAGATCGGTGTGGGTGAGAACGTCGGTGATGGTCTGGGTGTCATACGAGAGCAGGTAGTGCACGCCCTTGAAGCGTCCGAGCAGCCGGACGGCCTTCATCACGGCCAGCAATTCGTCGCGGTGCAAGCGGTCGACGTCGTCGACGATGACGAGCACCTGGAGCTTCAGGTCTTCGAGGAACTCGGAGATTTTCTCGAAGCGCTCTGCGAAAGGATTTGCTTCGAACCGCAACTCACCTGCGGCATCGGCCCCTGCCTCAGCAAGCGCGACCGCGACCTCCTGATAGGCGCCTTCACCGATCTTGCTCTTCACCACTCCGGAAGCTAGGGCTTTCACTCCGGCTGCGAGTATCGGCGCGGCAAGATTCAGCAGCTTCTTCCCGTTCGCAGCCGTTTTCTCGGATTTGTCGTCGAGTGCGGATGCGATGGTGTTGTAGAACTCCTCGGTCAGAGCCAACTCATTGTTGACTGCCCAGGGAGTGAACTCGACGACCACCCACGGGTCGGGAGAGATGTCGCCACTGTTCAGGAATTTCCTGATCAGTGCCAGTACAGACGTTTTGCCGGCGCCCCACGGTCCCGCGAGACCGAAGACCACGCTATCGCCCGTGCCTCCCTGTGTGATGCGGCGCGCGACCTGTTCGGCGAACCATTCACGGTCGAGTAGGTCGGGCCGCTCGTCACCGTCGATTGGTGCGTCGGAGACGAGGAAAGAGTCGCTGAGTTCGTAAGCCACGCCAGTGATGATCGCACCAGTGTGGACGGAGGTTTCGCATCACCGGGCGAGGGTGAATGTGGCTCCCGGGCTCGATCTGGAGTGCGTGGAGCTGGGGGACGCGCTCGCGGCCCTGTCCGACGCGGGGTTCACGGGTGTCGAGCGGGAGAGGATCGTAGTCCGTCCGGTCGAGCATGATGCGGCGGCCGGGTTGTTCGATCCGATCTGATGCAGGAGGGACCGGCCCGAAGTTAGCGGGCCGGTCCCGTTTGTCAGTGTTGTTGATGGTGTTCGCGCGGTGCGGCTCGGCCTTCGCGCCCTGGTTGGGTGTGGGGGCTTTTTGGTGTTCTGACCTGGTGTGGTGTCAGGTTCTGGTGTGTCGGGTGAGTAGGGCCCATCGGGCGAGGAATCCGATGGAGGTGCAGAGCAGGATTGGTGCGAGTGCTGCTGTGATGGCCAGCAGGATGATGCCGAGGGGCGGCACGATCGCGACGAGTAGTAGCGCGAGCGGCACGAGCGCGGTGTTGATGAGTGCTCCGGCGAAGCAGACGGCAGCGATTTTCAGCTGGTCTGTGTGTCGGATCGTGGGCACGGGTTGGACTGTAGCGGTTCCGGCGTTGACCTGGGCAGATGGCATGTCCCATCCGGGGCCGGCACTGCGGCCGGCGGGCCGGTATGGGTGGGGTGCGTCGTGTGGCCCAGTTGTATAGGGGAGGTGGCAGACTCGGACGCGAAGGGGGTGGGTACGAAGTGGGATCGTGGTTTCGTGAGACGTGGCGGGCGGCACCTCGGCGGAGTGTGGTTGCTCTATTCGTGCTGACGGTGGTGTTTACCGCCACGAGTGTGGCGCAGCAGTCGTGGGGCGTGGCTGCTTCTGTGTTCGTTTCGACGGTGGTGTGTGGTGGTGGGGCTGTGGTGCTGGTGGCGCGGTCGAGGGTCCAGCAGCGGCGCCGCCATCTGTGAGTACTGCCGACGAGGGACTGTGACAGGCTCGGCCCCTGCGCGCCGTTGCTGTTGGTGGGTCGGGATTCTCGGGGCGTGAGGTTCACGGGCTAGCCGGGGAACTGTCCGGTGTAGCGCGAGCCTTGGACCAGGCGGTGCGCGGTTGCGGTTGCGGGGGTGAAGAGCCACGAATGTCCGTGCCCGGTGACGTCGACGCGGTAGGAGCGGCGGGAGAATCGGCCGGCGGACGGCCGCACGTCGAAATCCTTGCCGTCGAGCGTGAGGCATAGATGCTCTCCGTCGCGGGTTCCGATTGGCACGTCGTCCCGCACGGCAGCGTCGCTCGTCCGGGTGATCGAACACGTGGGGATCGAATCGCCGAACACTGACAGCCGGGAGCCGTCGCGATCCTGTTCCAGGGCAACCGGACCGTAGAGGGGATCGAGCATCCCGTATGCAGGCATAACCGCGATGCTAGTTCCCGGCAGCGATGAGTCGGGCGAAGCGCTCGGCTGCGCGTTTTCGGGAGCTGTCGCGTGGGACTGGCCGATGCGTTGCGACCTGGGGTTGTCGTGATGTTTGGGGTGGGAGGATGGCTGGGGGGTGGGGTGCGTGGGGTGGGTGGGGTGGGTTGTCGGTTTGGCGGGGTTGGTTGCGGTGGTTGTTCTGGTTGATCGTGCTGGTGTGTGGGCTGATCGGCGGGGGTGGATCTATTGGCGTCGGCGTTCGGGCGGTGGTGCTTCGGGTGTGTTGGGGGAGTTCGAGTCGGTGTTGTCGCCGTCGTATCGGCATGTGGTGGAGGAGACGCAGGTGAAGCAGATTCTGCGTTTGGATCAGGCGTCGGGTGATGGGTCCGGGGCGATCGTGGTTGATCTGGTGGACGGGACTGCCCGGATCTTGCGGGAGCCCACGCATCCCGATGGGAGTAAGTAGGAGGCGCGCACTCGCAGCCCCTGCACCCGTTCCTGCGTGTGGGGGCTTTCTCGTGGGCTGAGCTGGGGTCATGGCGTCTCCCGTGTGGGGTTTAGGGGCCGCCGAGGAGTTCGTAGGGGGTGTAGTGGTCGCCCCATTTGAGGTAGGCGCTGGTGGTGG
>NZ_JBFRDL010000087.1:0-8826 GCF_052113525.1 Rhodococcus sp. TAF43
GCTCGGCCGTGAGGTTGCCACGGGCAAGGAGGCTCGCGACATCTACAAGATCGGCACCACCTACGCGAACGCCGACGAGACCCTCGCCGAGCTCGGTTACGCCCCGAACCGTCGCCCCGGCCAGGTCGGCTTCACCCAGCACGCCTGACCCGCTGTCTCACGTCTGCGACAGCACCTCTCGATGGAGCGGGGACGCCCACAGGCGTCCCCGCTCCGTCTGCCCGCCTCGAGATCTTTTGGAGGAAATGCCTTGAGCAGCTCCGTTTCCCCGACCGTCGTGATCGTTCCCGGACTGCGTGACCACGTCGAGGACCACTGGCAGACCCTGTTGGCCGCCGGCCTGGACAAGGTCCGTACCGTCCCGCCGCTCGAGCACGACAAGCTCAGCCTCGACGCCCGTGTGGCCGCGCTCGACGCCGTCCTGGCCGACATCGACGGCCCCGTCGTGCTCGTCGCGCACAGCGCCGGCGTGATGATCACCGTGCACTGGGCCGCCCGGCACGACCGCCCGGTGGCGGGCGCGATCCTGGCCACCCCGTCGGACCTCTCCACCCCGCTGCCGGCCGGATACCCGGCGCTGGCGGACCTCGAGGCGAACGGCTGGAACCCGGTGCCGCGCAGCCCGCTGCCGTTCCCGAGCATCGTCGCCGCCAGCACCAACGACCCGCTGGCCGATTTCGCCGTCGTCGTCGACCTCGCACACGCGTGGGGCGGCCGTCTCGTCGACCTCGGCGAGGTCGGACACCTCAACCCCGCCTCGGGCTACGGCGAATGGCCCCGCGCGACCGAGCTTCTCGACGAACTGTTCACCACGATCGGCGTCCAGACCGCGCCGAGCCACTGACCTTCACGACCGCTGCCCGAGAGAGACGCCCCGATGCTCAATCTGTCCATGTTCCTGGAAGACTCGGCCCGCAAGTACCCGAGCCGCGACGCGCTGGTGCTGGGGGACGACCGGTTCACCTACGCGGAGACCGACGGTCTCGCGAACCAGGTCGCCAATCTCCTCGTCGCGTCGGGCATCGTTCCCGGTGACCGCGTCGCCATCTCCTGCCCCAACCTGCCGTGGTTCCCGATCGTCTACTACGGGATCCTCAAGGCGGGCGCCGTGGTCGTGCCGCTCAACGTCCTGCTGAAGGGACGGGAGATCGCCTACCACCTGCAGGACTGCGGGGCGGTCGCCTACTTCTGCTTCGAGGGCGGACCGGATCTGCCGATCGGCGAGTACGGACGGGACGGCTTCGACGAGGCGCCCTCGTGTCGAACGATGTTCGTGATCGGCGGCGACGGCAGCGTCGCAGCCGGCAGCGATGTGGGAATCACCGCGCTCTCGACGGTGCTGCCCGACCAGCCGTCGACGTTCGAGTCGGTGGCGCGGGAAGCCACGGACACTGCGGTCATCCTCTACACGAGCGGGACGACCGGCCGGCCGAAGGGCGCCGAGCTGACCCAGTCGAACATGGTCATGAACGCCATCGCCTCGAACCGGTTGTTCGACAGCAGCCCGAGCCTGCACGACACCCACCTGCTGACGCTTCCTCTGTTCCATTCGTTCGGGCAGACGATCAACATGAACGCCGGTTTCTCGGTGGGCGCGACGCTCGTGCTGCTCCCGCGTTTCGAGGCGAGCGCGGCGCTGGACATCATGGAGCGCGAGTCGATCACGATGTTCGCGGGCGTGCCGACGATGTACTGGGGCCTGCTCGGAGCCGTCGACGACTCGGTCGACGTGGGCCGGATCGCCGCCAACCTCCGCAAGGCGATATCCGGGGGCGCGGCGCTGCCGGTGGAGATCCTCGAGCGCTTCGCGAGGCGATTCGGGGTCCAGATCCTCGAGGGATACGGGCTGTCCGAGACCTCACCGGTCGCCCTGTTCAGCGATCCGGAGCAGGCACCGCGAGCGGGATCGATCGGGATCCCGATCTGGGGCGTCGACGTGCGCCTCGTCGATCGTGACTGGAACACCGTCGACGAAATCGGCGCCGTCGGCGAACTCGCGATCCGCGGACACAACGTGATGAAGGGCTACTACGGTCGGCCGGAGGCCACCGACGAGGTGATGCGCGACGGTTGGTTCCGCACGGGCGATCTGGCCCGCCGCGACGACGACGGTTTCTACTACATCGTGGACCGAGCCAAGGACATGATCGTGCGCGGTGGGTTCAACGTCTATCCGCGGGAGATCGAGGAAGTCCTCATGACACACGAGGCGGTCTCGTTGGCGGCCGTGATCGGAGTGCCGCACGAGAGCCACGGCGAGGAGGTCCGCGCCTACGTCATCCCGCACGAGGGCTCCGGGATCTCGGCCGACGAGTTGATCGCCTGGTCGAAGGACCGGATGGCGAGCTACAAGTACCCGCGCGAGGTGCGGATCGTGGATCAGCTCCCGATGACCGGCACGGGGAAGATCCTCAAGCGCGAACTGGTGTGAGCAACCGCAACCGTCCGAAAACTCTTACCTGAGGGTGAGTTTCACGGTTCAGACTCCTGCACGGAGGGTCTGAGCCTAGGCTCTCGGGCACTTGGACGGTTGTACAGGAAGGCTCACCGTGCGCGCGTTGCTGTTGCTTGCCCTGACGGCTCTGACCCTGCAGGCAGTCCCGGCTGCGGAAGCGGCTCCGCTCGGCGACGGGTGGACGCTTCCGCAGCTGACGGTCGACGATCGGACGATCAAGGACGTCGAAGGTCGGACGGTGCTCCTGCGCGGCGCGAATGTGAATCAGCTCAACGACTACGCGCAGAACGGAACCGACCTCCCGACGGTGGCTCCGCTGGATCGAACGGACTTCGCGCGGATGGCCACGCTCGGGTTCGACGTGGTGCGACTGAACGTGTCGTGGTCGGCGCTGGAGCCGACCCGGGGCGCGTTCGACCAGGCCTACGTCCAGCGGATCCGCTCCGCCGTGCAGGACGCGAAGGACCACGGCATCTACACCGTGCTCGACATGCATCAGGACGCGTGGGGTCCGTTCGTCGGAACCCCCGCCGGGCAGACCTGCCCACCGTTGCTCGAGCCGGGTATCGGGTGGGACGGCGCACCGGAATGGGCCACGCTGACCGGCGGATGGACGACGTGCAACATCGGGGGACTGCGCGAGGCGTCACCCGCCGTTGCGCGCGCGTTCCAGGCGTTCTACGACGACGAACAGGGGATCCAGGGCCGCCTGGTCGCGACGTGGGCGCGGCTGGCCGCCGAGTTCGCCGACGAGCCCGCGGTCGCCGGCTACGACCTGCTCAACGAGCCGAACCCGGGACTGCGGGACCCGTTCACGGCCGCCGACCAGATCGGCCGTTTCTACCAGCGCGCGATCGCGGCCATCCGGCAGGCCGAATCCGGCGGCTTTCCGCACCTGATCTTCTTCGAACCGAGTGCCGTCTGGTCGGCGTTCGGGATCGACGCGCTCCCGCCGCGTCACTACCTCGCCGATCCGCTCGTAGTGTTCTCGCCGCACCTCTACAGTCAGTCGATCACCGTCAGTAGCGAGTTCCCCTCCCTGGAGACCGGATTCCGGATCGCCGCCGCGGGAGCCGACTGGTACGGCGCACCGCTGTGGACGGGCGAATGGGGCTGGTTCGGTGAACCCGACGAGCAGTCCTCCGCCGTCGACCGGTTCGTCGACGCCACGAACGAGCATCGGATGGGCGGCGCGTGGTGGTCGTGGACGCAGGCGTGCGGCGATCCGCACGCCGTGCGCGACGGCAACACCGAGAAGCCGCAGGGCAACCTCAATCGGATCGACTGCCCGTCGGGCCGGTCGCTGGGGATGGTGGACGGATTCGTGACTCCGCTGGCCCGGGCGTACCCGCGCGCGACGCCCGGATCTCTGACCGACGTCACGTCGGAGGGCTTCGCCGGCAGCGGTCGCGGACGGGTGGAGGCGTGGTATCCCGGCGCCGAGCAGCCGCAACTGGACACCGTGAATCTCGCGGATGTGGATCTTGCGCGGGTGGACGGCGGCTGGCGCTTCACGGCACACGCCGACGGTGACTACTCGGTGAGCAGCCGCTGAGTCGACTCGGATGGAGCTCGGCCTGAGCGATTGCTTAGGAGGTGGGCGGATGTGTGTTGTCACACATCCGCTTTCACCATTCGTTCCGCGAAGGCCGCGAACGACGCGCCCACCGACTCGGGGGTATGCAGCTCGCGGGACGGGTACCACCGCACCGTGTCGATACACAGCGACAGAACCGCGAGGGTGGTGACGTCGATGTTGTCCACCGCGAACTCCCCGTCACGCGTGCCGTCCGAGATGATCGAACGGACGGTGGCGACGATGTCCCGGCGTAGTTGCACCACCCGCGCGTGGTTCTCGTCGTCGAGCGCGGCGAGTTCGTACTGCACGACCCGGGCGGTCCTGTGGTTCTCGGCGTGCCAGTGAGCGAACGCGTAGACGGCGGCACGCAGGCGTTTCGTCGGAGATCCCGCGGTCTCGGCGCCGGCGCGCAGGGCCGCGTACGCCGCGATGTGCCCCTCGAGGCTCAGCCTGGCCAGCACGTCCTGCTTGGACCGGAAGTGGATGTACATCGCGGCGGGGCTCATGTTCGCCCCCGCGGCGATCTCGCGCGTGCTGGTCCCGTGGTAGCCCTTCGCGGCGAACGCGTCGCGCGCGGAGTCGAGTAGCCGCTGCTCGGCCTCCCCGATGGGGCGGTCCGCGCGCGGTCCTGCTGATTGCGATGACATCTGTCTCCGACCTCCGGCGCATCCGCCGACCCGATGTCGGCGTTTCCGCATTGACTTTCCCACACTCTCGTCGCAAACTAAGCGAGCGCTTAGCCGATGGAGGTTGAGTCGGAAAGGGTACGAAGTGAAGAGAGCAGTTTTCACCGCCGATCACGAGCAGTTCCGCGCGGCGGTCCACGACTTCCTGGCGCGGGAAGTGGTCCCTAACGTCGAGTCCCACAGCGAGAACAAGCTGATCGCGCGCGAGGTGTGGTGTGAGGCCGGCAAGCAGGGCATCCTCGGCCTCGAGATTCCGGAGGTCTACGGCGGCAGCGAGGCCGGTGACTACCGGTTCAACGCGGTCGCGACCGAGGAGTTGGCCGCCGTCAACATGGCCCTCGCGTCGAGCTTCGGGATCCATTTCGACATCGTGACGCCGTACGTGGTCGACCTCGCGTCGGAGGAGCAGAAGCAGCAGTGGCTGCCGCGGATGGCGTCCGGTGACGCGGTGGCGGCGATCGGCATGACCGAGCCGTCTGCGGGCTCGGACCTGGCCAATCTGAAGTCGTCCGCCGTTCGCGACGGCTCCGACTGGATTCTCAACGGATCCAAGACCTTCATCACGAACGGCTACACCGCCGACGTGGTGGTCGTCGCGGCGCGAACCGACCCGACACAGCGTTCCAAGGGCATCAGCCTCTTCCTCGTCGATGCGTCGCTCCCGGGCTTCGAGCGGGGACGCAAGCTCGACAAGGTGGGCCAGCCCGAGTCCGACACCGCCGAACTGTTCTTCGACAACGTCCGTCTCCCGGCCGACGCGCTGCTGGGCGAGCCCGGCACGGGATTCGTGGCGATGATGGAACGCCTCCCGCAGGAGCGCATCGGCGCCGCGGTGACCAATGTCGCGCACGCCAAGCAGATCCTGCTGGAGACGATCGAATACGCCAAGGATCGCAAGGCGTTCGGGAACTCGATCGGTTCGTTCCAGCACAACAAGTTCCTGCTGGCCGAGCTGGTCACGAAGATCGAGGTGGCGCAGGCGTACATCGATGCGGCGGTCGCCCAGCACTCCGATGCCGGGCTCAGCGCCGTCGACGCGGCCAAGGCCAAGTGGTGGTCGGCGCAGGTGCAGAACGAGGTGCTCGACCACTGCGTGCAGCTGCACGGCGGCTACGGCTACATGCGCGAGTACCGCGTCGCGCGCGCCTGGATGGACGCGCGCGTCACGAAGATCTGGGCCGGATCCAACGAGATCATGAAGGAAATCATCGGGCGCGATCTCGCGCTGTGATCCTCGCCCTCCCGATCCGTGGGGCTCGTGCGCCCCGCGGATCGGGAGGCCGGCACCAGTGCGTGTCTCCTGTTCGGCGGCGAGTCCCTCTCCACCTGTGAAAGAGGCCCCCCGCGACAATCGAGGGCCACTGTCGGCCGTCGTATCCCTACATGAAGTTCGCCCCGGCGAAAGTGTGTGAGTCGCCACCGCTTCGGTACCCGATTCGATCCTTCTCGATGGAGAAGGCGTATGCGAGGTCGGCCAGGGAGAAGAAGGCCGCGTGGACCGCCGCCCACCTGGCACGTCTACGGCCGCATCGTCGATGACGCGATACTGCCCGTGCGCCGACAATTTCGTCCCCGCACCGGAATTTGCCTTCAGCGCGCCTTGTGACGGCCGGTGGCGCATCCACCGATCAATAAGCGATTGCTTATTCTGGTGGAGCACATCTAGCTGCTGCAGTGCGGCCCTGGCCGACTGCCCCTCGAGGCGTGACCTCCGTGTTGCACGCGCAAGATCAACTGTTCGAACTGTTGTCGTGCTCGGCCAGAACCAGATTCGGTCCACCTGCTTCCGTCTCCGCGGCTGGGATTGACTTTCGCGAGCAACCGCCCCAAACTAAGCGAACGCTTAGCGATCCGCCCTATGGGCGGAGGTCGAGGCGGAACGGGGACCGACCGCGCGGGCAAGCGCCGCGTCGCGCGCGTGGATGACATGTCTGCCCGCGACGACGCTCCCGGCCGGTTCGACCGAGTTCACGTAGGAAGTCACTCTGGCGCGAGTTGGCGCTGTTACCTGTGCCGGCTGCGGCCGGCGGAACGGGAGTTACGAATCATGACCGAAGCAGTCATCGTCGCAACCGCACGTTCGCCGATCGGGCGTGCGGGTAAGGGATCGTTGGCAGGGGTCCGGCCGGACGACCTTGCCGCGCAGATGGTTCGAGCAGCTCTCGACCAGATCCCCTCGCTCGATCCGAACACCGTGGACGACCTGTACCTGGGGGCCTGGGAGCACACCGGTGAGCAGAGCGAGAACATCGCCCGCCGCGTTGCAGTCCAGTTGGGTATGGATGCAGTTCCCGCCGTGACGGTGAACCGGGCGTGCGCGTCGAGCGTGCAGACCACGCGGATGGCGTTCAACGCGATCAAGGCCGGTGACGGTGACGTGTTCGTCTCCGCCGGTGTCGAGTGCGTCTCGCGGTACCCGCAGCAGAACGGCGTCGGGGCCGGCGACGTCCAGTTGCAGAACCCGCTGTTCGCGCCGGCGCAGGAACGGACCAAGCGGCTGGCGGAGACCAACGAGACCTGGACCGACCCGCGCACCGCGGGCCTGCTGCCCGATGTCTACATCACCATGGGGCAGACCGCGGAGAACATCGCCACCTACCGCGGGATCAGCCGGGCCGAGCAGGACGAATTCGCCGCCCGCTCACAGCAGTTGGCGGAGAAGGCGATCGCCGACGGGTTCTTCGAGCGGGAGATCACCCCGGTCATCCTCGCCGACGGAAGTGCGGTCCGCACCGACGACGGACCCCGAGCGGGCACCACGTTCGAGAAGCTGTCCGGACTGCGAACCGTCTTCCGGGAGGACGGCACCGTCACCGCCGGAAATGCGTGTCCACTCAACGACGGTGCCGCCGCGCTGGTCGTGATGAGCGACCACAGGGCCGCCGAACTCGGGCTCACCCCGCTCGCACGCGTGGTGTCGACCGCCGTGAGCGGCCTGTCGCCGGAGATCATGGGGCTGGGCCCGGTCGAGGCGTCGCGTCGGGCTCTCGCGAAGGCGGGCCTGTCGATCTCCGACATCGACCTCGCCGAGATCAACGAGGCGTTCGCGGCGCAGGTGATCCCGTCGTACCGGGATCTCGGCATCGACATCGACCGACTCAACGTCAACGGCGGCGGCATCGCGCTGGGGCATCCGTTCGGTGCGACCGGTGCCCGCATCACGACCACGCTGCTGCACTCGCTGCAGGAGCGTGACCTCCAGTTCGGACTGGAGACCATGTGCATCGGTGGCGGCCAGGGAATGGCGATCATCTTCGAGAGGCTGAGCTGATGACCGAAACGATTGGGACACAGACAACGTCGAACGTGTCGTTCGACTTCACCGGCCAGTCCGTGATCGTGACCGGCGGTGGACGCGGCATCGGGCTCGAGTTGGGGCGCTTCTTCCACGAGACCGGTGCCACCGTGTACCTCGTCGACTTCGACGGCGATGCGGTGACCGAAGCGGCTGCCGAGGTGGGGTGCCGCTGTGCCGTAGCCGACGTGAGCAACAGCGATTCGGTCCAGTCCGTGGTCGATCGCGTGATCGCCGAGACCGGTCGGATCGACGTGCTGGTCAACAATGCCGGCATCCTCCGCGACCGAGTCCTCTGGAAGCTCACAGACGACGACTACGAGCAGGTCATGGCGGTCCATGCGGGCGGGACGTTCCGGTTCAGCCGCGCCTGTGTGCCCCATTTCCGCGAGCGCGGTTACGGCCGCATCGTCAACGTCACCTCCTACACGGGTCTGCGCGGCAATCCGGGCCAGGCGAACTACGCCATGGCCAAGGCCGGGATCATCGGTTTCACCAAGACCGCCGCGAAGGAACTCGCCCGATTCGGTGTGACGGTCAACGCGATCTCGCCCAACGCCGAGACCAGGATGATCGCCTCCATCCCGGAGGACAAGAAGGCCGAGTTGATCGCACAGGTCCCGATGGGCCGCTTCGCCGATCCCCGCGAGATGGCGGCGGCGGTCGCGTTCCTCGCATCGACGAACGCCGGATACATCACCGGCACCGTGCTTCCTGTCGACGGCGGGATCTCGATATGACGGCTCGCTTCGTCGGCCGCGTCGCCGTCGTCACCGGGGCGAGCCGCGGCATCGGTCTCGCGGTGGCGCAG
>NZ_JBFRDL010000088.1:0-16687 GCF_052113525.1 Rhodococcus sp. TAF43
CGCGAGGAATGTCGCGCCTCGCGCGAGGAATGTCGCGCCTCGGTGGATCCGGCCGATGTTCTCCGTCCACTGGAACTCGGAGTCCTCGGCGGCGGGCGGGCAGGGTCGCTCGGCGGTGAAGGGGAAGTCCGCGGCGTAGTCGATCGCGGCGTCCTCGGCCTCCTGCGCCAGCGGGAGMAGTCCGAGCATCGGTCCGGCTCCGCCGTCGCCCACCCGGGTGATCCACTCGCGGTAGTCGGCCGGAAGGCCGACGCCGAGCCGGTTCTCGAATGCCGCGAGGACGTCCGGGTCCGCGGTAGCGGCGTGCTCGTAGCGATGCACGGCCGCSCCGTGGATGTGGCAGCTGTAGCCGATGACCTCCCGGTCGCCGAGCGGGACGACGGTGGTCTTCAGATCGGCTGCTCGTAGTCGGTCGAGGCCGGTCAGGATCTCGGCGATCCGGTCCGGGTGCGTTTGCGCGTGTTYCATGCTCACATCCTGACGGATGCGACGACTTGCCTCTGAGTTCGGTGACACACCTACATTGACAGGCGCGTCCGACCACGGTCAAAGTGCACAGGCTACTTTGACGGATCTCGGGAGAGTCGGCGAAGCCCGTCGATATAGGTGTACCGCCGGATCGAAAGGTGGTCTGCTACGCCATGACCCCACAACCGGCTCGTTCACGGACCGCACAGCAACGGATCCCACTCCTGGCCGATTGCATCGCGTCGACACGGCGAGAGACGATGCGCCCGTGAGTATCTCCGACAAGAAGGCTACCGACCTCAATGCACTCGCGGACGATGGCGAACAGAACGTAGAAAGTGCATCTCGTCCAATCCCGTACGTGCCCAAGTCGCTTTCGGACATCGATCTTCGCCATGTGTGACCACCGCTGAGAAGGCTGCGGTCATACGTCAACGGGGCATCCGGGTACTCGAGCACTCCCTGAACGCCTACGGGCGCGCCGGCAAGCCGTGCCCGCGTTGCGGCCCGCCGATGGTGCGGGAGACCTTCATGAACCGCGGTTCGCACTTCTGCCCGAGGTGCCAGCGACGGCGCTGACGCTCGTGTTCGATGCCGGGAAGGATGTCGAGACTTGGCGCGTGAGCGCAGTCGCTTCTGGCTCTGTGGCTCAGGTCTACGTCAACGCGGAGTGAGCGAGCGATCGGCGTGTAGCGCGACGTGAACGTGTCCGTGGCTTGCAGGCGCTGATGCTTGACGCCGGAGCGCCTCGGGTCGCGGTGGCGTCCCGGCGGATCTCAGCCTCGAGCGGATCCGGATGAGCTGTGGGTCAGAGACGGGCAGGTCTCAGCGGCTCAATGACCTGGGCCTCGGAGCGCTCGCGCAGCTTGAGAAGCGCCTCGTCAAGGCTCGAGCCGAGCAGGTGGAGGGTGTTCATGCCGCGCGATTCCCACACCGGAAACTCCTCGTCRGCATTGCGGCTTGCGACGTCCCAGAGGAGAAGGTCGCCGTTCTCGCTCCAGCCGAAGACCTCGAGTCGTTCGGCGAGGTCCCAGCTACCGTCGGGCTCGATCATCCAGCCGAATTCCTCCTCTTCGCCGTCGCGGAAGACCGCGTGGAAGTGCTCGGTGAGGTTCGCTGCACGGGCCCGCCCGTCTGCGAAACCGGGTTGCACGGGCGGGTAGATGAGCCACAGGCCGAACGTGCGGGCCCAGCCGCAGGAGCGAACAAACTCGCGGTAGCTCTGGGGGTACCCGCCGCCGTCCGGGAAACGGAACGAATCGACTGCCTCGAAGTCGACATGCTCGAACGAGGGGGATTCAGGCGCGGGGACACTCATGACTCGATTATGGTCGGATTGCTGAAGCCACGCCCCTGGAACCAGATGGAGTGAAGGCGGCGACCGTCAGTCCCACACCACGAACACGACGCGTTCGTGTCCGGACACTGCAGGGATCCGGCAGTACTCCTCGCCCGACATCGGACGCCAGTTGACAGTAGACATCGCAGGTAGAGCCCAGGATCGCGTCGAACCGCGCTAGTTAGACCAGCGTCGCGTTTCGCTAATCTTCGCTGCAAGTCGACAGGAGTGTAGGTTCCGGATCTACTTGTCCGAGCCGCCTGGGATTTCCGAGATCTTCCGCGACACTTGTCCACGAAATTCCGTGCGAAGATGTCCCTTTCCACAGCCCTGGTCCGAGTCGAAGCCAGGTCATCGCGGCCAGGCTGACTCTCGGTCTCCACCGTCACCTTTTCGCAGCCCAAGTAGCGCGTAATTCGGGGGACACTGCCCCTAGAAAAGGAGGTGACTGACGATGGGTGACACCTTCTGGTTCCTCCCGTTACCGTATGAGACCCTGCGATGGCCGGCCGCGACCTATCCGTGCCTGGTCGACTTCCAGCGCAGTTGCTTCCCTGGGTAACGCACAGGCGGGCCAGCGAGGTTTGGATTGCTGGCCCGCTGTCATGCTCTCAGTTGTTGGTGACGACGAGGTTGTCGCCGACCTGGCTCGGGTTGGAAAGGATGCTGGCGAGGACCGGCGCGAACTTGACGTAGCGGAATCCGTTTGTGTCGACGCCATTCACCATGCCGACGATCTTCGTGGTGCCGTACATGTAAGCAGGACCGCCCGAGTCACCACCGTTGGACGAACCACACGATCAGATCCGGGTCGCATTCTGCGAGCAGCCCGAGAATCCGCTCGGCTTCGGAAACCGCCGGGTCGACGCATGGCACGGCGTCGGCTGCGGTGGACGTCGGGGTGACGGTGATGGCGAGACAGTATTCGCTGTCGGAAGCTCGAGCCGGAGCCGCGTAGACAGCTATTTCCACTGGTAGGTGAAGTGGATGTCCATCCAAATCTTCTGTTCGACCACCTCCGAGGTCTAGCCTGACCTGACAGGGTCGGGACGGTCAGGCACCCCCCAGGGGTTTGCACATGATCCCTAATGGCTGGAATTGGGGACTCCCCTTGCCGCGGGAGTGGCGTCGCACGATCTGGGCCGTGATCCCATGTGACCTCGGCGGACACTGCACCTGACTGGAAGTGAACTCGGATGGACCCATACGGGATTTGGTTCGGCCCCATCGGCAACCTGTTGGACATCGTGAACTACTGGCTGACCTACGGGCACCTGCCCGGCTGAACGCCTGGAACAACGACAGCGGGCCAGCATGATTCGATTGCTGGCCCGCTGTCATGCGCTCAGTTGTTGGTGACGACGAAATTTCAAACCCATTGAGAGTGCACTCGATTCAAGAATCCGGAGTCGGCTCGCTGGCTTCGCGGGGTGACGGCCTGGTCCTCATGCTTGGTCTGGGTCGTAATTTCAGCTAGATTCTTGGGCCGCCTGGGGTTGCGCTGCCGGGTGTAGGTGCGTTCCATCTGCTCGAACGGTGCAACACGGCGGCGAGTAATAGAGTGACGAGACCTGGCCCCGATTGTTCTTGGAGGTCGCCGTGATCGATTTCGTTCGCCGATCGGTCGCCTGCGCGGCCATCGTGGCCGGTTCGGTTCTGGCGCCGGCGGCCGTCGCCTCCGCCGCGGCCACCGTTCCGTTCCAAATCGACCCGGCGCCGTTCGGAAACCCGAACGGCAGCTTCGACGTACCCGCGTTTCGCTGCGTGGCCGTGGTCGGCGAACAGTCCGGGACGGTGACGATCACCGGCCCGAAGGAGGGCCGGTGGGGATGTCTACTTCCGTCAAACGTGCACTGGCTGAACCTGTCTAGCGGAGCCTCCGGCTCCGCCCAGATGTCGGGCGGCTTGGACGGACGCCCGGCAGCGGTCCTGCCGACCGGGACCGGGCAGGTTGTCGTCGCCGTGGTAATCGATGGCAGCACGATCATCACACCGGGCGTCGCAGCCGTCTACGTTCCGTAGACGACTGCCCCGCGGGCCCGGGACGACGCGCTGGTCTCCACTCACCAGGTTCGGAGACGCCCGAACCGACTGACTTCGTAACGGCTTTCGCGATGTGTCTCAGGAACCCGCCTCATACTCCTCACGTCCTCTCGACCGCGGAACAGTCCCTCGCTGACCAGAGGAAGCCCGAAGCTATCGATTCCGGCCGCCGGAGGCCGGCTGGCCCGAACCGATCTGCCGGAACCGGCCCGAAACTCCTGGCCGAAACTGGTTCACCCGAATCCTCGAACCGATTACCTGCCACCGGGCGCTGTCCTGTTTGACGATGGTCTGTCAGGACGGTGTGCGACGGTTCAGGACCGGCTGCGGCCCGGGCCGCAAAAGCGCGAGGCGCATCGGCTGGTGCCTGGGCCGTGGTCATCGTTCAGTCCTCGCCTGGGCCGACTACCCGCAGCCCCTCGGGTGGCACCTCCCGGACGATGAACTTGTCGTCGATGTCGGTCACGATGGCCACATAGAACACTGGCCGGCCGTCGATTTGAACGTGGCATCCGATGTTGAAGCCCAGGAGTCGGGGGATCCGCTGGAGGACTGGTTCGCCGCCCACGATGTCGCCGTCGGGGTGCAGCCGTGCAGCCTCGGCCAGAATGGCTCGCTGCACGACGTCTCGGTCGATCAGGTCGTCGTCATCGGTCAGCATCGAGAACGATACCGGTTCAGTGCATACGAACGGCACCTCGAGCTTCATCGGTTGCGACACTCCGTCCTGTGGTGCGGGAGGGACGTAGGGTGCGAACGTGATGCGGTACGCCGCGATCGGCCGATGGGAGCCACGGTCGATGACGAACGTCCAGTAGCCGTTGTGTGTCGGCACGGTACCGCGCAGCGCTGGTCCCCCGCTCGAGGTCGCGCCCAGGAACTCGTCGTAGCCGAGAAGTTCAGCGTGCGTTCCATGTTCGGCGTCGCGGGTGTGAGCATGAACCTCGGCCAGTTCGACTTCGAACAGAGACACCGGGTAGCGATACTTCCACCCGGCGATCTGGGCGTGGAACTCCCTGAGGGCGTCAGTATCCAGATCGTCTGCGATCCAGTGCGCGATCTCGCGTGTGGTCACTTCCTCGATGGGACGGACGGGTTCCGGGAATCCACGAAACACTCCGTCCTCGTCGACGCTGTCCGCGAACGATTCGAAGTCCATGTTCGCGATCGACAGGTTGTTCTCCACGCCACACATCTCCGAGGGAATGACGCGGAAGGTTCTTCCACGAGGCCGTTCCGGTTCGTCGGGCCCGGTGTAGACGGCGACGATGGGCATCTCGGGGTTCTTCACCGTCTCGGCGTCGACGAGAAACACGTAGTAGGGCGGCGGTTCGCCGATTGCCTCGAGAAGTCCGTCGACGGTCAACCCGTCGTACTCCGGATTGTCGACGCAGGTGAGGTAGGCGGCGAATTCGGTGTCGCCTTCCTGCGGTACCGGAGCCATGGCTGCTACGGCAATGTCCCGCCAGGCGGCGTCGTCGCTGAAATCTGTACGGATGAGCAGTGACTCGTCCTCGAGATGGTCGGCAAGGACTCGTCCCGTTCCGAGAGTGGCGAGCACCTCCGCTTCGCGGCGATCGTGCTCCTCGATGGCTAGTTCGGCCGTGATATCAGCGGGATCGCGATCAGGTGGGTCGACTGGAACGATCGAGTCCACGATCCGAACACAGTCGTCCCGGTTGATCTCCTGGTAGCTGCGGATTTCGTATGTCCAGTCACCGATGGACTGGCGGTAGCGTTCCGGTGTCGAATCGTTCGGCCACTCGGCTTTCGGTTCGCCGATCGCTGTCACCCATCGGCGCAGTGTGAACTGTGGCGTATACCCGCTGATCGACAGACTCAGTTCGCCGGCGCGAGCATCGCCGGATTGAGGCTGCACGTTTGTCGTCATCGGCAGCCACGTCGGAAGCGCCTGAGGAATCCCGGCCAGAACGCGCTGACGTTCCTCGTGCTCGCGGTGGAATTTCGCGATGTCGTCCTCGGCCGGGCGTGACGGGCCTGTCCATGTGAACAACGTGGGCTCGAATGCGTCGTCCAGGCTGGGGTTTTCGAGCTCCATCCAGTCCTCGCCCTGCTGCCACCGCACTGCGATACCGAGTTCCGCGTCGAACACGTAGGTGACCGTTTCGTTCGCATGCTGGTCGAGGGCGCTCACCTCCCAACCGTCGCGGCCACGAACGCGGACTGCTCTGGGTGCACTCGGTCCGACGAATCGTTGGTCGTCGAACCCGCGAGTTGTCTTGGCAGGAAACACGCCGTAGGCGCGTAGAAGAAGGGACGGCGAGCCAGTACCCATGGTTGCGTAGATGGTGTTGGGGGACTTGACGGCGTGGACCATAGTGCCGTCCTCATCGCGCGACCATCTGTCGGTGGTGTTCTCGATGAAAGTGGGCTCACCGGAGTCGTTCTCGTAGCGCCAAGCCTCCTCAGGCGCGTGCCACACGCGTTCCCGAGATCCGTCTGGCCGGTGGACAGTTCCGCGAGCGGTCCGTCCCATCGTGCCGTAGTTCGAGCCTCGGACCTGTTCCCACGTCGGCGTCATGATCGGAACGTACCCGACGGTATTCTTCGTCGTTTATTGGTGTCCGTACTGCACGCTACAGGGCGACCTTCGAGCTACAGGAGCGATGATCTGCCGCACCTTCGGTCCGAGGAGCACGCTGCCCGCATCCGCTCGCTGGGACTCCCGGAGGTGGTCGTGCGCATCGCCCTCGAGGGGGGGCGAGACCGTGCACCCGGTTCTGCAGAACATGGCCGACTCTGTTTGGGCGCCAGCCTGGTCGATCGTCGAGCGGCACCCCTAACTCGTGCCGTTGTGGAGCAGGGGCACCAACGCGGTGCTCGCCGCGACCGACGGCACCGTGCACTGGTGGAGCGCTCACGTCTGCGCCTACCCTCGAGGCCCGTCGCCGCGGCTCGGGCACCGCACTCACGTCTGTCGTGAGTGCGGGCGCCGTCACCTACGCGCCGCCGTACACCGGACCGGCGCCGCAGCGAGACCGGTGGGCGGGCGGCTTCTCGAATCGGCCGCCACAAAGCGGACCGGCCGGTACGGTCATGCGGCATTGCTCCTCCACAGACAGGACATCTTGTATGAAGCGCACCACCCGACTACTCGCGGGAGCGTTCGCCGCCCTGGCCATGACCGTGGGGCTCACAGCCACGACGACCAACACCGCCGCGGCGGTCGGCACAGACGCAAGTCCACGGGATTACCAGCCGTACGATCCGGCCACAGTCAGCTCGGTCCCCATCGCGTATCCCGGCATGTTCATCGATTTCACCGGCGACATGAGTCCCAAATCTGCCACAGATACCGCGTTGAAATACTGGGGTAAGTACTGCACGCTCGGCGTCGTCGGAACCGATTCGGCAGGCCGAAAGATCGGAATCACCGCAGGTCACTGCAACGAAGCGCAACTGGTGCCGGACCCCGCGAATCCTGGACAGCTCAAAAAGCCCGGACTAGACGCGAACCTGGAACCGTGCACCACCAGCCAGGCGGCCTGCACCTATCCGGACTACCCCAAATACCCCGGTGTCAAACCCGGCACATCCGTTACGAACAACGATCACCCCGTTTACGACTTCAACGCCGTCAAGTATGCGCAGAAGAACAATAAGCCACAGGTGAACCCCATCGGATGGGTCCGTTGGGTAGATGCGAATGGTCTCCTGCCGGACGGCGAGCAGAACCTGGAGACAACCACCGACTACATGGTCATCGAGTTCGCCCCCGAGGTCCAGCTGTCGAGTCAGGTGAGGGACAAGGACGGCAATGCCGCTCGCCAGTCAGGCGGGGGTCTCTTCAAGGTCAATTCGATCTACAGCGGTGCCGGCGGGGCTCCTGCCCTGCCTCCGATTGCCATCGGGCTCAATACTTCCACCTGGATCGAAAACTACGGCGCACGCTCTGACCGCACCCCCGACATCTTCTCGGTCGGGGTTAATCGAGGGGCGGTAGGCGCGGTCAACAACGGCATCATCCGTTCCTACGCCGCCAATAAGAACGGCGATTCCGGCGGGCCTGTTGTTATGAACGGCACCGGCAAGTGGGTCGGAATCACATTCAGTGCGGTTCCCGGACTTGTGTCGCCGTACAGCTCCACGTCCGCCAAGAACATCCTCGACAACCTGAACTCGCGCAACGACGTCGGCAGCGGCTTCGTCATCACCAACAACTGACATCTAGTGTCGCCATGAGCCCCGCAGGACCGCGTCCGGGCCTGCGGGGCTCGTCGCTGTAGCGGCGGCGAGCTGACGACTGTGATGTTCGCGGTCGTCGTCGAGCCGGGCGAGCCTGGATGGGTCTCGCCGGTTCGGGCACCTCAACGAGGCCCTGCCACTTCGGCCTTCTTCGATATCCGTGCAGCCACAACAGATTGAGTCGTTCGACCTTCCCAAGACCCGTGAAGGTCCAGCGCAGCTCAACCGGTTGCGCAACCAGCCAGGTGATCGAAGACAGCCGATCGAGTCTGCGCAGCAAATCGTGCTCAAGCCCGGACTCGAGCGCGAGGTGCCCACCCGTGGTGGTCGAGAAAGCGGTCGAAGGCAGCGATTCGGTAGATCGGCTCGCTAAAGTAGCGTCGCGTTTCGCTAATCTTCGCTGCAGGTCGACAACAGACAGAAGAGGCTCCGTCGGGGAGTACGCCGCAGCCCGCGCAGACGTAGTGCTCGTCAAGGCCTCCCGCGGGGCCCGCCTTGACGAGGTCGCCGCCGCGCTCACATAACTCGTGAGCGCGAGCTTCTTCAGGCTACGGCGCCGGCGCGGACATCTTGCCGCTGTTTCGTTCCGCGTATGCCGCTTCCGAACGCAACCCCACGGGCGGCATATCGTCCGCATATCGAAAATTGCATACGCGCTGGCAACACCGCGTTGTCTTGACTTTCGGCATGTCCTACAGAGACCTGGGTTTGATCGACAGCGAAGTGATCGCGGAGCGACGCGTCCGAGCGCTCGACGATTCGTCACCCTCGGCCGTCCCGACCACTGGGGTCAGAGTTTTCGGATGCGGTCACGACGAAGCCGTTTTGTTCCGCGAGATGGGAACCCGCCTCGGGATAACGCCAAGCATCACCGAGGAAGCGATCAGTGAAACCAACGCTGAACTGGCGCGTGGCAACCGATGCATCAGCGTGAGCCACAAGACGCAGATCGACAATTCCACGCTGCTGGCGCTGAGCCGAGTCGGAGTGGAGTACATCTCCACCAGAAGCGTCGGGTACAACCACATCGACGTGGAATTCGCGGCGAGCATCGGCATCTCGGTCGGCAACGTCGACTACTCGCCCGACAGCGTGGGCGACTACACACTGATGTTGATGCTGATGACCGTACGCCACGCGAAATCAATTGTCCGCCGCGCCGATACGCATGATTACCGGCTGAATGACACGCGCGGCAGGGAGCTGCGCGACTTGACCGTCGGGGTGATCGGAACAGGGCGCATCGGCACAGCAGTCATCGACCGGCTGCAGGGATTTGGCTGCCGCGTGCTGGCACATGACAGCGGGCCTCACGCCTCCGCCGACTACGTTCCGCTCGATGAACTGCTGCGGCAGAGCGACATTGTCACGCTCCACACTCCACTCACCGCGGACACACACCATCTCCTCGATCGCCAACGCATCGACCAGATGAAGCACGGCGCGTACATCGTCAACACGGGTCGCGGACCGCTGCTCGATACCGAGGCCCTCCTCTCCGCATTGGAGAGCGGCCGGTTGGGCGGCGCGGCGCTCGATGTCGTCGAAGGAGAGGAAGGGATCTTCTACGCCGACTGCAGGAACAGGCTCATCGAGAACAAGGCCCTGGTGCGGCTACAGCGCCTGCCGAATGTGCTGATCAGTCCGCACTCCGCCTACTACACAGACCACGCCCTGAACGACACCGTCGAAAACAGCCTCGTCAACTGCCTGAACTTTGAAAGTGGGAGAACAGCATGAGCAGATTGAAGGTCGGGGTCATCTTCGGAGGGGCTTCCGAAGAACATCCCGTCTCCATCAAGTCGGCGCGAGAGGTGGCAAGAAGTCTCGACACGGAGAAGTACGAACCGTTCTGGATCGGCATCACGACCGGCGGCGAGTGGAAGCTCTGTGACGGCCCCGACGCGGATTGGGAGAATCGCAGCGCCCGTCCCGCCGTGCTGTCACCCGATCGAAGTGTGCACGGCCTGCTGGTCATGGAGCAGGGGGGCTACGAAACCGTGCGCCTCGACCTCGTCTTCCCCGTACTTCACGGCAAGCTCGGCGAAGACGGCGCGATCCAAGGCCTGTTGGAGCTCGCCGGCATCCCCTACGTCGGCTGCGACATCCAGGGCTCGGCTGTGTGCATGGACAAGGCCCTGGCCTACATCGTGGCCAAGAGCGCGGGAATCGCCACGCCGAGCTTTTGGGTTGTCGCGGAGAACGAGAAGGTCGACGCCGATCACCTTCGCTATCCGGTCTTCGTGAAGCCGGCCCGTTCGGGTTCATCTTTCGGCGTCAGCAAGGTCACCCGAGAAGACGAGCTGCCGAACGCGCTGAGCGCGGCGCGACAGTACGACTCGAAGGTCCTGATCGAAGAAGCCGTGGCCGGCAGCGAGATCGGCTGCGCGGTCATGGGTGAACTATTCGGCCTGATCACTGGGGAGGTGGACCGCGTCGACCTCTCGCACGGATTCTTCAGGATCCACCAGGAGGACTCACCCGAAACCGGATCGGAGAACTCGACGTTCATCGTTCCCGCCGACATCTCCGACGAATCGCGCCGGCTCGTCCAAGAGACCGCCAAGGCCATCTACCGCACCCTGGGCTGCAAGGGACTTGCCCGCGTTGACATGTTCCTCACCGACGACGGACGGGTGGTCCTCAACGAGGTCAACACCATGCCCGGCATGACGTCGTACAGCCGGTACCCGCGGATGATGGCCGCCGCGGGACTGCCGATCTCCGACATGATCGACCGGCTCATCTCGATGACAATGCACGGGAAGAAGCGATGAACGACGACTTCGTCTACGTCGACGACTGGGTGCCCGGAGTCCGCTGGGATGCCAAGTACGCCACGTGGGACAACTTCACCGGCAAACCGGTAGACGGCTACCTCGCGAATCGAATCGTCGGCACCCGGGCTTTGTGCGCGGCCCTCGAGCAAGCACGCGAGAAGGCAGCTTCCCTCGGCTTCGGATTGCTTCTCTGGGACGGCTACCGTCCTCGACGCGCCGTCGACAGCTTCCTACGCTGGTCAGAACAGCCGGAGGATGGCCAGACGAAGCAGCGACACTATCCCAATATCGACAGACCCGAGATGCTCGAAAAGGGATACGTGGCAACCCAGTCGGGCCACAGTAGGGGCGGCGCCGTTGACCTGACGCTCTATCACCTTGCGACCGGTGAACTTGCTCCTATGGGTGGCGACCACGACCTCATGGACCCGATCTCACATCATCGAGCGCGAGGAATCAAGCCAATCGAGTCCAAGAATCGTGAGCTTCTTCGTTCCATCATGGAGGACTGCGGATTTGATCGGTACGACTGCGAGTGGTGGCACTACACGCTGAAACGCGAACCATATCCAGATGTCTACTTCGACTTTCCGATCACGTGATGGGTCTCCATTGTGTCTCGCAGTGGGGGCGTTTGGCGAACAACGACGAGGTCGTGATGCGGCGCACCGGCCCATCGGGGCTGGAGGTCTTCTTGCGACACACCGATCCATCGAAACTGTACGACTGGGCCTCCGACGGATACCCCTCGAGCGAGGAGTACCTGTTCTGGTCCCGCAAGGTCTGCGGCTTGGCGTGTCTCCAGTCGCTGCTCCACGGCTGGACTGACGTCCGACTGTCGATGGGCGAACTCCTTGCGCTGGCCGTCGAGTGGGGTTGCTATGTGGTGGAGCCTTCGGGCAAGGTCCACGGCCTGCTCTACAGGCCATTCATGGCGTGGGTCAGCACACAATTCGGATTCGACTGCCAACTGGTCGAGCACACCCCGATTCAGGTATCGGCCCGAGAGCTGCGGCCCGGGCAGGTCATGATCGCTTCGGTATCACCCGAGATTCGCGATCCCAACACCTACGAGCCGCGACGAGGAGGCCATCTTGTGCTGATCTATGCAGTCGATGATGGAGTGGTGCGGTTTCATAACCCGTCGGGCTACTCCCACAATTCAGACTCTGCATCGCTGCCCATGCATGTGTTCGAGCGGTTTCATGCCAACCGAGGAATCTTGGTCAGAGGGGCATCGTGATGCTGGCTGGCGAACCCGCACCGCGCGTCGTTGTCGCGGGCGGCCATTCGGCCGGGCACATAGAGCCCGCGATGAACTTCGCCGACGCGCTGAGCCTGCTGGAGCCCACGGCCGAGATCACCGCGCTCGGCACTGTCCGTGGCCTGGACACCACGCTCATCCCTGCCCGCGGCTATTCGCTCGAACTTATCCCGCCCGTGCCACTGCCGCGCAAGCTGAGCCGCGACCTGCTGCACACGCCGGGCAGACTGCGCGACTCCGTCCGGGCGACCGGAGCCGTACTCGACCGCGTGCGGGCCGAGGTCGTGGTGGGCTTCGGGGGCTACGTGGCCATGCCCGCTTATCTTGCCGCACGCCAGCGGGGAATGCCGATCGTCGTCCATGAGGCGAATGCCCGGCCTGGAGTGGCGAACCGACTGGCGGCCCGGATGACGACCCACGTATTTACCGCCGCGCCCCGTGTCCACCTGGCTCACGCCAGCGCGATCGGCATCCCGCTGCGGCCGGCGATCACCAGGCTCGACCGGGCCGCGCTGCGCGAGGCGGCTCGGCAACGGTTCGGCCTGCGCCTGGACGAGCCGGTACTGATGGTCACTGGCGGTTCGCAGGGAGCTCAAGCGATCAACGCCGCCGTGGCCGGCGCTGTAACAGCGTTGCGGGCGGCCGGCGTGCAGGTGCTGCACATCACCGGGCCACAGCGCATGGTCGAGCCGCCCGACGGCAACCCCGGCGACCCGCCCTACGTCGTCGTCCCGTACGTCGATGAGATGCAGTACGCCTACGCCGCAGCCGACTTCGCGATCTGCCGCTCGGGGGCGATGACGTGCGCCGAACTCGCCGCTGTCGGCTTACCGGCCGCCTATGTGCCGCTGCCGCTGCGCGGCGGTGAGCAGCGCTTGAACGCCGAGGCGGTTGTTGCTGCCGGCGGGGCAGTGATCGTCGACGATGCCGATCTCAACGCAGGATGGATCGAAACCACTCTGATCCCGCTGCTCGCCGATACCGAGCGGAGAGCGGTGATGTCGGCTCATGCGTTGGCAGCCGGCGCACCCGACGTGGGCTCGCTGCTGGCCCGGCACGTGCTTACGGTCGTCGCTGAGCGGCGGGCAGTCGCACTGCTACGGAGAGCCCGCCGGCAGCTCGGGGGCTGAGCGTGAGGGATCCGTCGTGTGCCTGCGTGATGCTCTTGACGATCGCCAGGCCAAGGCCCACCCTCGCATCGTCCCCGCGGGTGCGAGCAGTGCCGCGCTGAAACGGCTCGGTGAGTGTCGAGACCAACTGTGGACTGAGCTTGTCGCCGGTGTTCTCGACCGTGAGCATGACGGACTCGGAGCCGATGGCGGTGCTGATCTGCACGCTGCCGTGCTCGGGGACATTGTGGACGATCGCATTGTGCAGAAGGTTCGTAGTCAACTGCAGCAAGAGTGCGTGTGAGCCGATGACCGGCGCGATGTCCCCGGAGGTCTCGATGCTGACGCCGTGCTTCTCCGCGAACGGGAGGAGTGTCTCGGCGGCTTCTTCCGCGATGAGCGACAGATCGACGTCTTCTCGGCTGAAGGACCGTTGGTCGGTACGGCTGAGCAGGAGCAATGCCTCGGTGAGCTCGATCGCCCGTGCGTTGACAGCGCGGAGGCGTTCGTCGAGCTCGCCGCCGTCGCGGTTCGGATCGTTGCGGGCGACATCGAGAAGGGTTTGTGTGATCGCCAGCGGGGTGCGCAACTCGTGGGAGGCGTTGGCGGCGAATCGCTGCTGCGCGGCGTCTCGTGCTTCGAGCCGTGCGAGCATGGCGTCGAAGGCATCGGCAAGTTCACGGAACTCGTCGTTGCGTCCCTCCAGTTCGATCCGGTACGACAGCGAGCCACTCCCCGCCTCCCGCGCGGCGCGCGTAATGCGCGCCAACGGGGCAAGCATTCGGCCCGCGAGAATCCAACCACCCACAAGGCCGAACACCAGCAAGAACCCGAGCGCCAAGATCGCTGCCGGGACAAACACCACGGGACCGAAGTTGCTCGGGTCGAAGACCCGGGCAAAGTCGGCCAGAGCAGGGAATTGGAAATTCGTGGACCGCCCTCTCAGCAGGAAAACCCAAACCGCCGCAAGGAGCAAGACACCAGCGAGCATGAGGAACCCGGCATAACTGAGAGTGAGTTTGAGGCGAACGCCCAACCCAGGCGCTCTATCCACCGTCGCCCCCGCCTCTGGCGTCCGGTTCGGTATCGATGCGGTACCCGACCCCCGGCACCGTGGCGATCAGCCACGGTTCGCCGAGCCGCTTGCGCAACGTCGAGACCGTGATGCGCACGGCATTCGTGAACGGATCGGCGTTCTCGTCCCACGCCCGCTCCAGCAACTCCTCGGCGCTGATCACACCGCCCTCGGCAGCGACGAGAACTTCGAGCACCGCGAACTGCTTCCGGGTCAGCGCGACGTACCGGCCGTCCCGGTAGACCTCGCGACGGAACGGGTCCAGCTGCAGACCAGCGATCTCCCGCACGGGCGGCCTGCTGTGCGCGCGCCTGCGGTCGAGGGCCCGGAGACGGAGCACGAGCTCCTGCAGCTCGAAAGGCTTGGTGAGGTAGTCGTCGGCACCGAGCTCGAACCCGGAGGCCTTGTCGTCCATCCGGTCCGCGGCAGTGAGCATCAGGATTGGTATGCCGCCACCGGAAGCGACGATGCGCTGGGCGATCTCGTCACCGGAGGGGCCGGGGATATCACGGTCGAGGACGGCGATGTCGTAGGCGTTGACGCCCAACAGATCCAGGGCAGTGTCCCCATCACCGGCGATGTCGGCCGCGATCGCTTCCAGGCGCAGCCCATCGCGGATGGCTTCCGCCATGAACCGCTCGTCCTCGACGACCAACACACGCATGCTCGCCATGTTAGGCGGCCGCGTATATCGCCGGCGTATCAAAAATCGCCTTCGGGCTGGCAACAGCGAGCAGTATGGGCCAGACCGCAGCACGACCGAAGACCAGCAGGACTCCCAGACCGACCATTGTCGGCCTGGTCCTCGTCATCTTCGCTATGACCGTCGGGATCGTCGTAGACCGGTCGGCATCGCCATCGGGGACGACTGGACCTGGTGCAGTGCAGGTCTGAGGTAGCACCAGAGATACGCGGACCGATGCCGATGGCGACATGACTGAATCTGACGGAGCCCTCCCCCGACGGCGCGACAGTTGATCGCCTCCCCACCACGGGCGAGGTCTTCTGCGAGGTCCCCGAAGGTGGCTATCTGATAGAGGTCAATGGCCGTGGGTTCGTCAACTACGGCTGGCCCGAACCACTAATCCAGGCGATGTGTGGCGGATCCGGCTGCGGCCCAACGATGGAACCGCACCGCAGCCGGGTCAGATGTGGGACATGCCCGGATACGGGATCCCCGAGGACAGCCCGCTCCCGAGCCCACAGTGGAGTCGGTGGAATCGGATGAGCCGAAGTGGATCACGGTGTCCGGGCCAGGAAGCGTCAGCCGCACGGTCAAACCGTCCGAACTTTGAGCCGAGTCCGCCGAGAGGGAACGTCGGGCATGGGGCGGCGGTGACCCAATCCCCGAACTGCTTGAGTACGACGGCGGACAGCACCTCGCCAAGTACGACCGCGCCCTCGTGCTCGCACTCATCGACATGGACGACACCCGGCTACGCGAGGTCGCGCGATGGTGCGTCACCAAGGCGTACAAGTTCGCTGGCCTCCCCGACCGACCCTGGACCGCAACCGCATTGGCGACGCTGCACGCCGGTGATCCACTGCCATCGCCGTTCGCCGACCCGGCCACAGCATCCGCACACTTCGAGGCCGAGCGCCGACGAGAAGCGCCGGACCGTGTGAGTAACAGACAGGGCGTGATCTACTCCATCGGGGAGTTCGACCCGTTCGACATGGGTCCGATCAGCCGTCCCGCGTTTTGCGCTCCCCACGATCTTCGCGGCCGCAAAGCCGGACCCGAGGCAGGCCGCGTTCGAGGCGCTTTACGGCGCCTCGGTTACATACCAGGAAGATGCACGCGAACTGCATGGCCAGCTCCGGGCGGCATTCGGGATCGCACCCGGCCAGCCGTAACCGGTATCAGCGAGTCAACGCAACTGGACCGGAGACAACCTCACCTGCTGGTCATTCGGGATGCGTCCGTCTCATCGGATCACAAAACCCCAAGGTTCTTGTCTCAACATCTCAACATGTCCGAATTCTGTCTCAAGATTCGGTGTCTGCGGCAGTGTAGGTTCCGGATCTACTTGTCCGAGCCACCTGGGATTTCCAAGATCTTCCACGACACTTATCCACGAAATTCCGCGCAAAAATGTCCTTTCCCACAGCCCTGGTCCGAGTCGATGCCAGATCATCGCGGCCACACATACTCCCGGTCTCCACCGTCACCCTTCCGCAATCCCAAGAAACCACCATCGCGGCCGCCACAGGCACTCGGTGCCGGTTCCTGCCACCCCTCCGGGTCTCCGGCAGCCCTGCGATCGGCGCAAACGGTCAAGTCCAGAGGCGTGGTGTAACGAGGTCGCCGCGTGATTCCTCGCGGGGCTATGCGGTCAGGGCGGGTGTGACCTCCTCGGTGGGTTCGGTGGTGTCGGCGGGCTTGTCTCCGCGGGCGTGGGC
>NZ_JBFRDL010000089.1:0-16108 GCF_052113525.1 Rhodococcus sp. TAF43
CCACCTCACCGGCCCGCTCGGCCAGCGTCCACCCGTTCTTCCGTTCCAGACCCGCAACCAAACCCGCAACATACTCACGCACCCGACTGCGTGGCTCCGCCCGCGCAAACCGGCCAGATACACTCTCATGCAACGCATCCAGCTCCGCAGCAACCACATCGACAACCACTCAACAAGTATCGACCACCTGTCAAGCAAGTGCCGTTGCAGTACTAAGGGGAGCGACGGCGGTCCGTCGACGGCACCGACGGTGTCGATCGCTCGGCGCGGCCACGGTTGAGCATGTGCGCCAGCGCCTCTGGGCGCCAGCCGCCGCACCGCACAGAAAGATCACGGGGGAAGAAAGACGATGACGCACACAACAACACGCACTCACACCGACCCGAGCCGCGATGCCGGCCACCACAACGCCGCTGCCACCACACCGCCGGCCGGCGACGCGGCCGCCGGTGGCGCGGCCGCCAGTAGAGCGCGTGCGGCGCTGGCGCTGGCCGCCGGTCTTGCGATGCTGATACTGGTGTTCGCGAACCTCGACCGGGTCGCGATCTGGGCGGCCGAGCACGGTCCGGTGTGGGTGTATCTCGGGTTTTTCCTGGTGATGTCGATCGCCGGACGCCTGTTCTGGTGGGGTGTGGACACCCTCGTCAAGGGTGTGGGCGCCGGGAAGCGGGAGGCGAGCCGGTGAGCCGGCGGTTACGTGTGATCCGTTGGGGCGCCGGTGTGGCTGCGGCAGGATTCGCGGCGCTCGCGATCGGTGCGGCTGTTCCGCCCGCCGCGGTTGCGACGCCGGAGGAGGACTGTCAGGCGGTCCGGGACCGGGATCATCGGATCTGGCTCGATCTGATCGCGAATCTTCCTCCCGGGGCGCCGATTCCGCCGGAGCCGATTAACCCGTGTATCGGCCCGGGCCCCGAGACTCCCACGACCGCACCGCCGCTGCCGGGGCAGTCAGGCCAGACGGGGCAGGCCGGGCCGGGTCTGCAGGTCGGGGCGAACGCGCCGACGCTGATGCCGCGCTACAACGGCACCGACATCGTCCCCGTCCCCGGCCTACCCACGCCGCCGCCCCCCGCGGGAAACCCGACCACCCGCGGCGACAACGGATCGGCGACGGCCGCGACCACCGCCACCACCGACGGTCCCGCACCCATCCCGACTCCCGGTCCGACGGCCGAACAGACAGCGCCACCGACACCGTCGGCACCCACCACACAACCGGGACACACACCGGCGCCGTCGGTGCCGCAGGAATCGACCGGCACTGAGGAACCGGGCAGCGGCGGAGACTCGCACGCTCTGCTGCTTCTGACCGGGCTGGCGGGTGCGGTCGCCGGCGCCACCCGCTTCGGACGCGGCACCAGCGCCGGTGGCCGCTGGCCGTGGTCCGGGCAGTCCGCGACCGCGACGATTCACAAGCCGTTCGGCGGCGAGCAGACCTTCATCCTGATGGCGGACGGGGACGCCCCGCGCACGTACCGTTTCCCGCAACCGGTACCCGAGGGCGGCCGGATGCGAAGCAACTCAGACGGTTCGGTCGACGTCCTCGACTCGAATGGCGATGTCGACGGGAGAATCAAAGCCCCGTGGGCGTACGACGCCACGGGCCGGCCGGTGCGCACCTGGTACGAGATCGACGGCGACACCCTCGTCCAGCACATCGATCCCGAACCCGGCAGCGTGTACCCGATTCTGGCCGACCCCGAGTACGGCCCTGAGCAGCGGGCGGCAGACGAAGAGCTCGCCAACTTTATCGGACCACTCCGACCCGAGCGCGAAGCTGAGAGGCGAGCCGCCCAACAGCGGCTCGCCGCCAATCCGGAGCCGGTGCCGTTCACACCGGAGTCGTGGGAGCGGGCAGTGACGACCGATGACCTTTCGGTGCCCGATCCTGGGGAGTCGGGCGACCCGATGCTTGAAGGGCTCCACGACATTGACGAGTCCCGCAACGATTCCGGTACCGGTGGTGTAGCGGTGACGCCGGAGTCGTGGGAGCGGGCAGTGACGACCGACGAGCTTTCGGTGCCTCCCCCTGGAGAATCGGGTGACCCAATGCTCGACAGGCTCCACGAACTCGGTCGACGACCATTTGGCGCAAAAGAGAAAGGCGAAGGGGGAGATGATAATTGGGAAGCTGAATTCGGCCCATTGAACGTGATCGGAGGTATCGTCGACTATCCGCTCCAAAAGCTCGATGTACCCGCCGTCGGCTCGCCGCGCCCCGGCGTGATGAAATCTGCAGTGAACGGTGTCGCAGGGCTCGGGAAGGGGGTGCCAGTCTTAAATTGGTTCGTGACAGCGGCGGCGATTGCGAGCGATCTGTCCTCCGAGGAACCGCCCAGTATCGCGGAATCTGTGACGACCAACGTAGGTGCCACAGTTGTGGCTGCAGCAGTGGGAGGCACAGCCATGGCGCTCGGCGCTGCTCCGGTGCTTGTCGCCGCGGCAGGGGTTGCCGCTGGATACGGTGCAGCGTGGGTCATTTCCAAGCTTTTCTGAGGAGGATGCGCTGGTGAGTGCCACTAGACCTTTCGGCGGCAGCGCGGAGTCACGGAGCGCAGGCTGGTTCCAGTCATGGCGTGCACGGTCGCGAGCCTTGATGGCTGTCGGCGTTGTTTTCGGAGTTGGCTCGATTCTTGTTGCCGGGATCCTTCTGTCAGAGTCGGAGTCGGTCATTGCACGCACAACTGCGTGGGCAAGCGCCCCGTTCTGCCTTGTTGGGGCATGCGGGCTCATTGTGATGTCGGCCCTCTGCCCTGAATCCGGGTCTGATGACCTGGATGCCGTTCGGTATCGGGTTGTCCAGGACGCCCCGATCCGGTTCTCGCTCAATCCAATAGCGCGCGGCGCGCATCTTGCCTTCATGTCAGGGTTCTCCCTCGGTTGCGCGCTGATTGTGATCGGAATCGGCATTGCTAAGGCGGAACCGACGGGGTTCGGGTTCAGTTCCATCTCTCTCCTCAGTCTCGGCGCGCTGGCACTCTCCGCGTCATTTGCGGCCGCTTGGAGGTACGCGGGCGAATACTCCATCGTGCTGACCGCCGATGGGCTCGCGCTATCACTCGGGCGTGGATACCGAGGACATATTGCATGGAACGACATCCGCGATGTGGAGGCTGCGGGACGGGGGAGATACCCACTGACGATCTACCTGCGACGAGGCGTCCAGTTCAAGAACACCTCACCACATTGGGGTAGCCGTCTGGGGGATGGATTGATCGAAACTGCGCCTTATGGTGACGGATTCGTCGTTCTTGAGATCGCCGGTTGGACCAGCGCATCAGGAAGCCTCCCTCTCGTGCTAGCTGCACACCTCGATAGCGGGGGCGAATCCGCTGGCGGCGGAGCATCGAAGTGATATTCGAATCCAGCCCGAACCGGCATCACATGAAGGGATTGCATGGGGTGGTCCGTCGGGCATTTCAAGAACTCGATAGGAATCTGCAGGAAATATGCTAGAAAAAAGGAACCGTTTAACGACTGTTCATTTCGTCACTCTTGCGGTGCTGGTGGCAGTGATTGTCGTCCTCTTTTTCATTGCGGGAAATGCAATCGTTGAGGCTTCTTTATTGGCTGCCGCGAGTTTCGTGGCGGTGAGGTTAGTTGTCTCGACCGCATGGGTGGTGCTGAGTAGAGAGTAAATGTGGGGATTCGGGCGGCAGGAGTTCGGCGACCGCCGCTGTCCGAGGTCGACGCCAGCGCGATTGCTGCTGGCACTCTCCTCAGCCGCTGTCTGTTCGTGGTGGATTCATCTGGCGTCCCGGCACCGGTGACTGGGATATCTGGCATGGCCACCAGTGGATCAACATGTCCTCGGGAGTCGGTTCCTTCGCAGGAGCCGCCGAGACGGGTATCGAGATGACTGACCTTAATACAGCCGCGATCGGATCGACGACGAGCTTCCGCCGCAAGCAGTCGGGGACCGGCAACTACCTCTGGGCTCCGGCACAGGCGTTCTACAACAACAGCCAGTCCCGGCTCGCTGGCAGCAATCTCGGTCCGACCGTGAACGCTCGGAGCGTCAGCAACTGCTGGCCTGGAACAACGTCAGCCAGGTCGGAACCGGAGTCGAAGGAATTGACCGCGGACGTACGTTGGGGTCTCGCGGGGAAGGCGGCACCCACACTCCTGCCGCCCATCGCACGAATGGCCGGCAATCTGCGAATTCCGATCAAATGGCTCGTGCGTATGCCGGCGAGGCTCCTCGGGGATCGCACCGGTCCTGGCCGTCGCCTTCGCGTTCGACCCGCTCCTCGGGCCAGCCCAAGCGCAATCGGCAGTGGATCTGATTCCAGTCGCTGAGCTCTGCGTGATCCCCGAGGCTGGGTATGGCGGCGTGATGACGCATGCTGAGCTTGTCGTTCCCCGAGTCGCGGAGTTCCTCGTCAAGCACCACAGCTGAAGAACCGAATCAGCAGCAGCCAGCCGCCACCTACACCCTGGAACTCATCCAGGTCTGTGTGATCTGGAGCCCTCCTTAAATGTGATTGCCGACCGGTCAGCCACTCCAATCCGCATATGGCAGCCTTTCGTAGATGGTATCCCCGGTCAGCCTGTTGGCCCTCGACTGACACTATCCACCGAGACCGACCTCCAGAGCAGCATCGATGGCAGCCTCGATGTCGCCGTCCTCGGTGTAGAAGAAGGCAGGCATCGTCTCGCCTGTACGCGCCAACGCGACAAGGAACTGGGTCAGTCGCAGGTCCGGGTTCGCGTCCCAGATCTGACCCAGCTTTGGTCAGGATCGGATCGATCCTCTCCGGACCGCGCATCGTGCCTCCTCGTGTCACCGGCGCGCTCGGGGCGTTGTCCTGTCTTACGGTAGGACCTGCGGGATTGTAGGGTCGACCCTCGCACGACTGAGTTGGAGGCAGTGCGCGGAAGGTCATGTACTGATTGTTGTTTCAGTGTCTATAGCTCGTGTGGCGCGAAGCTCGGCGCGGAGATGCGTCAGCTCCTGTGTGAGGGCTGCGATCTCGGTTCGTGTTGCGGCTTGGCTGGTTTCGTCTTCCTCACTAATGCGTTGGACGAGCCATGATGCGAGGGTCGCGGTAACGACGCCGAGGAGAGCGATCCCCGCGAGCATCAGGGCCGCGGCGATGAGCCGCCCGGTGGCGGTCACGGGTGCGTAGTCGCCGTAGCCAACTGTGGTGATGGTGGCGGCAGCCCACCACAGCGCATCGGGGAAGGTGGTGATGGCTGCTTCGGGTGCGTCTCGTTCGGCGTCGAGCATCGCGAGCGAAGAGATCAGGATGAGGAGTACTGTCGCGCAGCCCGCGTAGGTGACGACTCTGCCTCTCAATGCGGTTCCGACAGAGCGCTGCAATACGCCGAGGAGGGTGACGAGTCGGAGGAGTCGGAGTGGTCGCAGCATGGGCAACACAACCATCGCGACTTCGTGGAGGTGGTAGAGGATCCACCGGCCTCGCTGCTGAGCCAGCGCAAGTCTGACCACGAAGTCGAGCGCGAACATTGCCCATGTCAACGCCATCACGGCGTCGATGATCTGTGCTGGTGTCCCAGTGGGCCGGGCGAGGACATTCCATGCGTAGGCGGCGAGGAACAACAGCGACGCACCGATCAGGGGCAGCTCGGTGCGTTGTTGCCATTTGGCGCTGGTCATGCAGGCACGATACGGGCGTGTCGGTGTGCGATCCGGTACGCGGGCAGTGTGAGGTGCCGACACAAGTCGCCGACGGGAGCAGGGGCCGCGCAAGAGGAAGGGTCTACGCATGCCTGAGAGTTGATCTTGAAAATGAACCGGCATAGTTACCGACCGGTCCGACGCTTCTGACATGAGGAAACGTCCGGCGCTCAACCCGCCAGTTCACCCGCCAGTTCACCCGCCAGTTCACCCTGCCGGACGACCGGTTTTGTCTGTAATTCGGGCTATGGTCCCCCAGGTTTGATAGTGACAGCAAGAAACTGTGGGGGCGAGAAAGTGCGTACGTTCATGGCTGCCGGCGTGGTGGCGGCAGCAGCATTCTGACAGGCTCCCTGGATACCGGATCCCTTACCGGATCGCTAGCTGGCGCGCTCCTCGGTTCCGCGAACAATGGCTCAGCCGGTTCGCTGGCCGGTTCACTGCTCGGCTCGCTCGCGGGTCGCTGAACACTGGGCTGCTTGGTTCGTGATCCGGACAGGCGCGTCGCCCAGCCATCACGGTTGGGTGGCGCGCCTTCTCATTGCTTGAAAGGTGTTGGTTTTCCGTGAAATGTGTTCCAGGTCTAGTGATGCGGCGGGTCGGTGTAGGTGCGGCCACGTTCGCCGCAGTGTTCGCGTTGACAGCATGTGGTGGTGATGATTCGGGGTCGTCGGACACCACCACAACCACATCTGCTGCGACATCGACGAGTAAGGCCGCTGCGTCGTCGAGTCGCGTGACGATAACTCCTCCGGCTTCGACCACCGTTTCGTCGACTGTGCTGGCGCCCCCGGTTGTGGTCGATCCGACCACCACGTTCGTTCCGGCTCCACCTCCGGTAGTGAAGGATCCCGATCCGGCGCCAGCGCCAGTCCCATTCGTGGCGCCGCCACCTCCCCCGCCGGCAGCGGTCACTCCTCCGCCAGCCCCTGCAGCGAGCGCCTACTACCCGAACTGCAAGGCCGCGAAAGCAGCAGGTGCCGCCCCTCTCTACAGCGGCGACCCCGGGTACAGCAGCAAGCTGGACCGCGACGGCGACGGCGTCGCCTGCGAATAGGTGGAACAGTCGGATGGTTCAGTTCCGAAAGTCAAAGAAATTCGGCCCAGTCCGACTCAGTGCCTCCAAACGCGGCCTGGGAGTCAGCGTCGGGGCCGGCCCCTTTCGCGTCAGCCGAGGTGCCGACGGCAAAGTCCGACGAACCGTCCGTGTCCCTGGAACCGGGATCTACGACACCAAGGTCATCGGCGGATCCATCAATAAGCAGAAGGTTACTGATCCGAAGGTGGCGAAGCCTGCACCGCCGAGGAAGGAGTACTCGTCGACCACCAACGGGCTCTGCTCGATCGCCCTCGCGCTGATGATCGGGATCCCGTCGATCAACGCTGGTTTCGTCATCGGAATCGTGGTTGCCGCATTCTTCCTTCTGGGTGGTGTCGCGCTGCTGTTCGGCAAGTCAGATTCTGGTCAACCGAGCAAGCCCCGTTTGCCCACCAGTCCGGGCTGGTACCCGGACCCGTACCGCGCGGGGCGAGATCGGTATTGGACCGGATCGGAGTGGTCCAGCCGCACGCGGTGACGCCGCCTCTTCAGTTCAGGCGGCACTGAGTTTGCCCGTGTGCCCCTGTCGGATCGTTCTGGACCCTCGTCGCGCTCCAGAACTCACCCGGCGCCAGAGAACACTTCGATAGGCGCCGCGCTGCAGGCGACTGGAGCCGAAAAGCCCGACGCCACCTGTTCAGCAAACTCCTCGGCCAACTCCACACCTGTGTGAAGTATGGACACTGCTACGACGAAAGCAGAGCTTTTCCGCACGTGATATCCGCCGCAGCCTAGGTCCATTGGCTACTGCGATGGCCGCCGAAGCTGGCCCGAATCCACGAGGTCCTCCGTCGATGGCATCGGATCGCTCTACGATCGACTCTGTCTTCAACAGGCGAGTAGGGACAGCATGGCGGGTTCGATCAAGGCAGTCCTCTTCGACGTCGATGGCACCCTCGTCGACCATCGCGCCGCTGCTGTTCGTGCCCTCACCACAGCAGTCCACGAACTCATTCCCGGCGTGAACACCGCGTCGCTCACTGACTTTTGGTTCGCGCTCGAGCAACAGGCCATGAACCGCTATCTCGCGGGTGAACTCACTTTCGTGGAGCAGCGTCGACACCGCGTCCGGGCTCTCGCCGGCGAATTCGGTCTGCCGATCGAGTCCGACGAAGAGATCGACATGTGGTTCGGCGGCTACCTGCGAACCTATGAACGCTCCTGGCGCGCTTACCCAGACACCCTCTCCACGCTGCGCCACCTCCGTGCCGACACGCACTTATCTCTCGGAGTCATTACGAATGGCGATTCGGCCCAACAGCACGACAAACTCCAGGCCGTCGGCCTGGATCAGTTCTTTTCAGTGGTTGTCGTCTCGAGCGATGTCGGTGCGGCGAAGCCGTCTCCCAAGATCTTTCGCACTGCCTGTGACGCCTTGGGAGTCGCCCCATCCCGGGCCTTGTACGTCGGCGACGACTACGCCACTGACACCGAGGCCGCCGCCGCGGCCGGCCTCCGATCCCTGTGGCTCAATCGCCTTCCCGTCAGCCCCCACTCAACCCGCCATCCGCAGATCCATACGCTGGCGGACCTGATCTCCCATCTTTCGCGTACAAAGTGATGACCTGGTCCCGCCCGGTCCGTCGACGAGCGAAGGGCGATCGAGCCGAGCGATTCATCGCCCTGGTGGCAAACGCTCTACGCCGTTCGTCTCTTCCGCGTTGTCTAAGCACCGATCAACTTGCGTCTTAGCGAACTGAGATGTCTGTGTGTGCTGTCAAGCGGTGCGACGTTCGAACACGGCCCCGATCTTGGCGTGGGGGGGCCGGTGCGGAGTGAACCTACGGGTGAATCACGAGTCGGTCTCGCGGATCAGGACATTCACCGCTCGTCAGCCGGTACTCTGCTGTCCGAATACTGTGCCCAGGGGGAGGCTCGGTGCCGAGTTGACGACTGGCCGTAGGCGCCTTCGGTGTTGCGCGGCATGTTCAAGCTTCAAGGGGAGGACGTTCGTATGAGGAATTCCAAGGTGGGGCGCGCCCGGGTGCTGGCTGCTGCTGTGGTGGTGTCCGCGGCCTCGCTGCTCGCGGTGCCGGCCATGGCATCCGCCGACAATGGCGCCACGGCCGCGTCGAACGCGTCCGGCGCCTACCTGGTGAAGTCCACGAAGAACTCGGATCGCAAGGTCACCATCTCGGTGTACTCGGCTGCGATGGACCGGAACATCCCGCTCGAGGTCATCCTTCCCGCGGACACCAGCCAGCCGCGCCCGACGCTGTACCTGATCAACGGCGCCGGTGGCGGCGAGGACTCGGCCACCTGGCAGCGCAATGCCGACGTCATGGACTTCTTCAGGGACAAGAACGTCAACGTCGTCACGCCGCTCGAGGGTGCCTTCAGCTACTACACCGACTGGCAGAAGGACGATTCGAAGCTCGGCCGCCAGAAGTGGCAGACCTTCCTGACCCAGGAACTCCCGCCGGTCATTGACGCCGAGTTCGGCACCAACAAGGTGCAGTCCGTCGCCGCGATCTCGATGACCGCCACCTCGGTGCTCAACCTGGCGATCGCCAAGCCCGGTTTCTACAAGAGCGTCGGCTCGTACAGCGGCTGCGCCGAGACCAGCACCTGGGCTGGCCAGAACGCCATCCGGCTCGTCACCGGCGTGCGCGGTGGCGTCGACGTCACCAACATGTGGGGCCCGCTCGATGGACCTGGCTGGGTGCAGAACGATCCGGTCGTGAACGCCGAAAAGCTCCGCGGCACGGAGCTTTACGTCTCTACCGGATCGGGGCTGCCCGGCCCGCATGACCAGTTGAACAGCCCTGGTATCGACGGCAAGCCGCTCGCCCAGGCTGAGCGGGTCGTCGTCGGCGGCGTGATCGAGGCGGCCACCAATTACTGCACCCACAACCTGGCCAACCGTCTGGCCGAGTTGAAGATCCCCGCGACGTTCGACTTCAAGCCCGCCGGTACCCATTCGTGGGGCTACTGGAAGGACGACCTGCGCAACTCCTGGCCGATGATCGCTCGGTCGATGGGGATGTAGACGGCTGCGGGGAGCGGCATTGGTGGTGGACGGAGCTGGCAGTTACGCGCTGGCTCCGTCCACTGCATCTATCGTAGGACCGCTAACCACAGCGTCGTCTCTCATCGTTCGCCAGAGCCGTTTCGCGACTTGCCGTTTCAGGCAGCGCATCGCCTCGCGTGAGGTTTTGCCCTCCGCCATCTTCCGCTGGTGGTAGGCGTAGCCGTCGCTGATGGGTGTACGCGCCTGGGCGACGGCAACGATGTGGATGGCGGAGTTGAGCATTCGGTCGCCGCTGCGGGAGCGTCGATGTCGTTGCTTGTCTGCACTGTCGATCTCCACCGGCGCTGTACCGGTGTAGTTTGCGAACGCAGACTCACTCGGGAACCAGGTGGGATCGCCGTGCGGGCGAGAATCCGAGCCGCGGGCACCGTGCCGACGCCGGGAATCTTCGGTAGTTGGGTTCCGCTGGCGGCGAGTTCGGGCTTGATCCGGTTGGTGATCTCGTCGATCTGGGACCGGAGTCGCCGGAGTTCGCCGATGATGTCGAGGGCGATGTTCTTGCGCATCGCATTCGTGTCGGTGTCCGGACTGAATGCCTTGAGTTGCTGGGCGGCGGCTTCGTGTCGAACTCGCGCTCCATCCCGCCTGGGAACAGCTCCCGCAGGATGGCATGTAAGCCACCTGTTTCTCTGTACGTAGGCGGCTCGACAGGGCTAGGTTCGGGTCATGGTTGGGTCCGCGAAGGTCGTGGCATCCGAGTCACGCGACGTCCTGAACTACTTCGGCAAATGCCCAGTGTGCGACTACCCGACTCGGGCCATGCACATCACAGCCGAGTTCGACGACGGGCGTGTTGAGAGCCAGACGATAGCGTCGTGCGGTGGATGGTGCGGATGGAAAGGCCCGGTCGCGCCCACGACGATGACTGGCAGCACCGCCGTGATGACGCCGAGCCGCGACGCCGTGCGAGCAGAACCCCTCACACAGTCACCGTCAAGTGCGGTGACCCGCCTGCCCCTACGCGTGCAGGCGAGTAGCAACGACGGTGCTGCTCCTACTAGACCCGTCCGCGTTCGCCGAAGGTGAAGCCACCGATTCATGGCTTGGACGCCCCGCCTCACGGCGGGGCGTTCCTCGTTTCAGAGTCGGCCCGGTAACCTGCGCAGCGGGGATGAGGGGGAGATATGTCTGACCTGTTGCGTTCTGACCGCGAGGATCGCCGGCGGAATCGGCGCAATCGACTACGGCGACTGAGGGTGCCGCTACTACTCGTGTCACTGTCGGTGATACCCGGGCTGGTCTCGTATCGCGTGTACGGATCGTTGCTTTTCGCAGTGGTGGTCGCAGTCGCGACTGCAGCGAGTATCGGTGCAGCTGCGATCATTTTCCGTCCACGCTGATATCGGTAACGTCAGTTCCATCGCCTGATCAGATATCGATACCTCCCGGACGGGCGGCCGCCCGCGGCAGCGCCAAACGGACGTCACAAGCGGCGAGGTTGTGGGTTTCGGGCGGCATCGCGTGAGGTGGGGAGCTCCATGGACGTCGAAGTGCCATGTGACCGTGCCCAAGAACAGGCTCTTCAGCGATGGTGGGGCGGTCGACAGGACCCCGACGACCGACTCGGCGGCCGATTCACGCCAGCAGCTGTCATCGCTGCCCTGTACCCGGACGCGGGATCCGAATCGATCTGCGCGACGAACGCCCGCGCCACGTTCGATCACCCGCTCACCGAGGAGATCCACTCTGTCGAACTCCTCGTCGATGACTACACCAGCGGCACACTGCTGCAACGGGTGTCGACCCGATGCGACGGGGTCACCAACTACGAGTCTGCTCCGGAACCCTCCGAACGGTAGGGGATCAGCTCGGACCAGGCGCGCGCTGTCGGCGGTCGAGGACGTACAGGCACAGCGTCCGGTCCTCCGCTACCCGCAGGGCCTGCTCACGACGCCCTTCCATCAGTAACCGGTCTTCGGTCTCACCGAGCGCCTCGATCGCCCGCTCGAGCTCGTCCCTGGACATCTGTTGGGCAGCCTGGACAACCCGAATCCGGTCGCGGGTCAACGGGTCCGCGGAGATCCCACTGGCAGCCCACACCACGCCGGCGAGGACGATCCCCGCGACCGCGACACCGCCAACGAAGAGCGAGACCCCGGCCGCGACGACCAACGGCTCACGCACCGGCGCGAACAGCCGGGTCGCCTGCGCCGCCACGAGCGTGCCGCCGGTGAGCGATGCACCGGCACCGGTGACGGCGCACCACCGCATCGCGACCTTCGCGTACCGGCGCGCGGACTCGGCCGGCGGCTCGGTGTCGTGGTTCATCCGTGTACCCCCTCTGCTGATGACGCGTCGGGGCTGCTCTTGCAGCCCACCGACGCGGGCGTGAGGACCGTGACCGTCGGCGCCACGAGTATGCACGGACCCGACGCTGGAGGTCTGTCTCCCCGTCTCCCCGGGAGACGGCTGTCCGTGTCCGCCGGGTGGGTGCGGTCCAGGACGAGGGGAGTGGGGGACGGGATGTGCGGGCACGCCTACTTGCTGGGGCAGCCCCCGACTGACTTGCCCTCGACTTCGAGGTCGGCGGACCAGTTGAAGTCGGGCCCGATCGAAGTGCCCACGGCGGCAGGGATGAACACGCCCAGAGACCCGTCGTCGAGGTCGGGCGGGATCGTGATGTTGTCTTGCTTGGCACCCGCGAACACGTAGTTCGCGGCGACCGTGCCGTCGATGAACTTCACTCCACGCATGACCGGCTTCCCGTCGGCGCCGGTCAGGGTTGCAGTGAACGCGACAACCCCGCCGGGGATGGGCCCGTCGAACTCCCACCGCAGCAGTTTCGCTCCCGCAGGGTGGCCAGCTGCACCGTCCCGGATCTCGACTCGGGTGAGTCCGAAGCCAGGCGCTGGATTCGTAGGTGCGCACTCGCTTTCGCTGCCGACGTGCAGAACCTTGCCGGGAACTGCTGCCAGGACGGTTGCAGGTAGCGCTGTGGTCGTCGTTGGCAGCGACTGCGGCGTGCTCGCAGTCATGGTTGTGGTCGGAACTGGATCAGGCTCGGCGGTGCCGCTCGTGCATCCCGCGAGTAGAACCGAAGCGCCGGCCGCCGCGATGATCAACTTCTTCACCGCACATACCTATCAGGACGGCCTGGCCCGCATTGGGCGTTTCGATGGTTCTGCGAGGGTCATGCCGGTGCGCGGAGACCCGGACCTGCCTGGGATCGCCGGGCCGGCGAGCTTGCCTCCCAGCAGGTCGCTGTCCGCGACCGTTGGCAGTCGCAGAAGCCCGGGCGAGGGGCGTAGGAGAAGGGGTGCCGACGCGTCCAGCTCAGTGGGAGTGGAGAACGCGACATGGTGCTGATGAGTGGATTTGGGGGTTACCGCCGCGGCAGGCAGCGAAGCGGGTCATCGCGTCGGGTGAGCTGCCGCAATGTCATCGGCAGATGACAAACTGGCGTTCATGAGTTGGCAGATCTTCGTCATCAGACCGCGCGAGCCTCTCGTCGGGCCGGACGATCCGCGGCTGGACCCAGGCCCCAGGCGTTCGGCAGTTTGCGGGAATCCCCGGATCTGGCCGGCGTCACCCTTGCCTCCTGGTTCGCGTCATGGCTCGCGCCTGCGGACGGGGAGCCCGCGCCATTCCGGAAGCTCCGCGACGGCGGATACCCGAGTGTCTACGCGGTCCCGGCCGAAGTTGTACTTACCAGGCTGGATCGGGACTCCGTACAGCCCAGCTTCATGGACGACTCTCCGCTAGATCTGTCCGGCGTCGCCGCCATCCCTTCGGACGAATGGATTCTGGTCGAAGCGTGGGATCAATCTTGAGTGGGTCTGAAGGTCAGTACAGTTCGTCGAATCGGCTCTAGTAGCTGGAGCGGGTCCAGGAGCGGTTGTTCATCCAGATCACGACGCTGACGTGAGGGCTGCTGCAGCGATCGCGGGGCTTGCCCAGACGGCTGCCGAGACCACCAGGACAGCGGTCCACAGGCACCAATTGACGATGTACGCGATTTTGGTTCGTCGATGGATCGCTGGATGGTCGCGCTGCTGTAAGAGCCCGTCGATCCCGAAGCACGCCACGACCACAGCGATCACTCCCCACATCGCCACCGTGTCCCCGCCTGTCCTGTCGCCGCCCCGTATCCGTCCTGTCGATCTTGGTTGTCGATTCGGGTCTCTCTCGGGCTTCGGGGTGCCAGGCTCTCGATCGGGGCGGCGGCGGCCGGCCTGTTGCGTGCGCGTTCTTCGGCGCGCCACGACCGATGGTCGCTGTGCGAAAGTACGGATGCCATCAGGCGGAGTCGTTGATACAACATCACGCCACCGACTTCGAACCCCATGTTGACGACGGTCCAAAAGTAGGCCGATAGCGGCGGTCGAAAACCAGGCCACCGGTGGTAGTTATTGTGCCGCGTTCTCGGCGCGGGCGGATGGTAACGTGTCGACTCCGGTGTCCTTGAGTCGGTAACTCGAGCCCTTGAGGGTGAGGACTTCGGCGTGGTGGACGATGCGGTCGATCATGGCCGCGGCGACGACCTGGTCGCCGAACACGTCGCCCCAGCGGGCGAACGGCAGGTTCGATTGACCAGCTCGGCCGGTAGCCGGCCTGCCGAGTGTGCGGTCTTGAGGCGGGCGACCCAATCGACGGCGGTGGCGAATGCGACCCGATGCCCCGACTGGGCCGCCTTGACGCCCAGGCCGATCGCCAGATGCGTCTTCCCGGTGCCGGGCGGACCGAGGAGCACCACGTTCTGCGCCTTCGCCAGGAACGTCCCGGTCCCCAGATGCGCGACCGTTTCTCGGCTGAGCGCGGGTTGATGATCGAAGTTGAATTCCTCCAACGATTTCCGTGTCGGGAACCCTGCGGACCGGATGCGAATCTGGGCGCCGGACGACTCCCGGGCCGAGACCKCCCGCGACAAGACCGCCGCGAGGTACTCCTCGTGGGTCCAACCGCCGTCGCGGGCCTGATCGGCGAGTCGGGCCGCGGCATCACGGATCCGTGGCGCCTTGAGGGCGTGCGCGTAGTGCTCGACCTGCTTGATCGGATCCTCGCCACCCATCACGCCACCTCCCCGCCGACGTCAGTGGCATCGGAAACTGTTGCAGTGCAGGTGAAATCGACATCGAAGGCGCGGTCGTAATCGCCGAGGTCCCGCACCGGGTGGTCCACGTCGTCCGCGCCGGTGTGAGATTGCTGGAACCGCTGCCGCATCCGGGCCGCAGCCTCGAGATGTGCCGGGTCGGTCACTGTCAGTCCCCGCGCCCACAGCCGTTCGTGTGTGGCCAGTCGTTGCCCGCCGCGGGCGACCGTGACGGCCTCGAGGCCGGCGGTGACCTCGACGAGGTGTCCGATCGCGGACGGATCGACCGAGTAGTCGTTGCCGGCCACCCGCACGTAGTAGTCCCGTGGCAGCCGCAACTCGGTGATCGCGGTGACCTGCGGTGGGACCGGTGGCAGCGTCAGCATCGCGGCGGTGTCGACGGCCACGAGTTCCGATGGGCGGCCGTCGATCCGGCGGACGAGACGGTTGTTGGCGATCGGCAGCCATTCGGCGAGTTGCCGGTTGAAGTCCGCCGGCGAAGCGAAGGTCCGCCCGGGCAGGAACGATGTTTCCAGATACCGGTTGGCACGTTCGACGATGCCCTTCGATTCCGGGTCATAGGGCTTGAGTTGGATCATTGTCGTGGCCAGGGTGCCGACGAATGCGGTGACTGGATCGGTCAGGCGGCCGCGGCGCCCGATCCCGGCCTCGTTGTCCCACCACAACTGGTGCGGGACGGCCCCGAGATGGTCGGACAGCAGCCGCCACATCCCGGCGACCAGGTCCATCGTGACGCGACTCGGCAACATCATCGCGGTCACGAACCGGGAGAAGGCCGCCACCATCACCAGCACCGGCGGCGAACCCACCTGCCCGGCCCCGAGGGGGACCTTCGCCGGCGGGAACCACAGGTCGCACTGCACTGCCCGGCCGGGCTGATGGTCGAGACGGTCTGCCGGATCGGCCGGGGCATACTCGGGCCGGATGGCCCGGACCCGCTCACGCAGCCACGTAATCGAACCGGTCCAGCCGATCCGCTCGGCGATGACCGTCGCCGGCATCGTCGGATACGCCGTCAACAACGCCCGAATCCTCGGCTCCGCTGCACTGATCGCCGATTCCACCGGCGGCCGCGAATAGGTCGGCGGCCGGTCGCCGGCCAGCGCGTTCGCGACGGTGTCCCGGGCGACACCCAACTGTTTCGCGATGGCACGCTGCGACAACCCCTCGCTGCAATGAAGGTGCCGAATCAAGGCCCAATCTTCCATGGAGATCACCCATCCGATCGTGGTTGGGTGGCCTGGTTTTCAACCGTCGTTTCTGGCCTGATTTTCGACCGTCGTCAAC
>NZ_JBFRDL010000090.1:0-9544 GCF_052113525.1 Rhodococcus sp. TAF43
CCTGCCGCTTTCACGGTAATTCGGCTGAACACCTGTGTCACTGACGAAGAAAGGTGCTCCGACCTGCGATAATTCGACTTGTCTAAGGTTGAACAATCGCGTGATCAAGGAGCACCTTTCAGGTGGCCAAGTCTACGTCCCCGTACCCACACCTGTCCGCATCGGCCACCGGAACCRGCGTCGTGTCGCATGCCGGGACGGTCTTGTTGCTGCGTACCGCCGAGAAAACAGGCCTGACCACCGCCCTGTCGGCCGCGCTCGAGCCGTGGCGCAAGCCCCTCGCGACGCACGACCCGGGCAAGATCGTGTTGGATCTCGCGGTCACGCTCGCGCTCGGCGGTGACTGCCTGGCCGACATCGCGCAGTTGCGGGCGCACCCGCAGGTGTTCGGTCCGGTCGCCTCCGACCCGACCGTATCGAGGCTGGTCACCGCGCTGGCCGCGGACCCCGGCGCCGCACTCGCGGCGATCGGGAGTGCTCGCGCTGCGGCCCGACGCCGTGCATGGGCCGCGGCCGGAGACCGGACACCCGATCATCGGATCGACGAGAAGGATCCGCTGGTCGTCGACATCGATGCCACCCTGGTGACCGCGCACTCGGAGAAGGAATCCGCAGCCCCGACATTCAAGCGTGGCTTCGGGTTTCATCCGTTGTGCGCGTTCGTCGACCACGGTGATGGCGGGACCGGTGAGCCGGTGGCGATGCTCCTGCGGCCCGGAAATGCCGGCTCGAACACCGCTGCAGACCATGTGACCGTGGTCAAGGATGCGTTGGCGCAGTTGCCGTTCGATCCGGGCTACCGGGTCGGGAAGAAAGTGTTGATCCGCACCGATGGCGCCGGCGGCACGCACGACTTTCTCGACTACCTGACCAAGCGGCGGTTGGCGTACTCGATCGGGTTCGGGCTCACCGACACCATGACCGCGGCGATCGACCTGATCCCGAAGACCGTGTGGACGCCCGCCTACGACGCCGACGGGAAGGTCCGTGACGGCGCCTGGGTCGCCGAGCTCACCGGGCTGATCGACCTRTCTACCTGGCCCGCTGGGATGCGGGTCATCGTCCGCAAGGAGCGGCCGCACCCCGGCGCGCAACTGCGGTTCACCGACCACGAGGGTCTGCGGTTGACCGCGTTCGCCACCAACACCACCCGCGGCCAACTCCCGGATCTCGAGCTGCGGCACCGCCGCCGGGCCCGTTGCGAGGACCGGATCCGGGGCGCGAAAGACACTGGCCTGCAGAACCTTCCGCTACACGGGTTCGACCAGAACCGGATCTGGCTGCAGATCGTGCAACTCGCCGGCGAACTGATCGCCTGGACACAACTCCTCGCGTTCGACACCGAAACCGCCCGACGCTGGGAACCGAAACGACTCCGACTCCGGCTGTTCCACATCGCCGGCCGCATCGTCCGTCACGCCCGACGCATCCACCTCAAACTCGCCGCCCACGCACCCCACGTCGACCTGCTCGTCGCCGCGATCACACGCGTGACGACACCAAAAACAGTGACCTGACCAGCGGAAATCTTCCCCGCCGGGACGAAAGGAGCACCATCATTCGGGGCCGTGGACAACGCGGTCCCGTGCGACACCACGCCCACTGGATACCGCACTCGAAGCAGCCAGGGGGCGAGTCTGACGGTTTCTCGTTCCACGAGTCCATCACCGTGTTGTGGTAGCGGTTGCCTTTGCATGACATCGACTGCGTCGCACCGGCATCGGCCAGCAACCGTCGCCAGGACCGATGCTGATACTGGGCGGATTCAACCGGTGGTCGCAACACCTTGATGACGGAGGTGTTGATGGGCAGGCCAGCGGGATGGATGAAGGATCTCACGGGCCGGTCGCCGATGAGGTCGCCTGGCGCACCGTCGCATCGACGGGAGGAGGAGATTGTGCTACTGAAGGCCCAGGGAGCTGGGGTGCGTGAGATCGCCCGGGCGGTGGGACGGGATCCGTCGACCATCTCACGGGAGCTGCGTCGCAACGCGGCAACCGCGGCGGCAAACTGGACTACCGGGCTACGGTGGCGCAGTCCACGACAGTCAGGACAACACGAAGCCCCGTCATCCTTGACTACCTGCTCCGGTCCGTCGACGGGTGCCGACGGACCGAAGCAGGTGATCGCAGCGGTGCGCGTACGCGCCCTACCTCGCTCCTGTCAGGGGCGCGGTCAGGTCGTACATCGGCATCCCGTCGACAGTGGTCGACGCGAAGTTCTGCTTCACCCATTCGGTGATCTGTGCGCCTGTGCCGACGCCGCCGGGTCCTATCCCGGCCATTTCCATGCCGTCGCCGATGAAGTAGTGGATCCGGCCCTCGGCCACGTACCGCTGGAACTGCGCGAGGGTCGGCGAGGGATCGGTACCGTTGAACCCGCCGATCGGCATCACAGGGCGGCCGGTGGCCAGCTGGTAGCCGGCGGCGCTGTTCGAGCCGGTCGTAGCGGCCGCCCAGGTGTACCGGTCTGCGTCATGTTCGAGCAGTTTGGTCATCTCAGCGCTGGGCTCGCTGCCGTGCAGCAACCCGCCGCCGGGGCCACCCCCAATCTGATCTAGCCCGACTGGCTGGCTTCCCGCAGGTGCTGCCGGCTGGTTCCCGGCGGGGCCGCCCGGCGCGGACCCCGGGCCGGGGGCCCCGGTGGCAGGGCCGGGCGACGGGATCACCACCGCCCCGCCTGGGCCGACGACAATCAAGCCCGCGCCGGAATACTCGGCAAGGTCGAATGGCAGGGCCGAGTCGCTGGGCCCTGCGGTGGGTATCGCGCCCCCGTGTGGGGTCCTGATGGTGTCGGCCGCGTACGCGGCCGGGCCCGCCAGCCCGGTGAGCACCGCCGCCGCCGCGGTCGCCGCTGCCAGCCGCCCGCTCAGGCGCGGCCACAGCAGTGCCACCGCCGCGAGTATCCCGACCAYCAGCACCACCCAGCGCAGCCAGGGCAGGAAGGATTCGCTGCGCCCGAGCAACTCCCACGACCATACGGCGGTCGCGGCAAGGGCGCCCGCCAGCACGACGCGGACCCGCCAGTCGGTGCGCCGCCGCCAGGCCAGTACCGCACCCGCGCCGACCAGAGCGCCGACCTGCGGGGCCATCGCGATTGTGTAGTACGAGTGGAAGATTCCGGCCATGAAGCTGAACACCAGTCCGGTGACAAGCAGCCAGGACCCGAACAGCACGAACGCCGCCCGTCCGGGATCGATACGGGCACTCCTGCCGCACAACACGATTCCGATCACGCCGAGGATGAGCGCGGCTGGTATCAGCCAGGAGATCTGACCGCCCTGCTCGAGGTCGAACATCCGGGTGATCCCGGTACTCCCCCACGTCCCGCCGGGGCCACCGGCCGGCAGTTCACCCAATGGGGGCACACCGGCGGCCGCGCCCGGTCCACCGACCGGCAGTTCACCCGATGGGGGCATCCCGGCGGTCTCTGCGCCCGTTCCCAAGTTCATGAGGGCGCTGCCGAGTTCGTTGCCGTTCAGGCGGCCGAGGCCGTTGTAGCCGAGGGTCAGCTCCAGGATCGAGTTGTTTTGTGAGCCGCCGATCCAAGGCCTGGACTCGGCGGGCCACAGCTCGACCGTCAGCAGCCACCAGCCGGCGGCGACGACCATCGCGGCCAGTGCCGCGAACAGTTGCGCGATCCGGGCGCCGAGGCGGGGCGGCCCGAACAGCAGGTAGGTCAGCGCGAGTGGCGGCACCACCAGCATCACCTGCAGCTGTTTGGTGAGGAAGCCCAGCCCCACCAGCGCGCCGGTCAGGACCAGCCAACGGGTGCGGCCGTCCTGCACCGCCCGCAGCAGCGCCCAGGCCGAGGCCGTCATGAGCAGCACCAGCAGCGCGTCAGGGTTGTTGAACCGGAACATCAGCACGGCCACCGGTGTCAATGCCAGCACCAGCCCGGCGAGCAGTCCTGCGGCTGCGCCGAAGAACCGCCGCACCGTCGCCCACAAGAGCGCGACTGTGGCGACGCCCATCAGTGCCTGCGGCACCAGGATCGCCCACGAGCTGAGCCCGAACAGCCGCACCGACAGCGCCATCACCCACAGCGAGGCGGGCGGCTTGTCCACGGTGATCGAGTTCGCGGCGTCCGACGAGCCGAAGAAGAAGGCCTTCCAGGACTCCGAACCCGCCTGCACCGCAGCGGAATAGAACGAGTTGGCCCAGCCGGAGGCGCCGAGTCCCCACATGTAGGCCACCGCGGTCCCGATCAGCAGCGCCGCCAGCAGCCACGGCTCGGGGTTGCGGCGACGCGGGGTCGGCTCGGGCGCCGCGGCCTGCATCGACGTGGCTTCGACGGTGGTCACCGGGCGGCTCCTTCGAGGTGGTTTCGGAACACCCGACGCAGGGCGACGAAACGAGTGAGAGTGGCAATCAGATTCGCGGCCACCAGCACCGCCAACTCGAGATGCTTGGAGGCGTCGGGCAGCCAGTGGTGCAGGGCAAACAGGGATCCGCTGGTCAGAGCCAGGCCGACCGCGAACACCGCGAGGCCCTGGGCCTGGTGTTTGGCGGCATCCGCGCGGCCGCGCACTCCGAAGGTGAACGCCCGGTTGGCTGCGGTGTTGAGCACCGCGGTGATCAGCAGCGCGACGAGATTCGCCGCCTGGGCACCGATCACGGGATGCAGTGCCAGGTAGAGCACCGCGTACGCGACGGTCGAGGCGGCCCCGACCGCGGCGAACCGGACCAGCTGCCCGACCATGCCGTGCGGCACCCCCGGCACCAGCGGCTCGCGGCCGAGGCTGGTGCGTAACGCGGCGACCGGCAGAGCGCCGGTGGCCAGTGCCCGGCCGACCCGGAGCACGCCCTTCAAGTCGGCGACCGCGGTCGAGACGATGTCGACGGTGCTGTCGGGGTCGTCGACCCAGTCCACCGGCACCTCGTGGATGCGGAGCCCCACCCGCTCGGCGAGCACCAGCAGCTCGGTGTCGAAGAACCAGCCGGTGTCCTCCACCAGCGGCAGCAGCTGTCGGGCGACGTCGGTGCGCATCGCCTTGAATCCGCACTGGGCGTCGGAAAACTTCGCCCGTAGCGCACCGCGCAGGATCAGGTTGTAACAGCGCGAGATCGCCTCACGCTTCGGCCCACGCACCACACGGGAGGAGCGCGTGAGCCGCGAGCCGATCGCGACGTCGGAGTGTCCCGACACCAGCGGCGCCACCAGCGGAAGCAGCGCGTTGAGATCGGTGGACAGGTCTACGTCCATGTAGGCGACGACCTCCGAGTCGGAGGCGCTCCACACGGTGCGCAGTGCTCGGCCGCGGCCCTTCTCGTCGAGGTGCACCACACGGACGGAGTCGAACTCCTCCGCCAGCCGGTTCGCCACCGCGAGCGTCGCGTCGGTGCTGGCGTTGTCCGCCACCGTGATCCGGCTCGGATATGGGACGGATCCGTCCAAGTACGCGCGCAGCCTGCGCACGCAGGGCTCGAGGTCGCGTTCCTCGTTGTAGACAGGGATCACCAGGTCGAGAGTGACGGTGTCCGTACGGTCGGGCGGCGGCCGATCTCGTTGGTGGAAAATCGATTTCGTCGTCATGGCCGCAATGGTGCTGAACGAACCTGTGATGGCTCTGGACTGCGGCTGGCAGCTTCCTGTGCGCGCTCGCCGCGCTGGGTGGTACGGCGTAGGCGGGAGTATGGCTCCGAGAACCCGCTGCGCGAGCGTGGTCACGGAGCCACTGCCCCCGATGGAGCGTTCAGTCTTGCCGCTCGATCCGCGGCAGCAGCACCCGGAACACCGCGCCCTCCCCCTCGGCGGACTCCAGGGTGACGGTGCCACCGTGCGCGGACACCAGCGCCGCGACGATGGACAGGCCCAGCCCGCTACCGCCGCTGCTCCGGTTTCGTGAGGCGTCGACCCGGTAGAACCGCTCGAACACCCGCTCGGCCGCTTCCGGGCCCAGTCCTGGACCGGTGTCGGCGACCTCGAGCACCGCGTTCGGCCCCTCCGTGCCGACCCGCACCATCACCTCGGCGTCCTCCGGTGTGTGGCTCAGGGCGTTGCCGACCAGGTTGCCGAGTACCTGACGCAGCCGCGCCACGTCACCGAGGACCTCGGCCAGCCCTGGGCCGCCGAGCACCTCGAGGCCGATCCGCCGCCCGGGAGCCACGGCCCGCGCGTCGTGGACCGCGTCCGAGGCCACCGCGAGCAGATCCACCGGGGCCCGCTCGATCGGGCGCTCGGCGTCGAGGCGTGCGAGCATCAGCAGGTCCTCGACCAGCAGACCCATCCGGGCGGCCTGCCCTTCGATCCGTGCCATCACCACCGCGGTGTCGGTCATCGCGCCCTGCCGGTACAGTTCGGCGAATCCGCGGATCGTGGTCAGCGGGGTACGCAGCTCGTGACTGGCGTCGGCGACGAACCGGCGCATCTTCTCCTCCGACCGGCGCGCCGAGTCCTCAGACGCCGCGGTGGCCGCGAACGCGGTTTGGATCTGCGCCAGCATCCCGTTGAGCGCGGCCGACAGCCGCCCCACCTCGGTCCCGGCGCCGCGGTGGTCGGGGACCCGGCGGTCCAAGTCGCCCGCCGCGATAGCTGCGGCAGTGTGCTCGACCTCGACGAGCGGACGCAGGCTCCGCCGCACAACGAAATAGCCGAGCACCCCCAGGACCAGCAGCACCACGGCCCCGATCACGACCTGGAGGATCACCAGTCGCTGCACGGTGTCGTCGACGTCGGACAGACTCACCGCCACCGTCACCTTGCCCATCGGCGAGGAGTTGGCCAGCGCCCGCCAGCGCTGCCCGGGGTCACCGACAGAGCCGACCGTGACCGGCTCCGGCCCCAGGTCCTGCGGTAGATCTGGTTGTTTGAAGTCGTCGTTGATGACCAACTGGGTCTGGCCGGCGGGGGCCTGGGTGAGGACGAAGAAGGGGGTCGGTGGCCGGTCGGGCGCGGGCAGCGGTAGCGGCAGTGTCATCGGCGGCAGCGGCGACAGAGCCTCGGGTTTCGCCCACCCGTGCGCCGCGTCGCGCAGCGTCGCGTCGGTGCGGGCGATCAACGAGTTCTCCAGCGACGAGGTAACCGCCACCCCCGACGCGAACAACCCGAGACCCGCGAGGAGCACGAGTGCGGCCATCAGCATGAACCGCAATGGGATCTGACGGACCCGGCGCCCCACCACCATGCCTACCGCTGCTCGCGCATGACGTAGCCGACGCCGCGCAACGTGTGGATCAACCGTTTCTCCCCGGTGTCGATCTTTCGGCGCAGGTACGACACGTACGTCTCGACCACCCCGACCTCACCGCCGAAGTCGTAGTGCCACACGTGGTCGAGGATCCGCTGCTTGCTCAGCACCACACCGGCGTTGACCATGAAGTACCGCAGAAGGGTGAATTCAGTCGGGGACAACGAGGCCGTCTCGCCCGCCTTCCACACCTCATGTGTTTCGTCGTCGAGTTCGAGGTCGGCAAAGCGGATCCGCGCGGGATCGACCTGCTCGTCACGCGAAGCCCGCCGCAGGATCACCCGTAGTCGGGCGACCACCTCCTCCAGGCTGAATGGCTTGGTCACATAGTCGTCGGCGCCCAGAGCGAGGCCGGCGAGCTTGTCGTCGACAGTAACGCGGGCGGTCAGGAACAACACCGGGGCGTCCACACCGTCGGCGCGCAGTCGACGCAGCAGTCCGAAGCCATCCATGCCCGGCATCGTCACGTCGACGATCAGCGCGTCCGGCCGGAACGCGCGCGCCCGGTCGAGCCCCTCACATCCGTTGGCGGCCGTCTCCACCTCGAAGCTCTGAAACCGTAGGCTCACGGACAGCAACTCGACGATGGTCGGCTCATCGTCGACGATCAATACCCGGGCCGCGGGCTTGGTAACACTCACCCGGCCATCATCGGCGCAGCTCCTGGCCACAGCCTGGACGTTCGCTGTGAACTTCCTGTGAGCCGCCCAGGGATCCGCTCCGACGCCACATGCACTGTAGATGCATGGTGATGACAAATGCGCATCTCTATGTATAGAGTTAGGCCATGAGTACGCGATTACGTAGGACGCCGGCAACGCTCGCCGTTCTCGCTGAACTGTCGAGTTCCGCCGGTCCGATATGGGGATTGCAGATAGTGCGCGAGACGGGACGTCCTGCTGGAAGCGTCTATCCGATCCTCGCCCGCCTCGAAGAGGCAGGGTGGGTGGAGTCCGCGTGGGAGACCGATCAGGCTCACTCAGGACCACGGCGGCGCTACTACACCCTCACCCACGACGGCCGGGCACGCGCGACGGCGATGCTCGCGCCGGCGACTCCCGCACCGGCTGCGATCTATCGAGCGAGGTTGGCATGAGAGCGGCTCGGTGGATGGTCCGGACCTGCGCGCGGTTGACCCCTGCCGCCCGCAGGGATCGCTACCGCGAAGAGTGGCTGGCCGACCTCGGGCACTGCTCCGAGATCGGGGTTCGAACCGCCACAGTTGTTTTCGGAGTTCTATCGATGACCATCCAATCGCAGAAGGCGAGGTTCCACATGACCGATTCGATGAACGCCGTGTCGACCGTCAAGGCGATCGGGCTGCAGATCGTATGCGTGGCGCTGGTACTCGGGGGCGTGCAAGGCTCGTATGCCTGGTGGTCCTACGCCCTGTGGGGTGTCGGATTGGCGGGCTCGGTGTGGATCGCCGTAGCCGCTGCACACGCGGCTGTTCGCGCACCAGCAGCGTCCCGCGCCCGCAGAGCGGCGAGCGCCGCAATCACCGCCTGTATCGCAGTGCTTATCGCGGCGGTCGTCGAGATCAATCTGCACTTCGAAGCGGTAGATGCCGGTTCACCAAACCGTCCGCTCGTAGTGATCATGGTCGCTACCGGATTCGCCGGTGTCGCCGCCTTGCTCACCCTCGCCGGAGCCAGCGTGGCCGCCCTGCAACAGCGGTCGCGCTGATCAGCCGGGGTCAGTCGGGTCGATCGCGGCCTCTCCCGCCCGCGGTCCGCGACACAGACCCTTGATCGCCCTCGGGCTCGTCCTCGATGATGCGACCCGTCTGCAGATCGATGTCGACTTCGCGGTGGACACCCTCGAGATCGATGAAATCCACCATCACGGTGGGCCGACCACCCTCCTCGTCCAGCTCGACACCGAGGATCCCCGGCGTCGGCGGAGGCTGCTAGTACTGCAACGGCACTTATAGCGGGTGTCCGCGGGTTCGGTAGTGGCAGGTGCGGGCCTGGTGTTGTCGGCGTCGTCGCCAGCGTGACCAGGACCAGGCGTGGCCATCGGGGTGGGCGTGTCGGAGGATGAGATGCATGAGCAGGCGGCGGATCTCGGGTACCGTATACGCGATCATGCCCTGATCGTGTGTTCCGGTTCCCCTTTTGCTGCTTCGGTTTTCGTTCCGGCRAGCCAAGCGAGGGCGAGCATCGACAGGGTGGTGYGGGCGTACCAGGCGCGGTAGGTGCGAACCTGGTACTGGTCGAGGCCGGCCTCGTTTTTGGCTTGTTGGAAGCATTCCTCGACCCGCCACCGGGACCCGGCGACGGCGGCGAGTTCAGTGAGCGTGGTGCGGCGCGGCCCGGCACAGATGTAGTACGCGATCTGGGTCGGATCGGAGAG
>NZ_JBFRDL010000091.1:0-7264 GCF_052113525.1 Rhodococcus sp. TAF43
TGAACCTGTCGAGCGGAGCTGCCGGCTCCGCCCGGATGTCGGTCGCCCAGTACGGTGAACCTGTCGAGCGGAGCTGCCGGCTCCGCCCGGATGTCGGTCGCCCAGTACGGCTACCCGGCGGCAATCCTGCCGACCGGGACCGGGCAGGTCGTCGTCACCGTCATACCCGAACCTGGCACGACCACACCGGGCTTCGCAACCGTCGACGTTCCGTAGGCGATGGCCCCGCCGGTTCGGGGCGGCCCGGCGGGAGGTTACCGCTGGATATCGAAGGGGATGATCGTGCTCAACCTGCAGTTGTGGTGGTGGACGATGGACTGGCCCCCGGCGTGGCGGGAAAGGGCTACGCGCGGTCACGCCGTGCCAGCTCTGGGATCTCGCGACTTGTCTGGACGACTGGACCGTCTGATCCGAAACGAAAGGCATTGATCCCCTTGGATACATGGATCTGGTTCATACCTTTCCTGTCCGACGACGCGCGCCTGTGGCTGATCAGCGTGCTGCCGTGCTCTCTCGGGGGCCGGTGCAATTGATCCTTCGCTCGACCAAGAGGTGAACCATGCTGGATCCCGGTTTCTGGGTCCGTTCGACCCGCTGTACTGGGCGGCCGTCTCCTGGCTCCTGTCCATCGGAGTGATCCGGTGACCGGCGTCGCCACAATGCCGCCCCGGCTGTATGACGCGCTCCACCAGCTCTGGCTGTGGGGCATCGCCACACTGACGAGGTGATCGACATGGGCGGAGATTGGCCGTGGTTCGTGTGGCTGATGCCAGCCATTCTGTTTTCCCCGGAGGTGCGTCAGTGGGCCGTGGAGAACGCCCTGCTGGCTGAGGGGCTGGCCCTGCACGTGAGGAGCTTCGACGATGGGTGACACCTTCTGGTTCTTGCCGTTGCCGTTCGAGATCCTGCGGTGGCTGGCCTCGACCTATCCGTGCCTAGTGGACTTTCGACTCGTTTGTGCGTGATCACGGTGCTCGACTGAAGCATGGTTCGGACCGACGGAATCGGACCGAGGCTCCGTTCGTGATGGCGAGTCTCGCCGGATTGTCGAGAATGGCTAGCTGGACGGAATCGTCTCCGCGAATCGGGCAGCGGCTTCCATGAGTGCAGGGCGGTGTCCTTGCATGAGCCCAATCTTCCACAGAGTGATGGTCACCGAGAGTTCAGTCGGGTCAAGTCGCCGACGGGATTTGGGAGCGAGCGCGCCGCGCTAACGGAAGCATGCGAGGGAGACTGCCAAATAGTTGACGCAAGACACCCGGCGTGAGGGCACGCGAATGCTCCTCCTTCCCGCCAGTAGTTCCATGCCGGCCGCTGTGCATCCGCTTCGGCATCGGTCATCGGTACTGGCTACCAGTACCGATGCTGTTTTCCGTCGGTGTCGGCGATGAAGATGACCGCATCGGCGCCGTCCGTGTCTGCCGGGCTGAGCGGGATGTGCCCGGGCACGATCGGTTCGCCGGTGCCGATCGCTGCCGGAAGCGTGGCGCGCAGGGCTGGTGCCGGGAAGAGGGCGCGCCGCGTGGTCGCCTCGGCCAGTGCGCCCTGCAGGGTTCCCGGATCGCTGTGGGGACTGCCGTCGGTCGCCAGGAACATGTAGTGCTCGCTGAGAGTGAGGTCGATGAGTTCTCCTGCGCTGCAACAGTTCACGCCGACCTTCCCAACCGGCACGTCGGACTGCGCACGCTGCAGGAGCGCGTTGTGTGCGAACACCAGGCTCGGCCCGCGGTGCCGCTCCTGGGCGACGAGCGCGAGCAGGTTCTCGGCCATCATCGCCGCGCGCAGGCTGAGCAGGGTCGCGATGCGATCGTCTGCGGGGCGCGCCATGGCCGCGTGATAGCGCAGCAGGCCCTGGGCGGTGCGCGCGTGCGCGACGGTGTGGTCGTAGCCGGCCGGGTCGGCGCGACGCAGGCCGGGTGCCGCGCGGTGCAGCGCGCTGGCGACGTCGTCGGCGACGATGCGCAGGGCGCGAGCGCGGTCGGAGTCGCCGATGGACGCTGCCGCGTCGAACATGGCCGCCGGATTGGTCCAATCCGTGTCCTCGCCGAGCAGGGCGTCGAGGTCACGGACCGATTCGGGCCGCAGTGCGCCCGGTAGGTACTCGACGGCCGAGGACAGTGCACGTCGCGGGCTCGGTGCGCCGGAGAACTCCAACGGCGCATCGAAGCCGTGGAAGGGAACCTGATCCTGCGGTGCGCGGCCGGCGTTGTGCTCGCGGAGCCATTCGACGAGTTCGCGGTTCCCCGGCACCGCGCCGAACCCGTGGCTGAACCCAGTCGCGAGCACCGTGTCCAGCTCTGCCGGGCCTCCGGTCACGTAGTCGTCGACAGCGGCCGCGGCAAAGAAATCGGTCTCCAACACGATCGACCGGTATCCCCGTTCGACGAGATGACGGAGGATTTCGTTGCGCAGCAACGGGAACGCCTCGATCCCGTGTGTGGGCTCGCCGAGAGCGAGCAGGGTCGGCGGCTCGGCCCGCGAGGCGAGCAGTTCGTCGACGGCGCGGCCCAGGCTCTCCGCGTCGTCGACTTCGCGGCCGATGGCGAGGAGTGATGTGGCTGTGGACATGAATACTCCTTCCGGAAAGAACTACCCTCGACGCTATCGCTGAAGAATCAGGTGAAGCTTTCCCAAGTTTTCCCTGGCACCGAGAGCTCAAAGCCTCAAACGGAGGTACATACTGCGACCCATCGATCTCGCCCGGGAACACGGGTTGTCCGCCCAGGCGATCCGCAACTACGACGACGCGGGCGTCCTCCCGCCGACCGAGCGCAGCGAGGCCGGGTATCGGCGCTACACGCCCCTGCATGCGCAGGCTCTACGCGCCTTCCTCGCGTTGCGCGGCGGCCACGGGCATCAGCAGGCGATGGACATCATGCGCGCGACCAACCGTGGTGACACGGAGTCCGTCTACCGGCTCATCGACGCCGCGCACGTCGCGCTGCTTGCCGAACGCGATACCCGCACCGAGGTCGAGGCGGCGCTGGGCGGCCTGTCCGTCACGACGCCGGCCCCTGCCCACGGCTCACCGCTGACCGTGGGTGAACTCGCACGCCGGCTCGGCGTGCATCCGGCAACGCTGCGCACCTGGGAGACCCACGGCATCCTGCGACCCGACCGCGACCGCGCAACGGGCTATCGCCACTACGGGCCGGACTGTGTGCGCGACGCCGAGATCGCACGACAGCTGCGCCGAGGCGGGTATCTGCTGCCTCAGGTCGCTCAGTTCATCGCGTCGCTGCGCGAGGCCGGCGGTGCGGCCGCGTTGAGCGCCTTCCTCGACTCCTGGCAGGACCGGCTGACCGCGCGCAGTCGTAACCTTCTCACCGGCGCGGCCCAGCTCGACACCTACCTCGCCATGCTCGACCAGACGCGGCATTCGCGGTCGCGATCAGGGCACTGAGCCACGCGTTCGAACGAGTTTCGGTGGCTGCGGCTGCCGGAGCGTCGGCCTTCAGGTGTGGCATCCGGACCGGCCCGTCCGATCTGCCGCGGTCGGCGCGGGTGCGGCGTATCGTTCCGGGCATGCCGTCCGAGGGCGAGCTGACGCGATATGCGCCCGACGCCGCGGTGGTCGCGATCCTGGACAGATTGGACGTCAGGTTCGTTGCACTCGAACAGGGTGACCGACCCGTTGTTCCCGCTTCGCGACATCCGGAACTGTTGCAGCGCAGCACYCGTCGATTCTTCGCGCTGGCAGCCCGGGCAATCCGGGAGAACCGGATATTCACGGCGGACGAGCTACGGCCGGTCCGGGAGGGCGCGGTGCAGGCCGCGGCCGACGGCGCGTCGTTGTCCGCGGTGCTCCACAGCTGGCACCGCTTCGGCCGCATCCTGCTCGACGAGTGCCGTGTCGCTGCGGCGGGGGAGCGGGCCGCGGCGCTGGTCGACATCGCGGCCGCGGTGCTGCGCCTGCAGGAGGTCGTCACGCGGGCCGTCGTCGAGTTCTACGAGAGTGAGCGGATCGCACTGGAGGGGGACGAGCAGCCGTCGAAGGAATTGCTCGCGCGTCTGCTGCTGGCCGGGCAGGATGCCGACCCCACCGCCCGCTGGTGCGGGATCGAGTTGGCGGACGAGTATTCGGTCCTCGTGATCAGGCGTGGTGGCCCACCGCCGGATCCGCCCGGCCGATGGTCCGATCAGTCGCGGACCCGGCGCGTGATCGATGGCTGGGGGCCGCCGCCGATCCTCGCGATCCTCGAGGTGGACGGCGCGACGCTTCTGGTGCCTCGCAAGGCCGCCGCGGACGCCGACTGGTACCGCGTGGCCGTCGAACTGGCGGCGGCAGTGTCGAACACCGCTGCCGCCCCGGTGACGGCGGCGGTGACCGAGCCCGCCGGGCGCGGGGGCTTGGAAGCATCGGGGGGACTGGCCCGTGAACTCCTCGAGCTGGCGTCGCGTATGGGTCGTGGACCCGGCGTGTACCAGCTGAAGGATCTGGCGTTGCCGTTTCAGCTGTCCCGGCCCACCGCCGGGCAGCAGTACCTGGCGGACCGGMTGCTGCCGCTCGATCCGTACCCCGAGCTGTTGGAGACCCTGGACGCCTACCTTCACCACGATCTCGATCGGGCCCGGACCGCGCACGCCCTCGGGGTGCATCCCAACACCGTCAACAACCGGCTGGGCCGGATCCGGGACCTCGCCGGCATCGACCCCGGCTGCTACGAGGGCATCATGACGCTCGGTTCGGCCCTCGACGCCCGACGTGCGCGGGGAGGGAACGCCTAGAACGTGTGCGGGTGCGCCTTCTCGTACGCGGCCTTCTCGGCGTTGTAGCGGGCGACCTTCCTCGGATTCTCCAGGTCGGCCGGCAGTCCGTGCTTCTCGAGGCGCCGACGACGGTTCTGCTCCATGTAGGCAGCCGCGAAGAACAGCGCCAGGAACACTCCGAGCAGCACCATCGAACCGCGCAGCCACAGCGGACCGGGGAACAGGAAGAACGCGGCGAAGATGGGGATGAACGGCACCATGCTGCGCACCATGTGCCGCGGCACCGCCCAGTCGCCGATCAGGTCGTTGCGGACCCAGTCCTGCATCGAGTCGGGGAGCCTGCGGCCGCACGCATACGCGACCCACTGGAACGGGTTGGGCCGCTTGACCTTCGAAGTGGTGTTGCTGGACATGTCCTGTGTACCTGTACCTGTCTGGAAGGGGCGGTTCACTCGTGCAGCGCGCCGGCGCGCAGGGCGGCGGCGTTGACGCGGGTGAGGACGGAGTGGAGTTCCTCGAGTTCGGCGAGGCTGACGCCCAGGCGCTGGACCACCGCGCCGGGAATCCGTTCGGCACGAACGCGCAGGGCCTTGCCGGCGTCGGTGAGCTCGACGATGAGCTGTCGTTCGTCGGCGCTGCTGCGGGTGCGGGTGATCAGCCCGCTCGACTCGAGTCGCTTCAGTAGCGGCGAGAGTGTCGGTGAGTCGAGTTGCAGGGCCTGCCCGATCTCCTTGACGGACATCGGTGCGTCGCCCCACAGCGCGAGCATCACGAGGTACTGCGGGTGTGTCAGTCCCATGGGCTCGAGGAGGGGGCGGTAGACGGCGAGTACCGCACGGTTGGCCACCGCGAGCGCGAAGCACACCTGGCGGTCCAGGGCCAGCGGGTCCGTGTCGCCCCAGTCGATGTCCTGCTCGATGGTCGTCGTCATGAGATGAATAATACACGATTAAGTCGTGCACTAACTAAATCCCCGCACTGGGAGCGGGCGGCTCACGCAACGAGAACCTGTTCTATATTCGGGTGTGACGGCCGCCACGGGCGGTCCCACCTGCTGCTGCCCGGCTCTTCGATACGCACCGACTGGAGTTCACATGTACGAGTGGTCCGATACCGACCTGATGTTCCGCGACGCCCTGCGTGGCTTCATCGACAAGGAGGTCAAGCCACACGTCGACAAGCTCGAGAGCGGTGAGCTGCCCCCGTTCGACATCATTCGCAAGCTGTACTCCACCTTCGGGATGGACGAGATGGCGACCGAGGCGCTCGAGAAGTCCTTCGCGAAGGAGGAGGCGCGCGAGCGCGGCGAGACGCTGCCCGAGTCCGGTGAGAAGTCGGGCGGCTTCAGCGGCGCCGGCAGCATGGGTGTCATCCTCAACAGCGAGATTGCGGGTGTGAGCCTGGGTCTGGTCACGTCGCTGGGCGTGAGCGTCGGCCTCGCCGCCGGCACCCTCCGGAGCCGCGGCACTCTCGCGCAGAAGAAGCGCTGGCTGCCCGGCCTCGTCACGATGGAGAAGGTGGGCGCGTGGGCCATCACCGAGCCCGACTCGGGCTCGGACGCATTCGGTGGCATGAAGTCGTACGTCCGCCGCGACGGGGACGACTACATCCTCAACGGCCAGAAGACCTTCATCACCAATGGCCCCTACGCCGATGTCACGATCGTCTACGCCAAGCTCGACGAGGGCGACGCCTCCGTCGACCGCCGCGACCGCAAGGTCCTCGGCTTCGTCCTCGACAAGGGGATGGAGGGCTTCACGCAGAGCCCGCCGTTCAAGAAGATGGGCATGAACTCCTCGCCCACCGGCGAGCTGTTCTTCGACAACGTCCGCATCACCAAGGACCGCCTGCTCGGCGAGACCGAGACCCCGGCGAAGGGCGACGGCAAGGAGAGCGCGAAGGAGTCGTTCGCGGCCGAGCGCATCGGTATCGCGTCGATCGCGCTCGGCATCATCAACGAGTGCCAGCGGCTGTCCATCGACTACGCCAAGAACCGCAAGCTGTGGGGCAAGGAGATCGCGCAGTTCCAGCTCATCCAGCTCAAGCTGGCCGAGATGGAGGTCGCCCGCCTCAACGTGCAGAACATGGTGTTCAACGCGATCGAGCGCACCGCGGCCGGCAACAAGGTGACCCTCGCGGAGGCATCGGCGATGAAGCTGTACTCGTCGCGCGCGGCCACCGAGGTTGCGATGGAGGCTGTGCAGCTGTTCGGTGGCAACGGCTACATGGCCGAGTACAAGGTGGAGCAGCTGGCGCGTGACGCCAAGTCGCTAATGATTTACGCCGGCAGCAACGAGATCCAGGTGACCCACATCGCGAAGGGCCTGCTGGCCAAGTGATCCCGTCCCCGGTCCGCGTGGCGCCCCGCGCGGACCGGGCCGGCGTTGCCCCTGTGAGTCGCCGTGGGCTTCGGCGATGGCAACAACCCGCTGCGGTAGTCGACGCCGGGAGATTGATCAACTAGGTGTACCCGGTCAGGACGTTGGTAGCGKGCGTGTCGGCTTGATGTGAAGAGAACCTCCGAGTGGGGTGTGGCTTGTCTAAGGCCCACATC
>NZ_JBFRDL010000092.1:0-7082 GCF_052113525.1 Rhodococcus sp. TAF43
CGCGTGGGCAGTGGTCATCGTGTGGTCCTGTCTCGAGTCGACTTGGTAGGTCTCTCGAAGAATCACGCGGTGACCGTCTTTCGTTCGGCTACGACACGCCGGCCATCTCAATCGGCTCCGGTTCGTACACCATCTTCATGGACGCAACCCGATGCGAACACTGGTGCGGTGCTCAGTGTTGGTGAGGGCGACTTCGTGCCTGAGGGAGCGGCGCCTGGATCGCTTGAAGCGAGGTCTGTGGTCCCGGGAGCGTGATGGGGACTGCCGCCGCGGCCAACTGAATGGCACAGATAGGTGAACCAGCCACGGCCAGACACGGTTGTTCGCAGCCGCGGCCGGCACACCACAGCTTTGACCCAGGAAACGACTTGACCACCCGCGCCCGCCACGGAGACCGCGTCGTGCAGTCTGGCACGAGGGGCGAACGCTGCCAGATCAGGGTTGTTTTGATGAGTTTCGCCATGCTCGGTAATTTCCGCCGTTCCCGCGCCGTTACCTGGTGACGAGTGTCGGTGGAGGGGAATGGATGGGCACAGATGAGGCGCGATTCACTGAGTTATACAGGCAGTTGTATCGCCGGGTGTGGGCGTACGCCGCCAGGCGTGCACCGGACCAGATTGCGCAGGAAGCGACCGACGAAGCATTCCTGATCGCGTGGAAGAAGCTGGACCAGCTTCCAACCGACCCACTACCTTGGCTGTTGGTAGCCACCGGGCATGCGCTCTCCGAACATCGGCGGCGAGAATACAAACAGCTCACGCTGATCGAATGGGCGACTTCAGGGTCACTGTTGTCGCCACCGACCGCGCCCGGCGCCGATGATGCGGCGTTGGAACGTCTGAGTGTGCTCGCAGCACTTCAGGCTCTGCCCGAGCAAGACCGCGAAACGTTGATGTTGACGGTATGGGACGGCCTGAGTTACCGGCAGTCCGCCGAAGCGGTTGGGTGCAGCACAACAGCGTTCGCCGTCCGTCACCACCGCGCACGCCGCCGCCTCTCTGCGGCGCTGGCAATTCAGGATTCTTCCGGCACACCTTCGATCCAGATGGAAAGGGATGCGACATGAGCGACAAACGATCAGCGATCGACAGAATGGAACGCCAGAATCCCGTTCCCTCGAGCTCGAATCTCGAGCCTCCGGTGGGTGGCGTGGAGCAGATACTCGCCCACAGCCGGGACCGATCGAAGTCGAATCATGATGCCCGACGGCCGTACCGCCCGCTCCTGACCGCGGCCAGCGTTGTCCTGGTTGTCGGGGCGATAGTAGGCGGAGTCCTGGTTGTCGGGGATCGATCAGGAACAACCGCTCCGGGATCGCCGCCGGCTGCATCGTTCGCGCTTCCCCCCACCGACTCCGACCTGGCCGTGTTGCCCCCTCCGACCGCTCCGGAGGGGGCAACACCCACGGCGCCGTTGCTGCACTTCGTTGCCTACACCCAGCCGGTCTCAGCCAAGGACCTTCTACTTCATCTGGCCGACCAAGCACGTCAACAGCCACCTGCCAGAGGCACCGGACCCTACGAGTTCATACAGACTCGAAGGTGGTTTCTGTCGAGCGATCAGACAACGGACGGAACCGTCCTCGGTTGGGGCACCGCGGTCGTCGACCGCGAACAATGGGGTGCCGAAGACGGGTTGGGGCAGATCGTCGACACCGAGAATGGTGTAGCTCGATCCGCCAACATCGGTCCCGCCCGTTTGCCCGGTGATCAGATCGGCTCCGACGAATCCTCGGCCCAGGTGCTTCGAGAGCGACTTCTCCACGAGGGGGACGGCCGAAGCGCGCCGCAGTGGTTCAACGCGTTCACCGACACCTGGACAACGCGCATCGTTCCTCCGAACCTGCAAGCGGCCTTCCTCAGCATCCTTGCCGAGCAGCAGGACATCGCGGTACTCGGTGCGGTCACTGATCGCGTCGGCCGCCATGGCGTAGCCGTCAGCACCGAAACCCACGAACGTCGACTGGTCCTCGTCTTCGATGAGACGACCGGAGCATTGCTGGACTACGAGCAGATCGCACTGACTCCCACCGCAGCGTCAGTCCCAGTCGCACTGCCCTCCACAGTGGGCTACACCGTCTGGCTCGACCACGGGTATGTCGACTCTGTGGGAAATCGTCCCTGACAATCCGCCCGGCGAACAGTTGCTCGACTCGACAACAAGATCATGTTTCCGCAGCAAATCTATTCTCATTCGTCACCCTGCGCCAACCACGAGTGAGGAGGGCGCCCGCTCGCGCGTGCGATTACCGACGCCGCCGATTGACTTCCATGGTTTGTGATGCAAACCTAAACCGGGGTTTGCATCACAAACCGAAAGGAACCGGGGGACCGCCATGGACCGCTCAGCTGAGACGTCGCGTGAGGTATTAGCCGAGGTCAAGGCGGTTGGGCGTCGAACCAGAGCAGCTCGCCCGCACAACTGGGTGGCGCTGGCGGTCTTGGCGGTGGTCGTGGTCGCGGCGATGCCGCTCTACATACAGCGCCCCTTCGGCGCGCAGTGGTCGGGCTCCTCGCAGCTCAGCAGGCTCTCCGGGTTCGGGCAGCTGGAGCACCCCACCGCCGCTGCGGCCTATTGGCTGGTCGTACTACCGGTGGCGTATGCGGTGATCGCCGTCTACCTGGTCCGGCGCGGATCGTCTTCCGGAGTTCGGGTGCGGGCGTCATACGTCACCGTCTGCGGACTGGTCCTGTTCTTGGTGTTGGTGGCGGTAGTAGTGGTGGTGCCGCAGTTGCAGCTCCCATTGGGGAATCTGACGATCCGCGGGCTCACCCCGCTACTGGCGATCGCGGTGGGAGTCATGGTGTGGGGTGTACTCGGCCGGGATCTCACGATTCTCGGAATCGGCGCCCTCGCACTCGTCGTCAGCCTGGTGGCAAACCTGTACAACGTCGAGAACATGATCTTGGCACAGGGTGTCGACTTCGACTACCGGTACAACCTCCTGCTCAACCTGGCCTTGCCTGCCCTGGTTCTGTCGATCGGCGCAGTCGTTGTGGCCGTGCGGGATCGGGGCCCGCGATGACCCACCCCACCAACGACCTCGACGATGTTGTCCACCAACGAACCCGACTGGGTATTCTCGCCGTTCTCTCAGAAGCGGACTCGGTCGATTTCGTGTTCATTCGCCAGACCCTTGGACTGACTGCCGGCAATCTCTCTCGCCACCTCGCAGTCCTGTGCGATGCGCAGCTGATCGCGATCGACAAGAAGGAATCGTCAGGTAGGGCGCGGACGTGGGTGTCGATCACCAAACGTGGTCGGTCCGCATTCAAAGCTGAACTGGCGATCCTCAGGGGCCTTGTCGAGGCAGCGCAGCGGGGCACTACCGGAACTGCCTGACCCGACGTCGGCAGACCGATCGTGCGGAGGCCCTGGGGGGTTACGCCTCACCACCGGTTCGCGTCGCCACGACACATCTACTGTGACAGGCGCAGCCGTACCCGCCCTGAATCCGTCAACATGCCTTGGCGAGGCGCCTGTCGTCCTGCCCGACTCGACTGTGCACATGCCGTGCGCCCGATTGGATCGTCGCCGGTGTTGAGATGCAACTAGAGCGATTCAGGACCAGTGTCATTCATCGCTCGTACAGCTAGGTACCGGGCGAGCCCGACGGTGAGCACAAGTCCGACGATGACCAGTCCGGTAACCGCGACGAATACCGGGGTAGAGGTATTGAAGTCCCTCCACCAAGCGACAGCAACGCCTGCACCCGTACTGAGCGCGGCGCCGATTGGCAGGAGAGCAGCGAGCCAGCGCACGGTCGATGCAGCGCACGGGTCGCCGAAGTATCGAAGAGCGCCCCACACGCACAACAGCGCGCACAGAAATGCCAGGGCAGCACCGGAGGCGTAGAAGGACAAGACGAAGCGCAAACGCCCCGGATCGAACGAGCCCGACCAGCCGCGGAAACTAGCAACGAGGACGAGTAGAACGGCGGCGAGGCCGACGACGATTCCTGCAAGGGCGGAGGGGACAACAAGCCCCAAACGCAGAGCGCGGCCGCACATTCCGCGCTCGTGCGCCCACGATCGGAGCATCTGGTCACTGTCTTCACCCAGGATCGAGGTCGGGCTGTGGCCATCTTGGTACGCGCCTCTGAGTTCGGTCTCGAGTTCGGTGAGCAGTAGCTGTCGATCGGTCCGGTGGACGCCGGCGCGTCGCCAGAGGCGGTTGGCCTGCCGGATGACGTCCGATCGTTCGGTGCTGTCGGCGCGCGCGGCGGTTGCGGAGGTCATGCGATTTCCGTTCTGTTGTCGGCCTGGGTCTCGGACTGTAAAAGGGAAGTGACACTGGAGGAGACGGCGAGCCACTCTGTGGTACCGCTGGCGAGCACATCGACACCGTCGTCACTGAGCGCGTAGTACTTTCGTGGCGGTCCGGACGCCGAGGGGCGCATCTTCGAGACGACGAGGCCGGCCTTCTCGAGTCGCGCCAGCAACGGATACGTGGAGCCGCCCGAGACAAGAAGATCCTGCTCGGCCAACCGCTCGGTGAGTTCGTATCCGTACACCGGCCGCTCTCGCAGCAATGCCAGCAGGCAGAGGTCCAAGACTCCTCGAAGTACCAGGCTTCGTCGTTCCACACTCATGTTGAGCACGGTAGCGGTAAGTATCTTGCTTAGCAAGGCTGCTGGGGTAGAGCTTGGCGATGGCGGTGTCGTGATCCGAGTCGATACCGAAGTGGTTGGCTTTCCGTTGCTTCGGGCGCTCTAGAAAGGTGTTACTCGACGGCGTGGCAACCGGCGTCAGGTGGGTCGTCCGGCTGCGGGGTCCCAGCCGCGGGCGCGGCGTCGGCGATCAGGGTGCATTCGGTGTCAGAGCTGATCCGGATGGAGGCCCGGCCCGAAGTCGCCGTGCCGGGCTAGTGCTCCTCGGGTGTTGTCGGTGTGAGGTCGGATTCGGTGGCGGGGGCTGCCGTGATGTCGAGGATGGGGCCGCGTAGCTCCGGGGGATTGCTCTTGGTGATCAGGTCTTCCCCGAGCATCCTGGCCCAGCGCTCCGTTTTGCTCGGGACGAAGAGGTGGACCCGGGTCCGGCCTTCCGACTCCTCGGTGACGGAGGGCCGGAATCCGTCGTGCACGCCCTCCATGTAGTCGAGGTGGCCGGCGGTGACGCCGGTGTACGGGTAGGAGAGGTCAGCAGTGACCTTGTAGACGGGCGGCATGGTCCCTCCGGGGATTCGTCGTGTTCGGGGTGATGAGCGTGTGCCCACTGAACTGGGGTGTTGGCATGTCCCGTGGGGGAAACGTCCAAGTTCCTGGCATTCGCAACTGCTACTGCGGGTCGACCGCGTGGACCACACCCCACCGGGACGGCGGCAGAACGATGAGGCGGACTTTGCCGATGATGTCGGAAAGCGGAATCGTTCCTTGCAGTTCGTCGTCCAGATGGAATCGTGAGTCCTTGGAGTTCGCACGGTTGTCGCCCATCACCCACACGTTTCCTTCCGGAACAGTGATGGGGCCGAAGAACTTTCCCTGGCATGCGCTGTTGTTGCCGGGCATTGCGCGGTCGATGTAGGGCTCGGTCAACGGTTTTCCGTCGACCATCACGGCCGAATCGTCGGGTAGGCACTGCACTGTCTGCCCGCCCACTGCGATCACGCGCTTGACCAGATCGTTCTCGTCGGGAGGGACCAGTCCGACTAAGGAGCCCAGGTTCTCCGCGCCGCGAAGAAGGACGTTGCTCGAGCGTGTCGATTGGTAGTCCTCGCTCCATGACGGCGGGCCTTTGAACACCACGACGTCACCGGACTCGGGATCACCGAACCGATAGGACACCTTGTCCACCACGATTCGGTCGCCCGCGCACCCGGTGCAGCCGTGCAGCGCTGGTTCCATCGACTCCGACGGAATCAGATACACCCTGGCGAGGAAAGTCTGGAGCAGAAAGCTCAGTACCAGTGCGACAACCAGGAGAATCGGTAGCTCCCGCAGGAACGACCGCTGCTTCTTCGGTGGGCGGTCCGGACCGGTCGAGGAGTTCGGGTCGGCCTGTGTGTCATCGGAATCCGAGATTCCCCCTCCGAGCGCCCCGTGTTCACGGTTCGACTCGGAATCATCGTTTCCTGTCATGGTCGGCCAGGCTATAGGAGATGTACTCGTCAGCCGTCCTGATCGGTCGCTTGCTCCCACTCGAAGTGGACGGTGTCACCTGCTGTCAGGGACAGGAATCCCGTGCCGGCGATGGCGTTGAAGAACACCCAGCACCCGCTCGATGAGTCGATGACTCCTCAGCCTTCCAGGTCGTTCCATCCTGCACCGTTCCTGTCGTGTTGCTCATGGATCCGAAGTTGTCATCTCGGCTCGCAGTCTGGCCATGAGGATCGAAGTCCGGGCGGTCGCGGATGGTGCGTCGGCTCTGAGGTTCGATCCGGTCTGATGTGGGGGARGCCCGRCCCGATGGACCCGGGCCGGGCCTCCGATCGCGTTCGCGCGGTACCGCTCGGCCCTGCGCACCCCTCTGACCGAGGAGCGGCGGGTCTACTTCAGCTCGTGCGGCAGGGTGTGAGCAACGCGGAGGCCTGCCGGATCGTCGGCATCAATCGCCGGACAGGTAAAAGGTGGCGTAATGGGCGTGCCCCGTCCGGTGTGACGGGCGGGGCTTCACCGGTCACTGCGGTGGCGCCTCCACCTGGTCCTTCCCGCTACCTGCGTGAAGCCGACCGCATCCATATCGCGGAGCGGTTGCGGGAGAAGGCCACGATCCGAGACATCGCGGCCGAGCTGGGGCGCAGCCCGTCGACGATCAGTCGGGAGATCCGCCGCAACAGGCATCCGATCAGCGGCCAGTACCGGCCGCACGCAGCCCAGGCCCGCGCTGATGCCCGCCGGCCCCGTCCCAAGATCGGCCGAACCCCCGAGCTACGGGAGTTCATCCAAACCCACCTCGATAAGCGGTGGAGTCCGGAGCAGATCTGCCAAGCCCTGCAGGCGGGTTGCGTCCATGAAGATGGTGTACGAACCGGAGCCGATTGAGATGGCCGGCGTGTCGTAGCCGAACGAAAGACGGTCACCGCGTGATTCTTCGAGAGACCTACCAAGTCGACTCGAGACAGGACCACACGATGACCACTGCCCA
>NZ_JBFRDL010000093.1:0-7077 GCF_052113525.1 Rhodococcus sp. TAF43
TCGCCAAGAAGACCGTGGCGAAGAAGACTGCGGCCAAGGCTCCGGCCAAGACCGTCGCCAAGAAGACTGTCGCGAAGAAGACTGCGGCCAAGAAGGCTCCGGCCAAGCGCACTGCGCGTAAGTGACACCGCCGGCGCCTCGGCGCCCACGGAATTCTCCGTAACTGACACGGCGGCCACGGGATCTTTCCCGTGGCCGCCGCGTTGTGTTTTCTGTTGTACCAGATCGGGGTTCGCGTCAGTCGGCCTTACGGATGACCGGCAGGGGGCTGTCGATGTGATCGGCCGCCACGAGACGCCCGCCGGACAGCGACAACACCCAGGTGCTCGCCTTACGGTTTCGAGCCGACGGCAGCTGGATGCCGTCCCGCTCCGCCCACCACTCCATGAGGTCGGGGATGACGCCGCCCTGGCTGCAGATCACCTGGACGCCCCCCAGTGCCGCGATCTTCCGGGCCCGGGCACGCGCGCCCGCAGGATCGGCTGCATAGCCCTCCTCGGAGAGCAACGGCTCGATGCGGATGGGCGTCCCGAGCGCTTCGGCGAGGGGCTCCATGGTCTGTGTACACCGGGTGCGGTCGGCCGAGGAGATCTCGGTGGCCCCGAAGGCTTGCAGTTGAGGGACAAGAGCTTCCGCCTGGACCAGCCCCTTCGTATCGAGTGGGCGCAGGGTGTCGTCCCCGGTGTACTTGTTACTGCTGCCGGCCTTGGCGTGCCGGACCAGTAGGACGGTCGTGGTATCGGGCGGGAGCTGCATGAATCGTCGCAGGATCGTTCGATCCATCGGATAGGACAGCTGGTCGGGAACGCGATCGGGTGGCAGCCAACGCAGTTCGTCGACCTCGTTGTTCGCCGTGAACTGTCCGGATGCAGCCTCCGCTGCCCAGTACTCGACTCGTTTGAGCTTTCGATGCCCGGGTATCGGATATGTCACACGTGACAGATGTCGCCCCAATTGCGCTGTTATGCCAGTTTCTTCGCCGATCTCACGAACCGCTGCGACAATCGACGTTTCGCCGGGATCGAGCTTGCCCTTGGGAAATGACCAATCGTCATATCGGGGGCGGTGTATGAGAGCGATTTCGATCTCATACGGATTCGTCGGAGACTTACGCCACAAAACTGCGCCCGCCGCGAAGATATTCGCCTTGACCGGTCTGTCGGGGCTCGGCTTGTCGGGACTCGGCTTCTCACGACTCAAGGGCTTCGTTCCTTCCTTCGGCCACGGCTCTCGCGGTACACGGAGGCTGTGGTGGATCCTGCTCAGGAGCTGAAGGACCGCCGACGGCGCATCATCTCCTCCTGGTGTTCGCGGACCTTCTCGCCGCGGGCCGGCGCCGCCAGCCAGCTGCCGTCGGACTGCAGAACCCAGCACCGGGTGGTGGGATCCAGTGCGGAATCGAAGATCTCGTCGAGCTGCCGGGCGAGTCGAGGGTCCTTGACCTGCGCCATCACCTCGACGCGACGATCGAGGTTGCGGTGCATCATGTCGGCACTGCCGATCCAGAACTCGTTGGCGCCCCGGAAGTGCATGATCCGGGAATGCTCGAGGAAACGTCCGAGGATGGAGCGAACCTCGATGTTCTCGCTCAGCCCGGGAACTCCCGGCTTGAGGGCGCAGATGCCGCGGACGACGACGCGTACCGGAACGCCGGCCTGGGACGCGCGGTAGAGCGCATCGATCACCTGCTCGTCGACCAGGGCGTTGGCCTTGAGTCGGACCCCACACTCCCGTCCGGCATTCTTGTGCTCGATCTCGGCTTCGATGCGCTCGATGATTCCGGAGCGGACGCCGTACGGGGCGACCAGGAGGTTGCGGTACTGCGACTTTCGGGAGTAACCGGTGAGCGAGTTGAACAGGTCCGTCAGGTCGGCGCCGATCTCGGGTGCGGCGGTCAGCAGGCCCACGTCCTCGTACAGGCGCGCGGTCTTGGGGTTGTAGTTGCCGGTGCCGATGTGGCAGTACCGGCGGATCGTCGAACCTTCGCGGCGGACCACGAGGCAGGTCTTGCAGTGCGTCTTGAGACCAACCAGTCCGTACACGACGTGGACGCCGGCCTGTTCGAGCTTGCGTGCCCACTTGATGTTGGCCTGCTCGTCGAAGCGGGCCTTGATCTCGACGAGAGCGACGACCTGCTTGCCGGCCTCCGCCGCGGCGACGAGTGCGTTGACGATCGGCGAGTCACCCGAGGTGCGATAGAGCGTCTGTTTGATCGCGAGAACCTGCGGGTCGGCGGCGGCCTGCTCGATGAACCGCTGGACGCTGGTCGAGAACGAATCGTAGGGGTGCTGCACCAGGACGTCGCCGTCGCGCAGCGTCGAGAACACACTCTTCGGTGTCTCTCGCTCACCGAAAGCGGGGTGGGTCGCCGGGACGAACGGGGCGTCCTTGAGGTTGGGGCGATCCACGCCGTACACCTGCCACAGCGACGAAAGATCAAGTAGCCCAGGAACTTGGATCACGTCACCGGGGTCGACATCGAGCTCGCGCAACAGCAGCTCGAGCATGTGCTCGGTCATGTCGTCGGCGACTTCGAGTCGGACGGGGGAGCCGAACCTGCGGCGTGCGAGTTCGCGTTCGAGCGCCTGGAGGAGGTCCTCGTCGCGATCTTCCTCGACCTCGAAATCCGCATTACGCGTGACCCGGAAGGCGTGGTGCTCCACCACTTCCATGCCGGGGAACAACACGTCGAGGTGCGCAGCGATGAGGTCCTCGGTGGGCAGGAACGCCGCGATCGCGCCGGGTGCGTCGCCGGTGCGCTTGACGCGTACGAAGCGGTCGACGTTGTCGGGCACCTTCACGCGGGCGAAGTGCTCGCCACCGGTGGCGGCGTCCTTCACCGTCACCGCGAGATTCAGGCTCAGGCCGCTGATGTAGGGGAACGGGTGCGCGGGATCGACGGCCAGCGGGGTGAGGACCGGGAAGACCTGCTCGTGGAAATGATCCGAGAGCCGTCCGCGTTCCTCGGCGTCGAGTTCGGGCCAGCCGATGATCGAGATTCCCTCTTCGGCGAGCGCCGGACGCACCGAGTCGAGGAAGACCTGCGCGTGCTTGGACGAGATCTCCTGCGTCCGGGTTCCGATCAGCGCCAACTGTTCGCGCGGTGAGAGTCCGTCCGCCGACCGTACGGACAGGCCGGTCTCGTCCCGCCGCTTGAGGCCCGCGACGCGGACCATGTAGAACTCGTCGAGATTGGACGCGAAGATCGCGAGGAACTTCGCGCGCTCGAGCAGCGGCAGCGACGTGTCCTCGGCGAGCGCGAGCACGCGCGAGTTGAAGTCGAGCCAGCTCAGCTCGCGATTGAGGTAGCGAGCGACCGGCAGTCCGACGTCCTCCGTGCCCTCCGGCGTCGCGGCCGGCGGGGCGGTCGGGATGCTCGGCCGGTGGCCGCTCTCCAGGCCGCCGGCCGGAACCCCGCGGTCCGCGCCGGAGCCGTCCTCGGTCGCCCGATCGGAGTCTGTGCGTCGTTCGAGTGCTCTCCCGTTGCTCACTCTCCGATCATCCCTCGAGAAATGCAGGCGCGACAATCGATCACGCGCAGTTCACAGTATTCAGAGCTGCCGGACACCGGGTGTACACCCCATGTGCTCGAGCGCTGCACGTGTAGCCGGCCCGAGTCCCAGTCGCGCGGCCGCCGCGAGATCCGCGACCGTGTCCACGTCCTGGCGCAATCCCGGCCAGTCACCGTCGAGGGCGTACGCGCCGGAGGCGATGTGGCGGGCCGCGGAATCGGTGCCGAAACGTGGATCCAGCGCGTTGCCCGGCCCGCACGCGAAGAGGGCTGCCGTGCCGGTGCCGGTGTGGTCGACGACGATTGCGCGCCCCACCTTCCGGGCGGCAGCGAGGGCGTCGAGCAGCTCGTCCGCGCGCAGCGCGGGCAGATCGGCTTGCAGCGCCACCAGATCCGTCCGGTCGGGATCAATCTGCACGGAGGACTCCGCCGCGGCCAGCGCGGCATTGAGACTCGACTCCCGGGGGACAGCCCGGACCGGGTCGGGGAGGTGGCTCACGCCGTACTGATCCGCGATCGCCGCCACCGCCGGATCGGGCGTCACGACCGTGATGCCCGAGAACGAGTTGTCGGGTCCGGGGCCGACGCCCGCGCCGACGAGGGTCGCCAACGTGTCGTGCAGCATGGCGACGACGAGGTCGGTGCGGTCGGCGGCCGACAGCGATCCGGCGAGCCGCGACTTCGCGAGCCGTAATTCCTTGACCGCGATCAGGACATGGGTGTGCACCGGTCGCTGCGATCGGTGCTCCGCCTTCATGGGACGCAATCTTGCCAGTCGTGTCGAGGGTGGCTCGCGACCGGCGAGCGGGGGAGCCGGGGAGATATCGTGTTCCAAAGCAGTGGGCGGCGTGGGCAGGGTCGGTGGCGGAACGGTGTGGGCAGTGAACGGCACGAGCGGTGAGCGCAGATCGGAGGGGACGGCGTGAGCAGAGCAGCGGTACTCGGCGCGGGGTCGTGGGGGACGGCGTTCGCGAAGGTGCTCGCGGACGCGGGCACGGACGTGACCCTGTGGTCGAGGCGGCCCGAGGTGGCCGACGCGATCGTGTCCCGGCACGAGAATCCCGACTATCTGCCCGGGATCGTCCTTCCGCCGACGTTGTCCGCGACCGCCGATCACGAGGCGGCCCTGGACGGCGCCGACATCGTGGTGCTGGCGGTGCCGTCGCAGTCGCTGCGGGACAACCTGCAGGGTTGGGCCGGGGCCATCGGTCCGGACGCCACGCTGCTCAGCCTCGCGAAGGGCATCGAGAGCGTGACGCTGCTGCGGATGAGCGAGGTCATCTCGCAGGTGGCCCAGGTGGATCCGTCCCGCGTCGCTGTCCTGTCGGGGCCCAATCTGGCGCGGGAGATCGCATTGGGTCAGCCTGCCGCCACGGTTGTCGCGTGTTCCGACGAGGCTCGCGCACTTGCGGTTCAGAAGGCTTGTGCTACAGGGTATTTCAGGCCCTATACGAACACCGATGTGATCGGTTGCGAGATCGGCGGCGCCTGCAAGAACGTCATCGCCCTGGCGTGCGGGATGGCATCGGGAATCGGATTGGGCGAGAACACGATCGCGACGCTCATCACGCGGGGGCTCGCCGAGATCATCCGTCTCGGCGTCGCGCTCGGCGCGAACGCGGCGACGCTGGCCGGACTCGCCGGGGTGGGCGACCTGGTCGCGACGTGTGCGTCCCCGCTGTCGCGCAACCGCTCGTTYGGTGAGCGCCTGGGGCTCGGCGGCTCCCTCGAGAGCGCCCAGGCCGCGACCAACGGGCAGATCGCCGAGGGCGTCAAGTCCTGTACCTCGGTGCGTGCGCTGGCGGCCGCGCACGGCGTCGAGATGCCGCTGACGGACGCCGTCCACCGGGTGTGCCACGAGGGGATGTCCGTGCACGACGCGGTCGGTCTCCTGCTCGGTCGCCGCATCAAACCCGAATAGCTCTCGGGCGACCGGAATCGGCATACTCGGTCGGTTCGATGTGACGTCGCCCTCGACGGTACGGTTTGGGGCGTGAACAATCCGCGTACCAGGGTCGCCGTCGTCTTCGGTGGCCGCAGTAACGAGCATTCGGTGTCCTGTGTCTCCGCCGGCAGTGTCCTGAGGAACCTCGACCCGGACCGGTACGAAGTGGTACCGATCGGCATAACCACGGACGGCGCCTGGGTCCTGGGCTCCACGGATCCCGCGGACCTCGCGATCCGGGACCGGTCGATGCCGACGGTCGACGCGGAGGGCACTGCTCTGGCACTGACCGCGGACCCCACTCGTGCGGGCGCGCTGGTGAGCCTCGACGAGACGCAGGCCGGCCAGGCGCTCGCCTCGGTCGACGTCGTGTTCCCCGTCCTGCACGGCGCGTACGGCGAGGACGGCACAATTCAGGGGCTGCTCGAGCTCGCGGGCATTCCGTACGTGGGCCCCGGCGTCCTGGCCAGCGCGGCGGGTATGGACAAGGAGTTCACCAAGAAGCTGCTCGCGGCCGAGGGTCTGCCGGTCGGCTTCCAGGTGGTGCTGCGCCCGGGCACCCCGACGCTCACCGACGAACAGAAGGAGCGGCTCGGTCTGCCCGTGTTCGTCAAGCCGGCGCGGGGCGGCTCGTCGATCGGCATCACCCGTGTCGCCGACTGGTCGCAGCTGGACGCCGCCGTGGAGCACGCGCGCTCGCACGATCCCAAGGTGATCGTCGAATCCGGTGTCGTCGGCCGCGAGGTCGAGTGCGGTGTGCTCGAGTTCCCGAACGGCGACGTGCGTGCGAGCGTCGTGGCCGAGATCCGTATGCCCGACACGGACGGCGACGAGTCCGCGTTCTACGACTTCGACACCAAGTACCTCGACGACATCTGTGAGTTCGACGTCCCGGCCAAGCTCGACGACGACGTGAGCGCGGAGATCCGGGAACTCGCCGTCCGCGCGTTCCGAGCCCTCGATTGCCAGGGCCTGGCGCGTGTCGACTTCTTCGTCACCGCTGACGGGCCGGTCATCAACGAGATCAACACGATGCCCGGCTTCACGTCGATCTCGATGTTCCCGCGGATGTGGGACGCCGCGGGCGTCGAGTACGCGACGCTGGTCTCCACCCTCGTCGACACCGCACTCGCCCGCGGGACGGGACTGCGCTGAGGCAGGCGCCCGACCGACACGCGAGTTCGGCCCGAGCTCAGCTCGAGCCGAACTCGCCCTGGCAGGGGTACTTCTAGGGGTTGGGAACCGGGGCGGGGTCGAGCGGCTTCTGCGGCATCGACGCGGAGATCGCGGCGGAGGCGTCCTGCAGCGGCGTCGGGCCGGATCCGTTCGGAACGGTGAGCGCGACGTAGACGCCGCGGTCCACCGCGTACCACGTGCTCGCGTCGATGCCCTGCGCGGCGCCCGAGATCTCGAACCACTGCACGCCGTCGACGACATTGAGCGCGGACGCCTGGTGGAACTCCGGCGGGCGCTCGAGACCGCACCGCAGAACGACGGGCTCGCCCTCGGACGGCTGCCACGCCGCGGTGGCCTCGGGTGCGGGATCGCGCAGCTCGGCACGGGTGTAGTCGCCCATGTCCTCGGGCAGGTTCTCCATCAACGCGTTGCACTCGGCCGACTG
>NZ_JBFRDL010000094.1:0-6692 GCF_052113525.1 Rhodococcus sp. TAF43
GTCGAGGGTGTAGTGCTCGCGGTGGCTGGGTGGGTGTCGTTGGTGGATCTCTTCGAGGGTCAGTGAGGGGAGGTTGCTGAGTTGGTATGTCTTGCCGAGGGATTCGATCTGTTCGGGTGGGGTGAAGATGTTGATGCTGCGGTAGACGAACATCGTGTACAGGACCCCGGCGGCGAGCACAGCGGCGATGGCGAGGGCGCCGTATCGGATGGTGCGGCGCAGGGTTGTGGGCATGAGGGCACGGTATATCGTGCCGCGACCTGCGGGGATGCCGTGTTCCGCTCGGGGCCGGCGGGGGGTTAGGGACTGCTGCACGAATAGGTGACATCTGATCTGTGGTGCCGGAAGGCACTGCTGGAAGGATGTGCCCTGTGCCGAAGCCGTATCCCAAGGAGTTCCGTGACGACGTCGTCCGCGTGGCCCGCAATCGCGAACCGGGCCAGCAGCTGAAGCGGATCGCCGCTGATTTCGGGATCAGCGAGTCCTGCCTGGCGAACTGGATGAAGGCCGCCGACGTCGAGGACGGCGTCAAGCCAGGAACCACCACAAGTGAGAACGCCGAGCTGCGCGAGGCTCGGAAACGGATCCGGCTGCTCGAACAGGAGAACGAGGTCCTGCGCCGGGCCGCGGCGTATCTGTCGCAGGCGAACCTGCCGGGAAAATGATCTACCCGCTCGTCCGCGAGTTGGCCGCCGACGGCATTCCCGTCGCGGTGACGTGCAGGGTCCTCAGAATCGCACGTCAGCCTTACTACCGGTGGCTGGCCGCACCGGTGACCGCTGCCGAGCTCGACGAGGCGTACAGGGCCAACGCACTGTTCGACGCTCACCGCGACGACCCCGAATTCGGTTACCGGTTCCTCGTCGACGAAGCCGCCGACGCAGGCCAGACGATGGCACCGCGCACCGGGTGGCGGATCTGTTCGGCTAACAAGTGGTGGAGCTCGTTCGGCAAGAAGCGCGGCACCAAAAACGTCCGTTCCGGTCCGCCGGTCCACGCCGATCTCGTCGCCCGGAACTTCACCGCCGATGAGCGGAATCGGTTGTGGCTCACAGATATCACCGAGCATCACACCGGCGAGGGCAAGCTCTACCTGTGCGCGATCAAGGACGTGCACTCGAACCGAATCGTCGGCTACTCCATCGACTCGAAGATGAAGGCCCGACTCGCGGTCGACGCCCTCGACTCGGCCGTCGCCCGCCGGGCCGCGGCCGGTGATCCGGTGGCCGGCTGCGTGGTTCACAGCGACCGCGGATCGCAGTTCCGTTCACGGAAATTCGTCCACGCCCTCGGCCGGCACGCGATGGTCGGATCGATGGGCCGAGTCGGCGCCTGCGGCGACAACGCCGCGATGGAATCGTTCTTCGCCCTGCTGCAGAAGAACGTCCTCGACCGCCAGCCATGGGCGACCCGTAACGACCTTCGGATCGCGATCGTCACCTGGATCGAACGGACCTACCACCGCCGCCGACGCCAAGCCAGGCTCGGCAAATTGACCCCCGTCGAATACGAGACCATCATGACCACACCAGCCACTCAGGCTGCGTGACCGAACCTGTCACCCGATCTTGCAGCAGTCCCAAGACCACCGATGATGGTTGGGTGTTGGGGGTGTCGGCGACGGAGTTGTCGGCGAACCCGGTTCCGAATCTGGCTGCGTCGCGGTTCACCCGTGAGGGTTTCTTGTCGTCGAAGACGACGGGCACGATCACCGGTTCGGGGACGGCTGCGGTGCGGACCGGCTATATCGAGCAGGGTCTGCAGGTCGGTTGCGCTGTCGATGTGTCGTCCGGTGTGACAGCGGGTTTGGCGATGACGATCGGTCCGAGTGTCGGTATCTCGATGACGGGCCCGAATGCGGGGTTGAACGCGAACATCGGTCCGTCGATCTCGGCGCAGGTCAAGCTCGGCACGATCACCACGATCCCGCTCGGTAAGAAGGATCTCGAGGGTGCGAGGGCGTCGGTGAGTACCTCGAACCTGCATGTGAAGGTCGACGGTTGTTTCGGTGCGGTGTCGATTCGCTCGTACTCGATGCTCGCGGCTTCGACCGCCACGTCGGATGACAGCGTGTACGTGTATTCCGAGCCGACCTGGCTCTGACCTACGGGGTATTTGGGGAACTTCGGAGACGGGGGAGGTCTGTCGATGACGCATGCCATGACACACGCGCACGACACCAACACGGAGATGAACGACGATCGCTCAGTGGGAGACTCGGCGTCAAACACCCCTACAGGGAGCGACAACACCCGACTCGAGCGCGCCGCGGCGGCGCTGGTGGCGGGTCTCGTAGTGCTGGTGGTGGTGTTCGCGAGTCTGGATCGGGTCGCGGTGTGGGCGGCCGAGCACGGTCCGGTGTGGGTGTATCTCGGGTTTTTCCTGGTGATGTCGATCGCTGGCCGCTTGTTCTGGTGGGGTATGGACACCCTGGTCAAGCAGGCGGCTGCCTGGAAGCCGGGGTCGGGCCGGTGAGCCGCCGTGCTGTTGCGGTCGTGCTCGGTTTGGGTCTGCTGGCCTCGGGGTGCGCGAATGACGGCGGGGCGACGGATGCGGCGGAGCCCCGGGGATCTGCAGGGGTTGACCTTGGCCGAGTCCGACTTCCCGGCGGGTTCGCAGTATTACGTCGTACCCGATCCGCAGGAGTACGGGCAGCAGCTCACCGACGCGATCGCAATCACCACGTTCGATCCGGCCGAGTGTAAGCAGCCCCGTGAGGAGCAGGCGCGGATCGGAAGCACTGCCGCACAGGCAGCGGTGAACGCACAGACCGCCACTGGGAGTGTCTACGTCGCTGCGGTTGCGAAGGGGGACAGCGAGACCCGGACTCTGGTCGATCGAATGCTCTCTGGGCCGTGCGCGATCGTCACGACCGAGCGGATGGTTGGCGGTGTGGTGGTGGACTCGACGGTGACGGAAACGACCCGGACGGATGCGCCGTCGGACCTGCGCGCGGACGAATCGATCGTCTATCGGCAACGGGTGGAGGTCACCTCACGGCTGACCGGTGATACGTCCTCTCCTACTGCATCATTCAGGACCGTCGGCTACGCGTGGGTGGGACCATATCGCGTGATGCTCGAGCAGACCTCAACGGAATCGAGCGCGCAAGCAGGTGAAGAGTTCGACGCGCTCTTCCGGATCGCGGTCGCGAAAACCGGCTGACCCACCCTCACCGCCGCAGGTCACGCCGCCACACCGGGGTAGCCGGCCGATCGCAGCGGTGCTCGGCGCGATCGGTGCCGGTCGCGGCGAGCTGCGACAGCTCCAACACGCGCTGTGCGGCGACCCAGTCGCCGCCATACGACATTGACCGAACATCAGGGGGAAACTGACGATGACGCGAACCACGAGTCACACCCAGGCGGATCGCAGCCGCGACGAAGCCGACCGCCGGTCCACAGCCACCTCACGCACGAGCGGCGATGCGGCTTCCGGTGGCGCAACCTCAGTGATGACCCGAGCGGCACTATCGCTGCTGGCCGGTCTCGCGGTGTTGGTGGTGGTGTTCGCGAACCTGGACAGGGTCTCGACGTGGGCGAGCGAGCACGGTCAGGTGTGGGTGTATCTCGGGTTCTTCCTGGTGATGTCGATCGCCGGGCGGCTGTTCTGGTGGGGTGTGGACACCCTCGTCAAGAACATGGCCTCGAAGAACCGGGAGGCGGGCCGGTGAATCGGCGGCTCCGTGTGGCGCGGTGGGGCGCGAGCATCGCCGCGGCGGGATTCGCGGCGCTCGCGATCGGTGCGGCTGTTCCGCCTGCCGCGGTGGCGACGCCGGAGGAGGACTGTCAGGCGGTCCGGGATCGGGATCATCGGATCTGGCTCGATCTGATCGCGAATCTTCCTCCCGGGGCTCCGATTCCGCCGGAGCCGATCAACCCGTGTATCGGCCCGGGCCCCGAGACTCCCACGACCGCAACGCCGCTGCCGGGGCAGCCAGGTCAGACGGGGCAGGCCGGGCCGGGTCTGCAGGTCGGGGCGAACGCGCCGWCGCTGATGCCGCGCTACAACGGCACCGACATCGTGCCTGTCCCCGGCCTCCCTGTACCGCCGCCGCAAACGAGGGGCGGGAACCCGGCCGATCAGCGTGAGAGCGGGGCGTCGACGGCCCCGAACACGATCGTCCCTGGCAGTCGGGCGCCCACCACTTCTTCCGCGCCACCTGCGGACCAGACGCCGTCATCGACACCTGCTGCGCCGGTACAGGCCGATCAGGTATCCGGTGAGCACCGGCCAGATCCGTCCGCGACGGCCGACAAGAGTGGTGGCGACAGCAATGTCATTGAGCTGCTTCTGGTTGCTGGAGCGGCTCTGGCTGCGGCGGCCGGGATGCGCCGCCCGCGATCTGCGTCCACACCGGAGGCTGTGCTTTCTCAGGTTGTCGGGACTGTCGCCGAACCCTTGACCGCTCTGTCGCCGGGTGGGCATCTGGTTGTCGAGGTCCCTAAACCCGACGGCGGGCATATCACCTATGTCCTGATGAACGACCCGGACAGCCCTACCGATCACGCCATGTCGACCACTGCTCCGCCCGGTGGCCGACTGGAGATCAACCCCGACGGCACTGTCAGCATCATCGACGCCACCGGCGCCATCATCGGCACGGTTGCGCCCGCGTGGGCGTACGACAAGACCGGCGCCCCGGTCCCCACCTGGTACGAAATCCGGAACGGCCGCCTCTACCAGATCATCCGCCCCGGTCCCGACACCCGATGGCCCGTCCTCGGCGACGACAACACCACCGCTGGCAAAGGCACCGACAAACCCACCAAGCAGACCAAGGGCGGCAACTCCGGCGGGGGCGTGGCGGCGACGCCGGACACCATGGCAAACGTGTTGCTGGATGTCGAGACGGACAACCCGGTCCCGCCGACCGCACTGCAAGGTCCTGACGACATCCCGTCCGGTACCGCGCTCGCCGAGATCCGTGATGCCGGGCAGCAGGACCAGGGCGTGCCCGCCACCCCGGACAGCTGGGGAAACGCATTGGCGGGGACTGAGACTGACAACCCGGTCCCGCCGACTGCACTGCAAGGTCCTGACGACATCCCGTCCGGTACCGCGCTCGCCGAGATCCGTGATGCCGGGCAGCAGGACCAGGGCGTGCCCGTCACCCCGGACAGCTGGGGAAACGCATTGGTGGGGACTGAGACTGACAACCCGGCGCCGCCGACTGCACTGCAAGGTCCTGACGACATCCCGTCCGACAGTGCCCTTGGAGCCCTCAGACAACTCGCTGAGTTTCAGGAGCAGGTGATCGAGGAAAACGCCGCGGATGGAGGGATCGCGCCAGAAGTTGGCACCCTCGGTGACTCTCTGAAGCGTGCCGCCGGCGTGCTTGCCGTAGGGGCTATAGGCACTTCGGAAACGGGCGTCGGTCTTCCCGCCGCGGCTGCGCTCGCAGTTGGGGCTGGTGCTTTGCTTCTCGTCGGAATGGCACTCGACCGCGGCGACGGCCGCGATGTTTTCGGACGATACGCGGATGGAAATGACGGCCGCAGTGGCAAGGAAGCCGAGAAGGCCGCCCTCGACGAGGAAGAGGCAATAGAGGGAATTAGAATCGAACGAGATCAGGTCAAAGCCCGTGTTGAGGGCGCCACTCAAGGCCGCTACTACGATGGCCTTTCGAAGAATCCAGATGGAACGTATACAGGCTACGAGGTGAAGAGCAACACTGCAGGAAAGAACGCTAAGCAGCGTGAGTTCGATGACCTGGTCTCCCCGGACAACCCGGCACGAGCCACACTGCACGGGAAGCCTATCGAGATCACTGAAGTGGTAGATCTGAAGTGGTAGATCTAACTAGATAGAGCAAACGTCGCGACGGGAGATCTGCATGTTCAAGTTCGAATATTCTGGCGGTCATCGATCGATCTCACGCCGAGTGGATTCGGCATATAAGTTCACGCGGCCGCTGAACAGATTTGATGGGCTGACGCGTTCGACCCTGACGGTGTCGAAGGTTCCTGAAGGCCGCTACTTCGAAGACCTCTCCGCGGAGGAAAAGGCACTGATGGACCAGGTGTACATTCAGGCCGCGGGATCAGCCGATGCGATGTCTGTCGAGGTCCGACTCCTCGTCGGTGATACCTACCAGCTCTACGTGGTGGGTCGGCCGGGTGCGCGTGTCGGCGAGCCCGGCATCGAGATCCCGTTCCACGAGGGACGGAACAGATTGCACGTGTATGCCGGTGAAGTCTTCACCGCGGACGAAGCTGCCGCAATCTTCTTCGAGTGGTGCCGGACGGGGTCCGTCGATCCACACCTATACCAGTTGCGCGAGTTCGATCTCAACGCGTTCTATGAGGAGAATACTGACTGACAAGCCGCGTGCGGCGGATGTCCGTGACATATCTCAGGTATCAAGGGCCGACGACAAGACAGCAGAACAGGTCCGAGTCGAACTCGCTGCTGCCTACCGGGACTAGTACTGCAACGGCACTTGCTTGACAGGTGGTCGATACTTGTTGAGTGGTTGTCGATGTGGTTGCTGCGGAGCTGGATGCGTTGCATGAGCGGGTATCTGGCCGGTTTGCGCGGGCGGAGCCACGCAGCCGGGTGCGTGAGTATGTCTCGGGTTTGGTTGCGGGTCTGGAACGGAAGAACGGGTGGACGCTGGCCGAGCGCGCCGGTGAGGTGAGCCCGGACGGGATGCAGCGGTTGCTGCGGCGGGCGGACTGGGACGTCGACGG
>NZ_JBFRDL010000095.1:0-5317 GCF_052113525.1 Rhodococcus sp. TAF43
ATGCATGCACTACCGTATCCGTCCCAGCCCAAGAAGTACTTCTGGGATGCCTACGATGCGTACATCGCGACCGAGACGAGTTCGTGGCTTTCGGTCATCGGAACCGTGCAGTCCGATCGAGTCACGTGCCAAGCGGGTCAGCTCTGCAAATTCCTGGGATAGGTTCTAGCGCCGCGCAGCTGCGCGGATAAGTCGCTAATCGCGCTCGCCGATCCTCACGAAGGCGTAGTTGGCCGGGTTCGCTGGCCGGGTCTCTGGCGCATTTTCGAATGCGTCAGAGACCGCTCGCCAGCGCTTCATTTCGCTTTGAAGCGTGCGGATGGCTCCCTGACGGAACGCGATTGTTGCCAGCTTTCYCGGATCTTCCTCTGGAAGACTCTTCTGGAGCGAGTCGATCTCCCTCTCGTGCTCAGCGATCTCGTACCCCACCTGCTCGCTGATCTGCTCACACAGCAACGCAAGGAGGTCTGAGCGCGGCGCAGCCTCCGTCATCATCTGCACTGCGCGTTTCAGCTCAGAACTCGATCCAAACATGAGTCAGCCCCTTCTCTCTGCGTCACACTCATTCAACACGAGGCCCATCTCCGGCGATCCACTTGCCTGCAGAACCACCAATGCTCAGCTCGGACTGATGACGTGTGTCGCGGACTCGACGTCTGGACGTCAGCGGTTCGATAGTGTGCGCCGCATGGCAGAGCGTGCCCCGTCGTGGATCGAACTCATGGGCCGCCATGCGGCATCGTCGTCATTGTTCATCTCCGCCGTGCTGCGCTACGAGTCCCGTCCCGACGACAGCGATACGGCGCAGGCCGGCGAGTTCACGCTTCGATACGGGCCCGGTGAACGATGGCGCATCGACCGCGCCGGCCACACCGTCTACGTTCGCAATCCCCGGACCACATTCCTGCGGGAGGGCGAGGAGATGCGCCGTCTTCCCGGCTCATTCCACCTGCTGGACCTCGGTCCAGTCAGCCCGCTCGACATCGTCGGCCCCGACACGCTGCTACACAACCTCAGCCGCCGACTCGTCCCGACAAGAACTGCTACTTCCGTCGTCATCGACGGCCGCCGAGGATGGGAGCTGACCCTGGTCCCTGACACCGGCGACCCGGGCCGGTTGACGGTGGTGATCGATGACGCGACCGGACTACTGATGCGGCTCGACTCGACCGAGAACGAACTGGCCACAACCCTCACCGACGTCGAAGTACACGACACACTTCCGGCATCGACCTTCACCTGGGATGGGCTGATTGCCGCCGTGCCGCCGGACCCAGCCGATCCACTCACCACACTCGGACAACGCCGCGAGGTCATCAGCGCCGTCGCGTCGGCTCTCGAACACCGCGAGCAGGTCTTCCACGCGCTGGCAGACAGCGCCGATACCGACGCCGCCCGCGCCGAGCTGATGAACCTGCTCGATGTGACCACAACCGGCGCCGACGCCATCCTCGCCATCCAGCTGCGGCGGCTGAGCCGTCAGGAACGCACACGAATCCTCCGTGAACGCGACGACCTCGTCGCTGAGTACCGCCGACTGTCGTCTGGATCCTGACTTCGGCCGTGGCGGCGTTCGGACAACGGTCGCTACTGAGGTCGATCACAACCGTAGACATGTGCACACCACTACTGACATCCGTGCAGTCGACTTCTGAAACTGACAACGACCTCGACCAGCGGCCGGCGCAGGCGTCCCGGTAACCGGTCCTACATTCAGTCCGGGAAAGGTGGCCTATACCGGACTCGAGCGCACCCGGACTTACAAAGTCTGGAACTCTTCCAGACTTCCGTGATCTGGAGACCTCCTTAAGCGTGATTGCCGACCGGTAGACCTATCCAATCCGCATGCAGCCCACCACGCTCCGCCATTGGTGAACATCCCTCTCTTCTCTCTACTCTTCTCTTCTCTCAACCAACCGCTCCAACCATTCCATCCATCCCTCCCTCTCCATTGGCGCGGCGATGGAGTCGTTCTCCTCGCGGCTCCAGAAGAACGTCCTCGACCGGCAGCTCTGGGCCACCGCGACAAACTGCGACTGGCGATCATCCGCTTGATTCAACGCACTTGCCACCGCCGATGCAGCCAACGCGACCTCGGACGCCTGGCTCCTGTCGAACATGTGACCCTCAACCAGGTCCCACTCGCCGCCTGAACCTCTACACCCCGCGAGTCAACTGAGCTCAGGACAGGCGCTCGTAATCTCGCGACGGGGTGGGGGTCACCCGTTACCGGCGGGTCAGGGGTGATGATGAGAAGTGATCCGGAGCGGATGCATTCGACCGCGAATCGGGTGGCCACATTGGCTGACGAATTCTGGGACGATGTCGAGAATCTCCGCCGCGAGGCCGAGAACCTCATGGAGGACGACTGGGCTGGCGATGCGGCTGACACCCATGCGGCGCTGTGGGCGGAGTGGGTCGATTCGGCGCGACGTGTGTCCGTGGCGCTGAGCGGCGACGCCGGGTTGCTGCACCAAGCAGCAGACGCTTACACGAATGCCGACAACCGCAATGCGCGCGAAGCAGACAGTCTCAGGCTGGAGCTCGACGCCTGATGGCAGGCTACGTCGCCAACACAGAACAGATTCTCGCGCTTGTCGAGAAAGCCCGCCGAATCGGTCGACAATTCGAGCAGCGCATCGCCGAGGTTGAACGTGAAGTTGCTGCGCTACATGTTGATTGGCAAGGAGATGCCGCCGATGCGCATCGAGGTAAGGCCGCTACCTGGCACCGCGAAATGATGGATATGCAGACCGCCTTGGCTGCACTCGAGACCGCCACACAGAGCGCGCATGACAGGTACATTGCAAATGTCGAGCACAACATGGGGATGTGGCCTTGATGGCCCCGATCACCATGGACGCCTCACTGCTGGCCGATGCGGCGGAACTGTACGGAACAGCACAAGCCAGCGGGCAGGAAGTGGCTATCACTCTCGCGGCGGTGCTCGACGCGAACTGGGGCTGCGCCGGGAGCGACAGCGCGGGCGCCACTTGGGCAGCGAGCTACGATCCGGCGGCATTCGACGCTATCGCCGCGGGGACCGACATCGTCAACGCATTCGGCAAGATGCACGATCTCCTCGCCTTCACCGCCCTCAACCACGAAAATGTCGAGAAGGCCAACAAGAATCCCCCGGAACCCCCGGACGGACCGCCGCCACAACTCCCGAGCAGCACGTCGCCAACCTTCAAGGGAGCGTTCGGCGGTGACACCGACGAGCCGTTCGGGTGGGGCTTGGTCAGCAGCTGGCTACAAGGCCACACGTGGCCCAACGGAGACCCCGACAAGCTGCGGGCGCTCGGCGATGCGTGGCGTGCCGCCGCGAAAGGACTCCGGAGCGCAGGAGACGAGACCGGATCGGCATTCCCCCTCCTCGAGGACATCGTCTCGGGCGAGATACCTCAGGCTTTGGCACAGATGGACTTGGTATTCACCGACACCGAGCAAGTGGCGGCCCAATACGAGAGTCTCGCGTCGTCTTGTGAGGACTGGGCCGACAAGATAGAGGACGCTCACCACAAGATCCTCGCAATCCTCGCCGGCGCCCTGGGTGCAGGCCTCATCATCGGGGGCATCGCGGGCTTCTTCACGGCCGGGACCGGGGCGGCGGCCGCTGCAGGTGCAGCCGGCAGTGCAGCCGGAGCATCCATCGTCACGGTCCTCATCACCTTCGACGCCGCGGCCGCGGCCGCAGTAGGCGCGACGGTTGCCGCCGGTGTCGCAATCGGTGGAGTGGCCACCGACCTACAACCCTTGCTCGAAGCAAACCCGACCACGTTCAACTCGACCACGACTAGCGGCGGGGGTGGAGGCGCACACAACTACGTCACGCCGCCGAAGAATCTGTCGGGATTCCCTAATGCGCGGCCAGCGAAACGACTCGGCCACCGAAAAAGATGGCAAGACGACAAGGGAAATACGTACGAGTGGGACTATCAGCACGGCGCGATCGAGAAATACGTACGAGTGGGACTATCAGCACGGCGCGATCGAGAAATATGACAAGAACGGAAAGCATCAAGGCGAGTATAATCCCGACACCGGTGCGCAAACAAAGCCAGCTGATCCGAAACGTAGACCGGAGCGATGAACCATATGTGGTATTTGGAGGCTTTCGACAGGGAGTCCGCGCTGCAAGTTCGTGACTATGCCATGCCCGGATTGAACACGGCCACGCTGAAGAAGCTACTCAACCTCGGCGACACCGTGGAAATTGGCGGGGTTAAGTACCCACTCGAAGCGGGGGGTTACGACATTCCACCAGAAACGCTCCCCAGCTTCGCGGAGTACATCGACGAGACCTTCAAGCTTGACGATTCGCAGGATTACCAGGTTGGGTTCTACGATGAATGACGCCGACCAATTCAGGCCGACGTCAGGTTGAACCGTTCGGATATAGATCACCTGCGTCGCTCGTTCCTGAGTTCGGAAAGTACACCGACGAACCACGGACGTTAGCCGATTCCCGCGACCGCCAAGTCCGACCATCCCGTGAGAAAGCACGATTGGTCGGACGAAAATACTTCTTTCAGGAGTTTGCAATGGAGTACTTGGATGAGTGGAACGCTGCACAGCGTGCTGCTGTTGCCAGCTGGCGGCGGAAGAACAAGTCACTACGTGAAGCACTGGCTGAGATCAAGGTTCGAACCAATTCTCGCAACGGTGAACTCAGTATCGCGGTTGACGCACAGGCCAAAGTCACCGACGTCCGTCTCACGCCACAGGCACTACGCCTCGGCGACGTCCAGCTGAGCAACCTGTTGCGGGACACAATTCAGAAGGCACAGGCAGAGGCTGCGCAGAGAGTCGAGGAGGTCGCGCGCCCGTTCACCGGTGATCGCGACTCTCTCGCAGCGAGAAAGTTTGTCGACGAACTGCTGAACGACGACTGAAGCCGTCGATCGGGTCGTCGCGGCAATCGTCGAGCGCCGTCCTCCACCAAGGCTCGTTCATGGCACATCGCAGAATCCGTCGGGAGCACTGAACCGGACCGAGTTCAATACAGACCGAGTCCCGACCGACAGACGCGCATGCCGTCTTCCTCATGCGTCAGCATCACTATCAAATCGTTCCGGCCGACATCGAGAACTTGCCACTGCGCGCAGACTCGTCCGCGATCAGCTGGCATCGGCATTCGGCCCATCCACATTTGTGTGATTAGGGGCGCCTTAGCCTCGATCTTTCGTGAGCGCGGCGTGCCGGCCTGATCGAGTTCGGATTTCTTGTCCCGGTGATGGTTCCGGTTTCCGGACGTGGCGGGGTGGCCGACGCGGTCGGGTTGCGTCGGGGTCCACGGCCCCGAATGATGGTGCTC
>NZ_JBFRDL010000096.1:0-5135 GCF_052113525.1 Rhodococcus sp. TAF43
GCACACGGTGTTGGCCGGTGCACTGTCCTTCCCCGCTTTCTACGGCAAGAACCTCGATGCGCACACGGTGTTGGCCGGTGCACTGTCCTTCCCCGCTTTCTACGGCAAGAACCTCGATGCCTTCAACGACCTGATGTACGACGTCGGCGAGTTTCGATACGGCAGCGACCCGGATACCACCGGCACAGTCCTCGCCCTTGCCGGCTACGACGCCCTGGTGAACCTGGACCGTCACACGGCAGATGCGCTGCTGACGATTTTCGCGGAGCATGCGCGCCTGGCGGCGCTCTTCTCGCACCCGATGTTGTGCATCGTCGAATCGACCGCCCACGATCTCGGTCCCGTCAATGGACGACCGGTCCAAACGGGGAGCCTCTGGGACACACCACCGAGTTCCTGGCGGATCACAGCGAAGGAGATCGTCGAGTTTGAATTCGAAACGACCAACGCTGATGCCGCGGCGATGATCGAAGTCATCGCGTCCACGCTCGTGGAGCGGGTTGGTGGGTGGGCGAAGTGGCAGATCCTCGACCCGGTCCAACTCGATTCTGCTGATTCAGCTGAGCATCCCGCAGAGCCGCAGCGACAGCGTTGTGATGTGGTCGTGTCGGTGGGAATACGCGGGGAGGGCGACCTCGGCGAGATCGACGAGGACGTCTATAGGGCGTTGCGTGATGCCGGCCTGAGAGTGGGTTTTTCAACGGGCGCAGGCTACCCTTTCGGCGCGGAGAGGGAGCGCGTCCTCGGTAAGTACAGCGAGCTGCGCGATAGCTCCGACGATCAGTAACCTGCCAGCATCTACCCATGCTCAAGCCATACGCCGCGCGACAATGTTGCCCGCCGCGAAGGCCTCGTCGCACCCGTAAGGGGCGGTGATCGCGGCGCGGCTGGAATTTGGCGCTGACGCTGTCCCTGAACGCATATTGCTGTTCGGTGTGCCCAGTCCATCACGATGCCCCAGGGGATCTGCCGCCTGAAATCGTGCGCTCGGAGCTGTGGAAAGAGACGGCGCGGCGCGATGGAGTGGATGGGTGTTCACCAATGGCGATTCGTTCTGGGCTGCATGCAGATTAGATAGGTTGACCAGTCGGTGATCACACTTAACGAGGGCTCCAGATCACACGAATCTGGATGCGTTCCAGCTTGTGTGCGACGGTGGGCGAACCGTCCGAGTGACCTGTCAGGTCAGTGGATGGCCGTCGGCGCGCGACTTAGACTGGGCGGCAAGCGTTTCGGATAGGTTGACCGGGCGGTGATCACACGCAACGAATGCCCAGATCACAGCAAATCAGGACCGATTGCGTCGCCGCTGCTTCTTGTCGTCCGCCGACGATTCTTGACGGAGGGCCGGCCGCCCGGCCACAGTGCTCTCAAGCGATCCCGAGTCCGCGGCCGTCGTGCCGCGGTTCGTCGAGTGCTCGGGACATGAAATGCACAGGTTCACCGAACCAACCCAGTTCCCGCCGATTTCGACATCATCACTGTCTTCGTCGACGATGGACTCGTGATGCAGCCGAGTAGTGAATCCCTCTGGCGTCCGGGGGCCTCCACGACAGGGGTGTTTCCCCTGGACGATCCGCGTTGGAAGGATTTGTCGACCAGAGACGGTGATGCTGCGTGGGTGCCCGACTGGTTGCGCGCACTGGATGCGGATCCTGTAGACGGCGAGCGCTTCACCGCGCAGTGGCCCGCACTCGTTTCGGAAGGCACCACCTGGCCGGCCGCTGTCGCTGCTTTTCCATACCTGGTCAGCATCGCTCGGCGCGTGAGCGCCGAGCAGCGACTCGAATACGTCACCGTGCTCGGGCTCATCGTGAGTGACTCCACGCCCAGCATGTGGCAAGAGACGATCGCCGCCGTTTCGCCTCGGGACACGGGGCCTGATCCTCATGCCGAGGCTCTCGTCGAGGCGCGAAGGATCACCGCCGAGACTGCCACGCTTCCCCATCGGGACGAGCGCGACCTCCGCTACTTGCTCATGACCCTCGCCGCGCTCAACGGCCACTCGGAACTCGCGGCAGTAATTGACAACCTCGACGACGAAGAGACATGCTCGCGCTACGCAGCACATCTCTGGGGAGCGGGCGGGGGTGCCGACAGCTGATTCGTCCGCGCAGGCCGCACTCGTGTTAGTCGTGCGAGCCGCCGATGGCAGCGTCACGTTGCGCGGTGAGCTCGGGCCTATGCAGGCGTACTGGAGAGACGAGAGAGAGACGCGCCACGCCTATGAGCGTCTGACTAACTGAATGAATGTAGAGAGCGCGTGGAGTGGAGCGATGGGCAGCTGGAGGGGTGTTCACCAATGGCGGAGCGTGCTGGGCTGCATGCGGATTGGACAGGTTGACCGGTCGGTAGTCACACTTAACGGGGGCTCCTGATCACACGTCTGGATCAGTTCCAGTTGCTTTGGCCAGCCCTCTGGTCGAGGGTGGGCGCGGATTCCGAACGCCGGCGTGGCTGTCGCAGGCGCATCCAGGTCTTCTGGGCCGATCGCCCCAGTGTCACGTCGCCTGCTGCACGGCCTGGATCTCCGTTGCCTGTGACCAGATCGCCTGCCAGCGGCCGTCGCGGAGTTCGTAGCTGTCGGTGTGCCAATAGCGTGTCCGGGGAACGCGGTACGCGCCGAAGACGATCTCGAGCATAGCCCGATAGCGAATGATCGCCGCGTCTCCGAGCACACGAACCTCGATCTCGTCGGGTTCCCACAGTCGGTAGTCGATCTGGCCCGCGGCGATCGCGCCTAGATACTCGTCTCGGGTCAGCGCGGCACCGATGGGTGTGATGAGTTGGAAGTCGTGGCCGTGCATCGCCTGGGCGGCTTCGATGTCGGCGGCGACGAGCGCGCGTAGGCGTGCGGTCTCGGTAGTGCGGATGAGCTCCATCGTCGATCTCGTGTCTGCAGGTGAACTGGTGGAACCGTGGCTCTCGGGGTTCATGTGGTTCTCGGTCATGGGTGTTTCCTTTCGATTTGGGTGGAATGCTCGGCGCGTGCGGGGTGAAGCCCAGGCGGTCAGGGCTGGACGATCCCGGAGTTGATGAGGGAACGGCCAGTGTCGTGCAGGGTCGCCGACACGGGTCGGGGCTCCCAGCCGAGGAGCGAGCGCGCCTCGGTCGTGTCGACGCTGAGGTCGCGGCCGCGGGAACTGTCATGGCTAGCAGGTGGGCCTCGGCGACGTCTCGCACATCCGCAATGGAGAAGCCGAAACGGGGGATGCCCCGAATCGGCCGGACATGAGCGCAACGAGCAGTCCGAGCGAGGATCCGATCCGCGGGTGCAGGAGCGGGCCGAGGACAACGCCCGGCTTGGCGACGGCGAGCTCCGTGCCGTTCGATTCTGCGAAAACCCACGCGGCCTGCTCTGCAAGGGTTTTCGACCGGTCGTAGGCGGTGGCCCGCCGGTCGGCGACGTCGGTTCAGTCCTTCTCCGTGTACGGCGGACGGCTGGCCCCGCGGTTGGTGGCTGCGAACCGAGGAGGTCGGCATGACCCGGGCTACGCGGGCCCGGTGCGCCGCCACGAGGACGCGCAAGCTGCCCTCCCGGGCTGGATGGATGACCTCCTCGGCGTTCCGGGGCGCGGCCGCAGGGAAGCGCGAGGCGGTGTGGATGACGAAGGTGCAGTCGCGGACGGCGGCGCCGCATCCCGCGTCCGCGTTGAGGTCCGCCGTGACGATCTCGAGTCTCTCGGAGGGGACCCCGGCGGTGGCGGTGACGAGCGTACCGAGCGTCGCCCCGCGGGAGCGGTCGCGCACCGTCCCGCGGACCCCGGTATCCCGCCGCGAGGATCCGAGTGGCGATATGGCCGCCCAGGAATCCGGAGACTCCGGTCACCAGCACGGTCGCGCCCGTCGCTGGCTTCGCGATTTCGGTCATCGTGGCTGGCCCGACCTCTCGTTGATGCGGACGATTCCGCCCATGCATGGACACTCTGACAGTATTTGTCTAGGTGCACAAGTGGACGCCAATGGTCCAATCTGTCAGGCTGTCGTTTGTGGCTGACGACGAAAAGACCGGACGGATCCTCGATGCGTCCCTCGCTGTCTTCTGTCAGTACGGTTTCGGTAAGACGACCATGCAGGACATCGCCCGTGCGGCCGGGATGTCCCGCGCGGCGCTCTATCTCCACTTCAACAACAAGGAAGATCTCTTTCGCGCCGGATCCGAGCGCGCCCATCTTCAGGTCATGAGCGAGGTCGACGCCGCCCTGGCGGCCGATGGTGACGTCATCGACCGCATCGATGCTGCAATGACGGCCTACCTCTGCGGCCTCATGGAAGAGATCAGCGCCAGCGCGCACGGCGCGGAACTCTTCGACGCGGGCCTTGCTCTGACAGGCGAGATCAGCCGCAATACTCAGACCTGGCTCGTCGAGCGGCTGGGGGAGGTCCTCGACTCTGCTGCCACCGCGGGTGAGATCGACCTCTCCGGGGTCGAGGTGGCCCCAGCTGAGCTTGCTGCCATGATCCTCGCGACCGCGGACGGCATCAAGAACACGCAGGGCGGCGGTGCGGCGCTGCGCACGGGCGGCTCACTCTTGATGCGTGTGCTGCGGGCGGCGCTCATCCGCTGAGCTGCAGCGCTCGACAGATTTGCCTTGATTGCAGTCACCCTCTCGGTCCCGCTCAGTGCGTAGTCGCATTGGGTACGCGGCGCCCCGCCTGTCGTGCAAGGCATCTCATGGTCTTGCGGACGCCATCTCACGTCGGGGCCGTCGACGACGGCTTGACCTAGTTCCGCGCGTATCGCCTCGAGACGGTCGCATCCGCTCGCTGTGTGCATCAGGAATTCCGGGCCGATGATCTCGTGTCGCTCGACGGACAGGCGGAGGTCAGGGGCGTGGGGTTCGGAGTCCAACCAGTTCGTGGTCGCCGCGTACCAGTGTCCGGCCCGTCCGTCGCGACTGCGCCCGCACAATCCGCTATCTGAGTTGATGGATAGAGGAGTGGATGGACGCGCCCCGCCGCTGACAGAGAAGGGTATTCACCCATGGCGGTCTGGGGTGGCGTCATCTGGATTGGATAGGTTGACAGGTCGGTGATCACACCTAACCTGCCGCTTTCACGGTAATTCGGCTGAACACCTGTGTCACTGACGAAGAAAGGTGCTCCGACCTGCGATAATTCGACTTGTCTAAGGT
>NZ_JBFRDL010000097.1:0-8765 GCF_052113525.1 Rhodococcus sp. TAF43
AGACCACGCCGCGCGAGGGGCCAGCGGGCTTGGCCGGGGCAGGCTTCCGGGCCGGGCGGCGAGCCGGAGCCTTTGCCGGGGCCGGATCGGCGGGCGCAGCGTCGTCGGTCATCTCGCGTTCCCATGCGGCGAAGTGGTCGACCGGCGCGGCAGGCCCGTTGGCGCGCCTCTCGCGGCCTTCRCGTGCAGCTGCCCGTTCGGCGCGGTGAAGCTCCCGGTACTCGCGGCCGTAGACCGGATCGATCAGCCGCAACGGAGTGCGGGCGACGATCCCCTCGGCAAGGCGAGAGCGCCAGTAACCGGTCTTGTACGAGGCCAGGAGATGCCCTGCGAGCCACAGCACGATGCCGACGACCAACAGGACYACGCTGTCGAAAACCGAACCACCGGTTGCGATCGACACCAGGGAGGTGATCACCAGCAGGCCACCACCGATACGGCCGAGGAACGCCCCGAAGACCCAGATGGCCAGAGCGGCAAGCGCCAGCAGAGCAGCAATCCCGATGAACGACATACCGTTTCCCCTTCGTCGAACGAACCAACACCAACTACATTACAACGTGACGTTACATTGTTGCAAGTCGGGATCCGGCAACTCTTCGCACACGGAGCATTCTGATTGCGTACTCCCACGATGTAAGGTCTCTACACGAATCTCGCCCACACCAGCCCAAGAAGGTGTCACGTCACATGGCCAATCCACATCGCCTGACTGCCGACCAATGCGTCGAACTCATCAAGGAAGAAACCGGCGACGACATCAAGGCCGCCACCTTCCGCGTGTACGCCCACCGCGGACAAGCCCCGGCATCGGTGGAAAAGATCGGACGCACTCCGCTGTGGAGCCGCAGCGAGATTCTCGAGTGGGCGAACAACCGGCCAGGAAAGGGCGCCCGCACCGACCTACGCAAGACGCGCTGGCGCACCAAGGACACCGACGACGCCACGTAGGTCGCCCGGCCGGGACGTGTCGTCTCCCCAGCTCACAGCACATATCTCACACAGCACAGCGCCCCCGGCTCCGATCCCTGGAGCGGGGGCGCATGCGTGCCCTCGGTGTACAGGCGTACAGTCGCTCTCTTCGTCTCCGGACGGAGTACACGGGAGCGATGACCGATGTCAGAGCACAAACAGCTGCAACCCCCGGACTACCACCAGTGCATGGATACCGTCTTCAACAACCCCGCCGCCTGCCGCGAGTTCCTGCACAGACTCGCCGCGACGACCGACGCAGACGTCCAATCGAAGTGGTCACCGTGGAAGGACCAGGAACCTCCGCCGTACGGGCCGGACGTGAAGAAGCAGGTACCGGCCGAGATCCAGTTGGTCATGGCTGAGGCGACACTGGCCGGTGATCGCGCTTCCGAACGAAGGATCTGGCGTGAGCTCTACGACGTCATGGGCATTCACCCCATGAAAGAGAGCAACATCGAACTCATCTTCGGCATCGGCAGGACAATCGACCGCCTCAAGCAACGCATCGCGGAACTCGAAGCTAACGACGCTGGTTGACACGGCACCAGCGCATCGCCCCCGCTCCAAATCACTGGAGCGGGGGCGCTTGTCGTTCAACGACCGTTCAGGAGAGACGTGCCATCTGCGCAGTTGAGCGCCGGCCTCCTTCGCATGCCTGGGCGTCTTCACCCACGAGTGACATGAGATGGACGGCGAGCTGGAGCGGATGCTTGGGTAGCGGCGAAGTTTCACGAGTTCGGCTGACGCAGTGGGAGATTGTCGATCTGTTCGCGCAGGATGTCGCCGTGGCCAGCGTGTCTGGCGAACTCCTGGATGAAGGTGAGCAGCGTCCATCGCATGCTGACGCTTCCCTCGCGGGGATTGTCCTTGGTGTCGTCGAGGTCGAAGCGGGACGCGATCTCACGTGATCGTTGGCTTGCGCGCTCGAATTCGGCGATGACGTCCGCTAGCGACTCGTCGTCGGCAACGAAGAAGGTGCCCTCGTCGCGGCGCGAGTATCCATCACATTCAGACTCGTCGAGACCCGCCCAGAACCGCTGGAACCAGATCCGTTCCGCGGCAGCGGCATGCTTGATCAACGAGATCGGTGTCGTCAGCGACGCGACGAGTCGTCGTCGGGCATCGGCGTCAGGCAGGCCGCGTGCGGTCTCGATGAGCGCTTCGCGGTTGCGGTCGAGCATGTTCTCGATGATCGCTCGCTCGGTGCCCTTGGTAGTTCCGTAGGTACTCATGCTTTCACTCCATTCTGTTGTGCGGTGAAGGCCCGCATAGGTATCGGGGGGGCGGAATGACACGAGGCGACGCAGCGGCGATCGGGGCGAAACGTCCGTTGCCAGGGAACAACCGGGAAGAAGGAGGGCATTCGATCCGCTCGTCGCGAGGATTGCGCACGGAGGGTGGAGAGGCGGGTCGTCGTCGACACCGCAGCCCAGGCATGTCACGAGGCGCTGCTGCCTGGGGCCAATGTATCGCAGAGTTTCGATGCCGTTTGCACTTTCAGTGACTGCTTTCAGCTCGGGAAGAGCAGCGCCCCCGCTGCGGTGTTCCGGAGCGGGGGCGTGATTGAGGCCGGGCGAGACGTGTCGTTTGTGCTGGTCAGCGGCAGTCGACGTGGATGGAGAGTTGGATGCGGCCGCTGTGGGTGGGCTTCCAGTCGGCCGGTGCGTCGGTGGTGGCGGCGATGTCGGCCTGGTCGGTCTCGGACCAGTCGACGGCCTGGAGGGTGTCGAGGAGCTGGTTCGTGGTGTCGATGTCCGCTGCGGTCAGGTTCTGGTCGGTGTTTTCGACGGTGAGGGTCTGGGAGCCGTGGCGGGCGCCGATCTTCCATCCGTGCGGGGCGGTGATGTCGACGGCCAGGTCGTCGCCGCGGCCGGTGCAGCGCGCGGTGACCTCGGCCGGCTTGGGAGTGGTGATCTCGGTGTCGGAGTGCTGATCTCCCCAGCCGATGACGATGCTGCCCAGGTCGGTGCTGGTGTCGGTGACGATCGCGCCGCTGGTGGAGGTGGTGACCGATGCGGCGGCGCGGGCGTCGTCGCTACCGCAACCGGTCAGCATCGCGGCCGCAGCGAGGGCGGCGGCCGCGGCGGCGGTCTTGGTGATGGCGTTGCGTGAGCTGGTCATTTTCGGAAGTCCTCTCGTGGTGGCCGGTCAGTTGAAGACGTCGACGAACCACTTGCCGTCGATCTTCTTGGTGGTGACGGTCTGGGTGATCCGCTGGACGCCTTCAGGTCTCATCTCGGACAGGTCCACGAGGTAGACGTCGTCGGACAGCGCTTTGGTGCGGATGCAGTAGTTGGTGCCGACCGGGAGGCCGTCGATGAACGGCTGGAGCTGGTCGGCCGGCACCACCGACGAGTTCGGGGTGGCCAGCGCACGCGCGGCGGCTCCGGAGCGCTGGACGTAGTAGGCGTGATTCCACGCGGCGATGACGCCCGCGCCGCTGTTCTGATCGCCCCGGTCAGCGCGGCATTCGTCGTCGACCTCGGACGATGCGGCAGTGGTGGTCGTCGCGGTGGGCAGATCCAGGATCGGCAGCCCGTCGTCCTCGGATGCGGTGGTGGTGGCCGCGGCTGCGGTGTTGGCGGGCTCGTCGCCGCCGGTGAGGGACTTGCCCCACACGATTCCGCCGATGATCGCGAGCGCCGCGACGCTGGCAACGCCGATGGTCTTCCCATTCGGCCGGCGCGGCGGCTTGCTGCCGTCCCCGGCGGCCGCGGGGGGTGCGGTGAGCGGGGGCGGGGCGGTGGGCCCGCCGGGCTGATCTTCATGGTGTTGCGCCCTTTCTGGGTCAGGCGTTGGCCGGGGCTCCGGCGCCCTGGCCGATAGCGGACGAGATCATCTGCGAGGCAACGCCCGCCGAGCCCTGCCCGAACGCGGTCAGAGCACCGTCGATCGCGTCGACGACCTGCTGGCCGCCGGGCTGCTCAGCGGCCCAGTCGCGGGCCTGCTGGTCGATGCCCGGGGCCGCGGCGACGACGTCACGCACGGCGGTGGCGGCGGCCTGACCGACCGGGCCGGAGTCCTCCCACTGCGTGAGCGTGGTCTCGGTCTGCGCGGTGATGGCCTCGGAGTCGATGCTCGGCAGCTCGACCTCGATCGGCTGTCCCTCATCGTCGCCCGCACCGAACGCGGTACCGGCGGCGAAGCCGATCGCACCGCCCACGATCGCGCCCGGGACGGCGGTGATCGCGCCGCCGATCGCAGCACCAACAGCGGTGCCGGCCACCGTGGTCGGCACGATGACCGTGGCCGGCAGGCCCGGGATCGGCGCGAGCGGGATCGAGACGACGCCGCCGATGATCAGGCCCTGGTTGCCGCCGACAGTGCCGCCGAACAGTGCACCCGGGACAGCGCCGACGCCGGCGCCGATGACCGCGCCGCCGATGGTGCCGGCGAGCTGGCCGGCCGCGACCCGGTCCGCGCGGTCGGCGTCGACACCGATCGAGCGGTAGAACGTCGAGACCTGCGAACGGATCAGCTCGGAGGTGTTGTTGGTGCGCTCGAGATCGCCGTCGGTCATCCAGTTCGGCTGGACGGCGTGGTAATCGCCGATCATCAGCGTCTTCGGCGGTGCGATGTACATCGGCGCCGCCTCGACGGCCACCGGGGCGTGCAAGGTCGAGTAGTCGATCGGCGCAACGTAGTTCGACTGCTGCGTGTACTGGCCGGTGTCGTAGTTGTAGTTCGGCTTCGGGACGTAGGTCGGCTGCACGGCCGGGGCCTCGACCCAGTAGGTCGGCTGACTCGGTGCCTCGGGCACGTACGCGGGCTCCGGAGCCGGCGCGGGCGCCGGGGTGGCCGTGGTGCCGCCCTGGGTGCCGCCACCGGTCGTGCCGCCCTGCGTGGGGGCCGCACCGGCAGACGGGGAGAGGACCAGGCCCGCGGCCACGGCCGCGGTCGCGACCAGCGCGGCGGTGGCCGTGCGCTGGGCCTTGCGGTGCCGGCCACCCACGGCGCGGCGTGCGGAACGGTTACCGGTGGAGATGTCGTAGCTCATCGAGCTGCCTTTCGTTCAAGTGTCTGTCACGCGAAACAGAGGTCGTCATGGGGTGGGAGGACCGATGTCGTACGGCCCGGGGTGCCGGGCTACGGGATCAGCTCACGGCGCGGCCATCAGGTCGACGACGGTCGCGGCGAGGACGGTCAACGCGTCCTGTGTCTCGCGCCGCAGCTGAGTGAGGGTGATGCGCTCGCCGGAGGCGAACAGCGGATCGAACGGCATCCGGCACACCCGCACCTGCGACTGCGTGAACACCTCGACGACCTCCTTTTCGACCATCGGCGCATCACCCGGCCCGTCGGTGATCACCACGACCGTGCGGGCGAGCAGGTCCGGGCGGACCGCGGCAAGGGAAGCGAGCGCGTGCTGGGCGCCCTTGGCCGCGTCGCGGCGCATCGGCAGCGGGATCACCACCGCGCTCGCGGCCCCGATCGCCCACCGCCAGCTCCCGGCCAGGGCCGAGTTGCCGGTGTCGGCCACGATCACGTCGCGGTGCCGGCCCAGGATGGACCCGAGTGCGGCCGCATCCTCGTAGCTCAGGCTCGCCTCCGCGCCAGACCTGCCGGCTACGGCATCCGCGCCGCTCGGCTGCCGGGTCAGGTACCGGGCGAGGGTGGCCGGACGGACATCGGTAGCGGCCGGGTCGATGCCGGCCAGAAGGCTGACGACGTCCTGCCCCTGCTCCGGCGGCACCGCGATGCGGTCGGCGAAGCTGCCACCGACCTCACCGAGATCCACGCACACCGCGGAGCCCGCACCGCGATTCGTGGCCAGGACGTCGGCCAGACCGATCGACATCGGGGTCTTGCCCACGCCGCCCTTGACGTTGACGAACGCCACGAGCGCGCCCTCGGGCAGCGTGCGCGCGATCGTCGACTGCGCACCGCGCAGCCGCATCTCGAGCGAATCCGACTTCGGCGCCAGCTTCAGGCCGAGCATCGCGTTCACACGGCCACGCACACCGAGCCGAGCCGGATCACTCGACGCCGGATTCGCACGCGGCGCCGACAACTGCGACAGCCCCTCCAACGGGCCCGTGATCGGGCCGGTGACCGGCTCGGCCGGCCGCTGCCCCACCGGGGACGGTGTCGGGGCAGCGACCGGACGAGCAACGGCCTGCACGGGCGCCGCGGCGGCCTGTGCGGGCACCTGCGCGGGCTGCGCCGGCCTCTCGTAGGCGATCGGCTCGGCCGAGACAACGACCGGACCAGACGGCGCAGCAGGCTGCTGCGCCGCGGCCGGTTCGGTCGCTGCGGGAGCGACGGCCTGCATCGGAGCGCTCGGGGCGCGCTGCTCGACCTTCCCGTCGGGGAAGACGGTCAGAAAGCGCTTGTTCTCGCCTTTGCGGAAGACGACCTCGAGCGCGACGCCCTGGTCCTTGGCGGCGCCGGAAACGAACCSGTGGACAACGACGTCGATCGAGTCGGATTCCGTCGCCTCCAGTTCCATCGGCGGCACCGCCACGTCGGAGGCGAGGGTGGCGCGAGCCGTGGTTTCGGAAGTGATCTCGACATCAACTGTGGGCGTCATCAGTTCATCCCGCTGAAGGCGCTCACGCCTGCGAGTTCGCCGTCCATCTCCTCGACGATCTTCTCGGTGACGTCGAGTTCGGTCAGCGCCTTGTCGCGGGCGTCTCCCTCGGGCAGGGCCTCGATGATCGCGCGGCGCTTGGCGGACGCCTCTCGGATCTCGGCAAGCCGCTCACGGGTCAGCTCCTGGTCCTCGCTGAGCTTGGCCAGCCAGGCGGGGGCATCGCTGAGCTGGTTGCGTAGCTCGACGATCAGGGGGTCGTTCGCGCCCTTCTTCGTGAACGGCCCGCGCAGCGCGGTGACGTCCTCGGCGGTGGGGGTGATCGACTGGGAAATACGGCGGCTCATGGTGGTTCCTCTCGGTGGTGGTGAAACGGACAACTAGGGGGTCAGGCCATCGCCCCGACGAGGTCGGCTTCGGGCAGGACGACGACGCCGGTGGCGTCGAAGGTGATGCGGGTCTTCACGCGGCCGGAGCCGACGGTCAGGACGGTCTCGGTGACGTCGCCCTTCGCGTCGCGGCTGACGTCGACGGCGTCGACGGTGACGGGCACCAGCTCGCCGTCCTCGTCGTCGATCAGGACGGTCATGCCGGCCTCGACGGCGGAGGCGGGGATGACGTCGGGCAGGTCGTCGTCGACGGGCTCGGCGACGGGTGTCTTGGTCAGGTCCACATCGGTGTCGTCAGCGGTGGTGGCGGCGCCGATGACGATCGGCTCGAGAGCGCTGCCGTGCTTACGGGCGTGCTTGGCCAGCGCGCGCTCGGACTCGATGAACTCGGCCAGCTCGCGCGAGTAGCAGGTGAACTGCGGAGCCTCGGTCGGCACGAGGCCGTCGATGATCGCCTTCTCGCCCTCGGAGAGCTGGCTCCACTTGTTCGGATGCTTGTCGACGTTCGGGGTCCACCACATCTGCGCGTCGACCGGGTTGCCGTCATCGCCCAGCGCGACGCCGCGCCCCTTGACGGAGGTGTCGACGGTGCGGCCGACGGTCGCGTCGCCCCACAGCATCAGCGCGCCGTCCTGCGACAGGTTGCCGAGCGAGATGCGCGTGCCGAAGTTGTCGCGGGCGTTGCCGGAGGCGCCACCGAACAGGCTGGCGTCGGGGCGCTGCACGCCGAGCAGCAGTCGGATGCCGGCCGAACGCGCGAGCACCGCGAGATCAGCCCACGCACCGAGCGGATCGAGTTCCTTGAGCTGCTCGCGGGTCTCGTCGTCGCCGGTCTTCATCAGGCGCTGCCACTTGCCGGAGAGGATGAAGAACTCGTCGAGCACCGCGATCATCAGCGGCAGCTGCGAGCCCTCGATCTTCATCTCGTGGATGTAGGCGTTGCGGGCCATCATCTCGGTGTGCAGGGCACGCACGAACATCGCTGCACGCAGCGCGTCGTAGATGATCGCCCCGCACCCCGGGTAGCCCTCGAGGCCGTCGAGTTCGATCATCTTCGGATCGACGCCCACGAACGGGATTCCGCGGCGCGCGGCCTCGGTCAGCAGCGTGCGGATCACCGACGTCTTACCGCCACCGGTCGGACCGACGATCAGGCAGTGCGGCTTGTTCGAGCTGGTCGACACATCCCAGAACATGGTCCGGTCCGCCGCGGCCGTCGCGTACGGGAGGTGACGCAGGTTCTCGTCGACCAGAGCGAGCGGGTGGTCCACGCGGGTCGGCATCGGCGCGACCAGACGCATGATCAGGTAGCCCTTGTCCGGGTACCAGTCGGTGGTCCAGTTCCGGCCGGACTCGTGCTCGCCGGCCAGCGATGCGAGAGCTTCCTCGACCTTCATCTGGAAGCTGCCGGCACCGGCGTTCATCGACATCGCGAACGTGATCCGGTAGCCGGTCTCGACGCCGTTCTCGTCGACCGTCTCCACGGTGACCTTCGGGTCCTTGAAGATCGACGTGTCGTCGATGACTGCCTGGAGCACCTTCTGACGCTCGGAACGGGTGTCGACAGCAGGGGTTTCGCGGGTGATCACGATGCGGTCGTGGTGCGCTTTGTGGCGCACCTTTGTCTCCTGCTCACCGGCCGCCGGGAACGCGGCCTCGATCGCACGGGAAACCTCTTCGAACTGCTTGGGCCGGATCACGGTGCCGCGGTGCAGCTTGATGGTCGCGCGGCGCGGCGAACGCCACCCGGGCGGGAACGAGATGGTCACCTTCTTCGGAAGATGACCGGTACCCTGACGGACCACCGATTCGAGCATCTGCGACCACTTGTGCATGCGATGGCGCATGACGTCGCCAGCGATCAACAGGAC
>NZ_JBFRDL010000098.1:0-5066 GCF_052113525.1 Rhodococcus sp. TAF43
CCCCTGGCGGCCCTTGGATGGGTCGCCGCCACGTTGCAGCAGGCCGTACCGCGCCCGGGAACACCACGGAGTGGTCCTGCTGCAGCGGGGTGAGGACGGTGTTGAAGACACCTAGCGCCAGGGCTGGTCATTTTTCAGACATGCCCTAGCCGAGGTCGTCGGCCAGGCCCCGGTAGTACCCGCTCTGCGCCGGGAAGTAGTCGCCGAACTCGGGGAGCGTCTCGCCCCGGCGTGCCGCGACGAGCATGTCCAGGTAGTACTCCCACCCGGGCCCCACCTCGCTGACCGTGTCGACGGGGATGCCGAGGTGGGTGAGCGTCAGCTCGGTGGCCCCGTCCGCCTCACGCAGATCGGCGGACAGCCGCCAGGCCCCGCCCGGATCGGTCACCGACAGCGCGAGGTGCCGCGGCGGATCGCACGCGTCGATCAGCATCTCGCTCCACGGTGTGTCCTCCTCGAACGCCAACTGCACCCGGATCGTGTTGCCGGCGCCCGGTTCTCCCTCCCAGGGGCCGAACCATCCTGCGGTGCGGTCGGATTCGGTGATCGACGCCCAGACGTCCGCGATCGGGGCGTCGAACGTGCGGGTGATGAGCAGGTCGACGCCGTCGGCTGCGCGGTCGAGCGTGCCTCGCGGTTGCGGATCCATCGGGCTCTCCCGTTCGAAGGTTCCGGGCGGGTGGGGTGTCGGCTACTCGCCCTCTCCCAGTTTGTCCTCCCCGCGCCGCCGGAAGAAGCGGAATCCGGGAACTCCGATGATCGCCTGCCGCACGTCCTTGACCACCTCGAGCAGTTCGTGGATCTCCGGGGAGACGGTGTCGAGGGTCGCGAGGATCGGCATCAGCGCGGTCATCCGGTCGGTCAGCTCGGGCAGCTGGTCGAACAGCCTGACCGCGGCATGAACCTCGTCCTCGCTGATCTCGTCGACGAACTGCGACGCCAGCGGCGCGGCCGCCAGCGCCAGCGGCTGGTAGATGCCGAGCAGCTCGTCGGCGACCGCGGCCGAGCGCGCCGCGGTGGCGACCACGATCTCGGTCTCGTTCGCGACCACCGCGGTGCGGTCCACCAGCGTCGCGCACGCGGCGATCACGGCGTCCGCCGCGGCCACCGCGCGGGCTGCGCCATCGACCACGCCGGACACCTGCCGCACCAGGCCCTCGGCCTCGTCGAGCAGCGCGGCCACCCGTGTCGGGAGGCCGACGACGAATACGGCGGTGTCGACGGACCACTGCAGGGACGACTGTGCTGCCTTCTGCACCGTCGGGAGGATCTGGAGCGGATTGACGGGGAACGGCAGCATCCCGCCATCCTGCCCGATCCTCGCGAACTGTCGGTGGTTGCTGGGAGTATCGAGGACGTGGATGCCGTGCACACCGTGGTCGAATCGCCCGTCGGGCCGCTGACGCTGGTCCGGACACCGGAGGGCCTGTGCGGGCTCTACATGCACCCGCAGCGGCACCTGCCGGACAGCGCGCGGTTCGGCCCGCGCGTYGACGCGGGATTCGACGACGTGACCGCGCAGTTGGCCGAGTACTTCGACGGCGCCCGTACCGAGTTCACGGTGCCGCTCGCGCCGGCGGGCACGGAGTTCCAGCAGCGGGTGTGGGACGCGCTGCGGACCATCCCGTACGGCGACTGCTGGACGTACCTGCAGTTGGCGGAGCACCTCGGCAACCCGGCCGCGATCCGCGCGGTGGCCGCCGCGAACGGCCGGAACCCGATCGGCATCATCGTGCCGTGTCACCGCGTGGTCGGCAGTGACGGCTCGCTCACCGGGTACGCCGGCGGGCTCGAACGCAAGCAGTTCCTGCTGGATCTGGAGAGCCCGGCCTCCGTGGGAATCCAGGATGGGCTGTTCTGACGGCGGTGGCACCTCACGTTCCGGCGCCCCGGAGCGTCTACAGGGTGTGGGACTGAAACCGTTCGAACAGATCGTCACCGAGCACGGGCCGGTGGTGCTGCGGGTGTGCCGGGCGTTGCTCGGCCCGCTCGAAGCCGAGGACGCCTGGTCGGAGACCTTCCTCGCCGCGCTGCGTGCCTACCCGGACCTGCCGCCCGGCGCCAACGTCGAGGCGTGGCTGGTGACCATCGCGCACCGCAAGGCCGTCGACGTCCACCGGACCCGACAGCGGGTTCCGATCCCGACCGACGAGGTACCGGACCGGGCAACCGCGCGCGGACTCCCCGGCTTGTGGAACCACGAACTGTGGGACGCGCTCGCGGACCTGCCGTTCACGCAGCGCGCCGCCGTGGTCTACCACCACCTCGCCGGCCTGCCCTACGCGGAGGTCGCCGGGATCCTCGGCAACAGCACCGACGCCGCCCGCCGGGCCGCGTCCGACGGTATCGCCCGCCTGCGACGGACCTATCCGGCCGCCGCCGATCCCGAACCGCTCGCACAGGAAGGAGCCGCACGATGAGCGCCCTGACGTTCCCCGATGCGCACGACGGCGCCGACGCCGATGCGCTGAGCTCGCTGCACGCCCGCCTGACGGCCGCCGCCGACCGTGACGGCCTGCTCGACATCGCCTACCGCACCGTCGACACCCCCGTCGGACGGCTGATGCTGGCCGCCACCGAGGCGGGCCTCGTCCGGGTGGCGTACGCCCGCGAGGACCACGACGCCGTGCTCGCGATGCTCGCCGAACAGGTCAGCCCGCGGATCCTCGAGGCGCCCGCCCGCCTGGACGATGCGGCCCGGCAGCTCGACGAGTACTTCTCCCGCCGTCGCACCCGCTTCGACGTCTCCCTCGATCTGCGGCTGTCCCGCGGGTTCCGGCGCTCGGTGCTGACCCACCTGCCCGACATCGCGTACGGCCGCACCGCGAGCTACGCGCAGATCGCCGAGGCGGCCGGCAGCCCGCGCGCGGTGCGGGCGGTCGGCACCGCGTGCGCCACCAACCCGCTGCCGCTGTTCGTGCCGTGCCACCGGGTGGTCCGCAGCGACGGCAGCATGGGGCAGTACGCGGGCGGCGCCGAGACCAAGCGCGCGCTGCTGACACTGGAGGCGGCATGAGCGCCGCGACGCTGACCGAGCGCGTCGACGCCGTCGACTGGGTGCCGCTGCTCGACGAGCTCGACACGTTCGGCGGTGCCCAGAGCGCCCGCCCACTGCTCACGCGGGACGAGTGTCGGGAGCTGGTCGACCTGTACGACGACGCCGGCCGGTTCCGGTCCACCGTCGACATGGCCCGGCACCGCTACGGGGCCGGGCAGTATCGGTACTTCGACTACCCGCTGCCCGCGCCGATCGCCGAGATGCGCGCGATGTTCTACGTGAAACTGCTCCCCGTGGCCCGCGAGTGGGCGTGGCGACTCGGGCGGCCGGCGCCGTGGCCGGACACCCTCGACGAGTGGCTCGCGATGTGCCACGCCGCCGGGCAGCGCCGGCCCACCCCGCTGCTGCTGCGCTACGGGACCGGTGACTGGAACGCGCTGCACCGGGACCTGTACGGCGAGTTGGTGTTTCCGCTGCAGGTGGTGATCGGGCTCGACCGGCCCGGCGTCGATCACGAGGGCGGCGAGTTCCTGCTCGTGGAGCAGCGGGCCCGCGCCCAGTCCCGCGGCACCGCCACCGTGCTGCGGCAGGGGCATGCGTTCGTGTTCACCACCAACGACCGGCCGGTGCAGTCGGTGCGCGGCTGGTCAGCCGCGCCGATGCGGCACGGGGTGAGCACGGTGCGCAGCGGCATCCGGCGCACACTCGGTCTGGTCCTGCACGATGCGGAGTGAACCGACGATGTACACGCTGATCGGCAGGGACGGGAAGCCGCACGAGAGCGCCACTCCCGGCACGCTCGGCGGGCACCGGAAGGATCGCATCTACGGCACGCTGGACTGCCCCGGTGCGGCCCGCGCCATCGCCCGCGGCGGGTACGTGACGCAGCGGGTGTTCTTCGCGGACGAGGACACCGCGATCGCCGCTGGCTACCGGCCCTGCGCGGTGTGCCTGCGGGACAAGTGCAACGCCTGGAAGGCGCACAGCCGGAAGGGGAGTCGCTAGATGTCGGCGCTCATCCCGCGGCCCCGCCGCACCGTCGCGGACGGTGCGGTGCTGGTCCCCGACTGGCTCGACGTCGACCGGCAGCGCGGCATCGTCGACGCGTGCCGCGAGTGGGCGCGCGGACCGGTACCGATGCGGGCGGCCCGGCTGCCGACCGGGCGCGAGATGTCGGTACAGACCGTGTGCCTCGGCTGGCACTGGCAGCCGTACCGCTACAGCCGCGTCGCCGACGACGCCGGGGGCGGCCGGGTGCTTCCGGTGCCGGAATGGTTGGCGGAGTTGGGGAAACGCGCCGTCGCCGACGCGTACGACGACCCGGCCGCGGGCGCGGCCTACGAGCCCGATGCCGCGCTGATCAACTTCTACGACGACGCCGCCCGCATGGGCATGCACCGCGACCAGGAGGAGCGCTGCGGCGCACCGGTCGTGTCGCTGAGCATCGGCGACACCTGCACCTTCCGCTTCGGCAATGCCGAGACCCGCGGCAAGCCGTACACCGACGTGGGACTGCACTCGGGCGATCTGTTCGTCTTCGGCGGCCCGTCCCGCTTCGCGTACCACGGTGTGCCCAAGGTCTTTCCGGGCACCGCCGACCCGGGCTGCGGGCTCACGTCGGGGCGGCTCAACATCACACTGCGCGTGACCGGGTTGGGGTGATGTACCCGAGGGACCGCGATACGTCAGGCGTGGTTCGTGCCGTGGTCGGCGAACTCGGCAAAGCTCTCCACCTGGTCAAGGTCCGGGTCGAGGGCGCGGGCGAGCCAGAGTTCGTACCAGTCGAGGAACGTCAGCGGCTCGCGGGTGTCTGGGTGGAGCACCGGCAGCGCGGCGGCGTGCTCGTAGCTGTGCCACCACACCTGCCCCGTGGCCGGGCCGCGCAGGATCAGGAGGTCATAGATGCCGCATCCCTCGTCCGCGAGGAATGTCGCGCCTCGGTGGATCCGGCCGATGTTCTCCGACCACTGGAATTCGGAGTCCTCGGCGGCGGGCGGGCAGGGTCGCTCGGCGGTGAAGGGGAAGTCCGCGGCGTAGTCGATCGCGGCGTCCTCGGCCTCCTGCGCCA
>NZ_JBFRDL010000099.1:0-4750 GCF_052113525.1 Rhodococcus sp. TAF43
TCGATCGGCGCCACCGGCAACAGCTACGACAACGCCCTCGCCGAATCGATCAACGGCCTCTACAAGACCGAACTGATCAAGGCCCAGGGCCCGTGGCGGACCGTTGACCAGGTCGAAGTCGCCACCCTCGAATGGGTCGACTGGTTCAATCACCGGCGGTTGTACGAACACTGCGGCGACCTGCCGCCGGCCGAGTATGAAGCCCTCTACTACCGTGATCACCGAACTCAGCCCATCGCTGAGTTCTCAAACTCGTAAGTCTCCAGACATGCCGGGGCGATTCAACCTGCGATGTCGCGCGGTCGGTGTGGAGTGAATTGGCGGGTGAATCCCGGGCCTGTCACGCCAATCAGGACATTCACCGCTCTTCAGTCGGTAATGTGCTGTCCGAATGCTGTGCCCCGGGGGAGGCTCGGTGCCGAGTTGATGACCGCCCGTGAGCACATTCGGTGTAGCGCGGCATGTTCAAGGTTCAAGGGGAGGACGTTCGCATGAGGAATTCCAAGGTCGGGCGCGCCCGGGTTCTGGCGGCCGCGGTAGTCGTGTCCGCGGCCTCGCTGCTCGCGGTGCCGGCCACGGCGTCCGCCGACAACGGCGCCCCCGCCACCTTCGGCGCCTCCGGCGCCTACCTAGCGAAGTCCACCAAGAACTCCGACCGCAAGGTCACCATCTCGGTGTATTCGCCGTCGATGGACCGCAACATCCCCCTCGAGGTCATCCTGCCCGCCGATCGCAGCCAGCCGCGCCCGACGCTGTACCTGATCAACGGCGCCGGTGGCGGCGAGGACTCGGCCACCTGGCAGCGCAATGCCGACATGATGGACTTCTTCAAGGACAAGAACGTCAACGTCGTCACCCCGCTCGAGGGCGCCTTCAGCTACTACACCGACTGGCAGAAGGACGATTCGAAGCTCGGCCGTCAGAAGTGGCAGACCTTCCTGACCCAGGAACTGCCGCCCGTCATCGACGCCGAGTTCGGCACCAACAAGGTGCAGTCCGTCGCTGCGATCTCGATGACCGCCACCTCGGTGCTCAACCTGGCGATCGCCAAGCCCGGCTTCTACAAGAGCGTCGGCTCGTACAGCGGCTGCGCCGAGACCAGCACCTGGGCTGGACAGAACGCCATCCGGCTCGTCACCGGCGTCCGGGGTGGCGTCGACGTCACCAACATGTGGGGCCCGCTCGACGGGCCCGGCTGGGTGCAGAACGATCCGGTCGTGAACGCCGAAAAGCTCCGCGGCACCGAGCTCTACGTCTCCACCGGATCGGGGCTGCCCGGCCCCCACGACCAGTTGAACAGCCCCGGTATCGACGGCAAGCCGCTCGCCCAGGCTGAGCGGGTAGTCGTCGGCGGCGTGATCGAGGCGGCCACCAACTACTGCACCCACAACCTCGCCAACCGCCTCGCCGAGCTGAAGATCCCCGCAACGTTCGACTTCAAGCCCACCGGCACCCACTCGTGGGGCTACTGGAAGGACGACCTGCACAACTCCTGGCCGATGATCGCCCGCTCGATGGGAATCTAGGCCGAAGCCTGGAGCGACATAGTCTGTGGACGGAGCTGGCAATCACGCGCCAGCTCCGCCCAGCACTTCCAGCGCCACGTGGATAACCATGGCGCCGCACTTTTTCCCGGTTGAACCGTCGGTCATGTCGAATCCGTGAGCGTGGCTGCCCGCTTCTAGTTGCCGGACACAAGGGCGGCGAACTGATCGGCCGGAGTATCCCAGCCGAGCGTTTTGCGGGGGCGGTCGTTGAGTTCGGCGGCGATGGTATCGAGGTGTTCTCGACCGCGGACGGACAGGTCAGTGCCCTTTCGGGAAGTATTGCCGCAGTAGGCCGTTTGTGTTCTCGTTCGATCCTCGCTGCCAGGGGCTGGCGGGATCACAGAAGTAGACGGGGATGTCGGTGGCGATCGTGAACGAGTGGTGGGCGCCCATCTCGCTGCCCTGATCCCAGGTCAGCGACCGAGTCAGATGCGGGGCAGAGTTGCGACGGTCTCCACCAAGGCATCCCGCATGAGATCGGCGCTGCGTCCGCGGGGAAGATGCACCAGCATCACGTAGCGGGTGGCCCGTTCGACCAGCGTGCCGATGGCCGACGCGCCGTCCTTACCGATGATCAAATCGCTTTCCCAATGGCCGGGCACGGCCCGGTCGTCGACCTCGGCGGGGCGGTCGCTGATCATCACCATCGGGGTGGCGAAACGAGGCTGACGCTGCTGAGCCTGGCGGCGAGGTTTGCGGCGAGCGCGTCCAGTACGCAGAACCTGGTCCAGTTCGCGGCGTAGCTCGCCGCACCCCTGGACATACAAGGCCTGGTAGATCGTCTCGTGGACCACGTGCATCTCCGGTTGCCGGGGGGAAGGCTGCCTGGAGAGCTTGGCAGATCTGCTCCGGACTCCACCGCTTATCGAGGTGGGTTTGGATGAACTCCCGTAGCTCGGGGGTTCGGCCGATCTTGCCGGTCTTGGGACGGGGCCGGCGGGCATCGGCGCGGGCCTGGGCTGCGTGCGGCCGGTACTGGCCATTGATCGGATGCCTGTTGCGGCGGATCTCCCGACTGATCGTCGACGGGCTGCGCCCCAGCTCGGCCGCGATGTCTCGGATCGTGGCCTTCTCCCGCAACCGATCCGCGATATGGATGCGGTCGGCTTCACACAGGTAGCGGGAAGGACCAGGTGGAGGCGCCACCGCAGTCACCGGTGGCGCCCCGTTGGCCCTGCCTGACGGGGCACGCCCGTTGCGCCACCGTTTACCTGTCCGGCGGTTGATGCCTACGATCCGGCAGGCCTCTGCGTTGCTCACACCCTGCCGCATGAGCTGAAAGTAGACACGCCACTCCTCGGACAGAGGCCGTCGCCCCCGGTTCTCCGAGCGATCCCGGATCTGGAACACCATCGCACTCCCCATACTGGAGTGTTGCGACGACCACTAGAACTCAAGGAAAGGTGCCGGGGCCGCGAACTACCCTTACCGGCTCAGCTCTCTTCGCGACGAGAGTCTTCGGTTCGCGGGATCTCAGCGACACTCCACCCCGTGAAGAACCGACGAGCATTGACCAGGTAGCCCTGCAAATGCCGGAGCAACGCCCCCACCTCCCAAAACTGCAGATTCATACCCAATGGTCCCCTATCTCCCGACACTCACCCCGGACATGACATCAACGCAGGTCAGACACAAAAGAGCCCCACACCTAGAACAGAAGCCAAGCCTGTAGGGGTCTCTTGTCTGCGGTACTCACCGACCGCGGCGGCCCCGCTGCTGGACTCTCGACCGCGCTACAAGCACCACGACCGCACCACCACACACCATCGACGAGACGAACACATATGCAGCCACGCCCCACGACTGCTGCGCCGCACTCGTGGCGGTCAACGACGTCGTCAGCACGAATACAGCAACAACACTCTGCCGAGGTGCCGCCCGCCAAGTCTCACGAAACCACGATCCCACTTCGTACCCACCCCCTTACCTCCGAGTGTGCCACCACCCCTACACAACTGAGCCACACGACGAACCCCCACACCAAGCTCGAACACCGCCGCCCACCGGGCATCACCCCACCCGCCGGCCCCACCGGGACATGCCATCACCCCAACTCAGCCCACGAAAAGCCCCCACACACCCGAATCGGGTGTGTGGGCCGTCGACTGCTCAGCTCAGCAGATCACCACTGCTGGATGACGTCGAACCGACTGCCCCAAATCGCGGGATCGCTCACGTCGAACTGAATGTATCCCCCACGAGCGACAGCCTCGTCGATCAACTGCTGGGCCGTGGCGTCCACATACGGCAGTGGAGAGTCGTAGATCGACCCCTCACCGACAGCCATACCGATCCACTCCAGCGGAACAACTACGTCGATCGCATTGCCGACGCCCAGATCACGCAGAATCCGAGTCTCGTTGTGGTCGAACGAAATCCCCTGGTAGCCCTCCCCCGAGCGCAGGTAAGCGGCCGACGCAGTACCGGCCGCAGTGACCATCAGCCCCGCCGCAGCAGCAGGAATCAGAGCAGCAGCGATCATGCGAATATGAGACATCAAGAATTCCCCTCCAGACATACCAGCCACATTACCGGCCGGTAAGTTTACTATCGAACCGCATCGTAGCCGAGACTCCCGGACCACCCCCGGCAGCCCTTAAACCCACTCGGGACGGCCCTCCGCCCAGGTCACGGTACGAAAGGCCCCCGCATGCCACCCCGCCGGGACATGTCATCAACGCCGGTCACGCAGCAACGGCCCCACACCCGTCAGGGCGGATTCTAGGGGTCGTTGCAACACAATTGTTGTGTGCTGAGGTTAGCGAAGCGCTGGCGGGCGATCCGAGCCGAGCGCTTCACAAATCTCAAACATGCCTACCGACCGGCTTTTGATCGTCGCGGTCGTCGGGCAGTATGGCCCTCATGATTGAAGTGGGGGAATTAACAAAGACTTACGGGTCGACGAAAGCGGTGGACGATCTCACGTTCTCCGTGAAGCCGGGCATCGTCACCGGCTTCCTCGGCCCGAACGGTGCCGGTAAGTCGACGACCATGCGGATGATCCTGGGCCTCGACACGCCGACGTCGGGCACCGCACTGATCGAGGGGGTGCCGTACCACCAGCTGAAGCAGCCGCTGCGCACCGTCGGCGCGCTGCTCGACGCAAAGTGGGTGCACCCCAACCGGTCGGCCAAGGCACACCTGCAGTGGATGGCGGCGGCCAACTCGCTGCCCGCGTCGCGCGTCGACGAGGTGCTGCGCCT
>NZ_JBFRDL010000100.1:0-5039 GCF_052113525.1 Rhodococcus sp. TAF43
GCGTGTAGGAGATGTCGCTGTTTCCCTTCTGCGTTGAGTCGCTGGGGGTGAGGAACTCGCATGTGAGGTGTCCGTAGAACTCGGCGCGAAGCGCGAACCCGTCGGTTCCGCTGTCTGCGTAGGTCACTGTGCCCTTATGGACAGCATGCAAGGTTCCCTCGGTGTCGTGGAACTGAATCGTCAGGGGGGTTCCAACGGCTGCGGGGCGCCCCAGCGCTTTGAGGATGATCTCGGTCTTGGTGTGGGTTCCGCGGATCAGCTCGGGGCCATCGATAGTGACCTGCTTCACCACGTCGCGGGGAAGTAAAACATCACCCGACGCGCCGAAACGCATGCTGCGCTCGAACTGCCTGCGAATGGACTCGTGCTCGGGACGGAATCCTAGATTGAGTGAAGTGGTGATGGGGGAAAGGGCTGCGGCGGAAGGGTGCTGGGGCCGGACGGTCACCGTGGTGCAGTCACCACGTCGGGCGAAGTCGTAGCCCCAGTGCAGGTCTGTCGAGTCGGTGAGATCACCGAGATCAGCGAGCCGCTGGTGAAGCTGGCCAGCTTCACCGGTCAATGTTGCCCTTTCGAGTCCGTATGCTTCGACGTCACCTCTTAGGAGGTTGCGAGCGAGGTATCGATAGACACCCGGATCGTCGACGACAAGGTCGTCCAGTTCGGTTATTCCGACGATGTTGACTGTTGGTGGGGCGATGCCCTCCTTCGACAGGGTGCGGTGGGCTTCGAGTGCAAGGACGAACTGGCGTTCTCCCTTGGTCAGTTTGGCTGGCACTACCAGGAACCACTCGGATGGGGGCGGCAGAAGCTTCATCGCGGTCACGAATGATCCGGCGATCTGACGTTGGCGGGTGCTTTTGAGGTTGCCGCTGAATCCGTCGGGGAAGTGCTTGATTTGATAGATGCTTCTGTGCCCGTCGGAGTGCTGGACTTCGACGTCTATTCCCCCGTCACCGCCGCGTCCATCGGGACAGATAACGGTTGCGCCGGCGCCCTCCCACTTGCGGCGTAGTAGTACCTCGACGATGCGTTCGAACTGTTCACGGCTGAGCTTCGACCAGTCGATAGTTCCGGTCCCGGTAGACATACCCACTCCTCTTCGTTCCTGAGCTTTGATTATTGCGGCGGAGACGGACACGAAGCCGTCGTCGCAGGACGAGAGGGCGGAGTGTGTGAAGGATGCGGGTATGACGGTGTTGACTGCGCGCGGGTGGTGGCTGACCTGCACTACCTGGCGGACACCTTGAGCGTGGCGTGGGAAACGTTGAGGGCAGGACGCCGAGACGTGCTCGGTGCTCGGTGCCGTCGACGAGATGTCGGCGCTTCGCTGCCGGTGTCGGGGCGGTGTCGACCACCATCCGCCGACCCTGGTTGTTGATCTGACCGGTGCCGACTTCCTCAGTCAGACCGGCTCGTACACGAACCTGGTGGACGTAAGCGTTCAGGTGTCCCCGGGCTGTTGCACCGCCGAGACACGCCGACGCCGCCCCTCCCCGTCACGCGTCGGTCTATCGGTAGGTCGCAGCGGTGTCGACCTTGAGCCATCGCTCGGCGCGGGCGATGCTGAGAAGTGCAGGCAGTGTCGTCTGATCGCCCGACCCGGACCTGTCTTCTGGCTCGGTCGCTGGTGCGGGTGCTCGGAGTCGATTGAGCGCGTCCAGCTCGGCGTCTGTGGTGTCGCCGGTGACCGGGCGCTTGCCCAGCCAGCCGAAGCGAGCGATCTGCTCCGCGGCGCGCAAGACTGTACGCCGTCGCCCTTCAGAGAGCTCCCCGAGAACCTCTGTGAGTTCGGGGAGCAGTTCGGATACAACAGGTCCCGACGCGACGGACCACAGCGCCAGTGCCCACTCTGCTCGGCTGAGGTCGTCGTTGTCGATAGCCTCCTGTTGCTTGCGCCACCAGTCGGCATCGCGGGAGTGCGCGTGGGTCTGAGCAAGGAGCTCGGTGGGGTGGCCCGCGGTTCCGAACGCCGTCGCCTCGGCGCACTTTTTGTATGAAATTCCGAACGGTGAGGCAGCGCCGATGATCGCGATTTCCGAGGCGATCCAGCAACGACCGGCGTGCTCATGTACCGCTGCGGCGGTGTTCGCCCACGGGAAGGTGCTGCCCTTGTAGCCGGACCTGAACGCACGTTCCTTGGCGATGTGCTCCCATGGCGAACGGGATTTCCTCAGCTGGTTGATCGCCTCGGATCTACGGCGTTTCGCGCTGTCGTCACCGGAGAGAAACCCGGTCTTGGAGCTGGTCAGGAATTCTCCGGGCGCGAGAGTGACAGCGACTTGCGCTGGCATGGAGTAGGTCGACGTGACGCTGGGACACTCCCCGTTCAGCACCGCGGTCAGCAGCGCCGCCTCGAACGTGCTACCGGACTCTGCGGCGAGACCTGTGCTGAGGAAGAGTTCGGCGGCGCCGTCGGACAGGTCCATGTCCTCGAACGTCACGGTGATCCCGGCACCGGCCTCGCAACAGGCCCCGATCGCGAGCCACGCGTTCTGCTGGGCTGTGCCGATCGCTCCGGTGAGCTGTTGGTACCACCATGTCGCGAACGCGCTGCGCTGGCTGAGCAGTTCCCGCAGTACGCGAACTCGCTGCAGGTTCGCGGCATCGCTCGGGTTCTTGCTGATCAGTGCTGTCAGTCGCAGCCAGGTCGGATCGTCGCCGTCCTCTTCGGGGAGGGCGGGGAGTCCGGGGAGCGCCACGATGTCCCGGCGATCGAGTGCGGACAACAGCATCGCGGTTCCGGTGTCTGAGCAGAGTGCGGTCAGCACCTTGCGGGCTTCGCGCGGGCGGCGCAGGAATACACCGTCTGTGAGCAGTGCCCACGCAGCGAGGTAGGACGCAGGAGACGAGTTCTGCGCCAGTTCCTGTTCGATGCCGGCGGTCAGCGTGTAGACGCCGTTGCCCTTTGCGTTTCCCCCGTAGAACCTCGCGGTGTTGAGCCAGTATGGGCGGCGCAGGAGTTCGCGGAGCACCGTTGCGCTGTCGAAGTCGGCGTTGTCCTCGCCAGCGTTCTGATACAGGAACCGCGCGGCGAAGTACTCACGCAGCGAGAGAACTTCGAACTCGTAGGTGCCGTCAACCTTGCTGGTCAGGGCCCACAGACGGTCGCTCGCGCCCTCGAATAGTTGATCGACGATTGACTCACGGTTGCCGTAGGTGCGCTGAAAGTGGAGCATCGCCGCCTTCAACTCGTGGATGCTCATGCGTCCGTTGATCTGCGATTCTTCGGTGTGGGCATGGAGGTACCAGCCGAGGAACGGGATGATCTCAAGGAGTTCCTCCTTGTGGTCGCGAACGGCCTTGGGGTGCTTGTTTGCCTCTCGCGCGAGGAGTAGCTCGACGTACTTGTCGTAGAGGTCGGTTCGTTGGGTGGGGGTGGCCGCTCCTTGCTGGTGGAGGAGGTCCAGCAGGATCGTCAGCTGCATCGGGTTGCCGGCGAGTTCGTGGATATACGGTTCACGGCTTTTCTCCTGGAAGCTCTTCCGCAGCGTGCGGCCGTCCCTACTCTTGATGCCCCGGACGGCGCACCATTTGCGCAGGTAGTCCGCGCGCTGATCACCTGTGAGCTGATTGAGTGTGATGATCTGGAACTTGTCCGGCTCCGGCTCCGGCAGTTCACCCGCGCTAGGTCGCGTGGTAACGATGACCTTGAGCGGTTCGGTGTAGGTCTTCCCTCGGCTGGCAAACGCGTTGATCTCGTTGACGACGCGGCGTCGGATGCTGGCGCTGCCGACTTCGTCGAGTCCGTCGAGTACGACGAGGCTGGGAACTCGCTCGAAGATGTCTTGCACCATCGCGGCAGTGGTGGTGATGCCGCCGCTCTCATACGTCATCAGGTCGGCGAGGAAGCATTCGATGGTTGCCTGCTCGCCTTTACGTGCCTTCACCTTCGTCGATTTGCGGTCATCGGAGTGGTCCCACACGTCGTTGCCGGCGAGCCATAGCGCGTAGTCGCTCAGGTCCAACCTAATCGGGAATCGAGGATTCTCCAGCTCCGGCAGGGCTTTGGGTCGCTCAGATTCTGGTTTGAATGCGCTGCGGTGCACCTGGCAAACGAACTGGCTGAGGGTCGACTTGCCCTGTCCAGGAGCGCCACGCACCAAGGTGAAGGGTGCCGGCGTCTGTAGCAGGTAAGAGGCCACCCCACCGAGAGGGCGCGACGTGCGCGATTGCAGCTTGGTACTCGTCGGGGAGTGGACAAGGTCAGCGGTGATGTCGACGAAGAGGTCGACCACCCTCTCCCGATCTACGTCAGCCTGGCTGAACTTCACCCTTTGGTCATCGTCCCACTGCGCCGCGGCGACCTGTCGGATCAGCTTGCGTTCTGCTTGGTTCTTGGTAGCGCCGACTTGCTCAGCGACTAGGAACCGGATGAGATCCCATCCGGCGAGCATGTCGGCGTAGGCCCACTTAGTCGAGTCTGGAGCATTGTCAACCCACGGGTTAAGGGCTTCGCGCCAGATGCAGGTCATCTGTTCGTAGCCAAGGTTCTTCGCGTGTGACTTCAGCTTCTTGTCCAACTGGTCGAAGGTACCGGTTTCGGGTTTGGCGGTACTCGCCACGTTGGTGACCAATACGTAGTCCTCTATTCCAACCCGAAGGTACCGGTGCTGCCGTCGGGAACTCGAATACTCCCCTTCTATTCAACCTGGAGACCCCGACACTGGTGCTTCCAGGTTGAAGAAGTGGGGTGTGTTGGGGCTTGGTGTGGAGGTGGTGTGTGGGGGGTGTTGGGGTTCGACGGAGGGCGGGTTTTGAATTGTGTTGTGGCGCAATAACTGTTGTGGATCTGGTTGGTGTGGTGTGGGTTCGGTGGTGTTTGCGCGTGTGGTGTTGGGTGTGTGCTCGTGTTTGTTTGGGGGAGTGGGTGTTTCGGTGTTTCGGGTGTCGTTTCGGTTTTCGTGGGTGGGGTGTCGTGGGATATGATGGGGGCAYGATTTCGGGACGGGTTGAGAGCAGCGTGACGGGCCGTGGTGTGGCGCGCGTAGCGCGCCCCCGTCTCTCGTTCCTTATGGTGGGCCTCGCGGTGGTGACGG
>NZ_JBFRDL010000101.1:0-3823 GCF_052113525.1 Rhodococcus sp. TAF43
CCAAGTGCGATGTGCCTCATTCGTTTACGCTTCCCTTCGAGTAGATGGCGATCTTCGCGTCGATGGCGGCGAGAGCCTGCGAGATGTCATCGAGTTTCGCGGCGACGCTCACGCGATGCCGCTGGAGCAGGTGGAGCCGGGCCGCCGTGGTCGCTTCGCCGAGCCGGACGAGGTCTACGTATTCGCGAACCTGTGCGAGAGGCATCGATGTGGACCGGAGCTTCGTCAGGAACCCCACCCACACGATGTCGCGATCGTGGTATCGCCGATGCCTCGACGAGGCGCGATCGACCGCTGTCAGCATGAGCCCGGCGCGTTCGTAGTACCGCAGGGTGTGCGTGCTGAGACCGGTGCGTTCGGCGGCTTCCGCGATGGACAAGAAGTGTTCGACCGGCTTCACACGCCACACGATAAGACTTCGAGTGCGCTCCAAGTCAACCCCGACTCAGCCGCCCCACGACGGCCGCGCACTCCTCCGGCTTCTCGCACTGGCATTCGGCGCTCACCGGGCCGTGCTCGTCGTAGTCCGAGAACAGCCCGTCGCCGAACGACGACGGGTCGAGCACCCACTTGTCGGTGTCTGCAAGGTCGCGCATCAGATACGCGCGCACGGCCCCCTCGACGTAGTGGCTGCCACGCTCGGCGGCCGGCTCGGACGGGTGGACAAATACCTGCTCAACTCTCGTCATCGGCGTTCCTTCCGTTCGTTCCTACGGTTGTAACTACACAAAAGTGCTTTTGCAGAGTTCAAACCGGGCGATGTCGTGTCGCTACGCGGCTTCGACTTCCGCGTCACCGACACGCGCCGGCACTTGCGGCGACTCCACAGCGGGACGTGGCATCCGAGCAGGTCAGGGCATGAAAACGGCCCCTGCACCAGGGCGGTGCAGGAGCCGATGTGGCGTGTGGACGCCTCTAGCTGGCGGCGTGGTCGAGCTGGGAGACGCGCTGCGGGCTCACCCCGAGAACGACGGCCGTGTCGCGGACGGACAGCTTCGTGCGGTGGCGCAGGTGGGCGACGGCCGCGCGCGAGGCACGCGCGGCCTCTTCCTGGGCGCGGGCGGCCGCTTCAACCTGCGCGCGGGCCTGGCGGGCTTCCTCGAGGGCGGCGGGATCGCCGAGGTCGAAGTCGAGTTCGACCTCGACGTCGTCGGCCGGGACGTCCTCGAGCAGGCTCACGGCGTCGGCAACCATTGCGGGGATCTGGTCGAGCCTGCGGCCCTGGGTGAACGCTCCGTCCACCTCGGGCACCTCCACGACCCACCACCCACCGTCGCGAGCGGCCTTGGCGGTCACCTTCATCACTTCGCTCCCTTCTTCATAGCGCGTCAGTCAATGCCTGTGACTCGGAGTCGCGCGCGAGACGCTTCACGCGCCTGCGCCGCGCCTGTTCGGCTTTCTGTTCGCCCCCCGGTTCGTACAGCCGACCGGAGAGCGTGAAGTCCCCGGCCGCGATACGCGCTTGTGTATGTCGGCGAAGTGCCGCAAGGAAGCGCGTCCGGTCGGCGACCGAAAGTGCGCTTATCTCGTCACGGGTGATCCCTAACCAAAACGCATCGAAGCCGTCGGCAGCATCGGTCATACCCTCCAGCAGACCACGAGCCACCGACGGATATCCCAGACAACCACACTCCGCGAATGGCACCTCACCTCACCAGGACCCCGACAGCGAGCGCGGAGCGTGAAGCCACCTACGCTCGAACAGAGTTGTAGTTCGCGCCAGGGCAACTGGCGAAGGGGAGGAACAGACAGCCCGATGCTCGTCACCATTCAAGGAAGCCTCGAACGGACCGAGCATCAGCTCGCTACCTACCTCGAGCAATTGGACAAGTCTCTACCCGGTTTCGCGGTCTTCAACATCTGGGTGCCGGTCAAGGACAGAGACTCACGGCAGGTAGACGCGATCCTCTGGACACCGCAGCGGTGCATCGTCGTCGAGGTCAAAGGCTTCAACGCCACTCAGTCTGGCGCACTGACCGCGTCAGCCAACGGCGTATGGCGCGTCGATGGCGCCACGGCCGCGCTCTACTCGTTGAGTACCGCTGACGGAAAGGGAACGGTGAACCCGTTCCAGCAGGTGCGGGAGCGTGCCTTCGAGGTCAAGGACCACCTCAGCCGGCGGGGATTCGGCACCCGGTTCGTCGACGGCTTGGTCGTCCTCTACAAGCAGCCAGGGTGCACGATCACGATCGACACCGTCTCCCCACCGCGCGGCACCCGACTCGTCGTCACAGACGCGAACCAAGCCGGCCCCATTCGCCGCCAACTGGCCGCGTTCTCACGCGGCAAAGCCCGGTGGACCGCCAACGACATCATGGCAGTCCTGACCTCGCTCAACCTTCCCGATGCTGTCAGCATCAACGAACTGATCGCAGCAGGGTTCCCCGAGTACATCTGCGACGACGGCGCTGTGGAGACCTCACCACCCACGGTAGCGCAGGCCACCGCGGCTATCGACACGACCGCAGCCGATGACACCGCCGACAACACGCCACAACCCGAGCCAGCACCCGCCACAACAGAACTCGACGCGACAGCACCCACCACCGCACCCCCCGTGGCCACCGCTCAGACACCGATCCCGAGCACACCCACCCCCGTCCCCATGACTGCGTGGAGCACGTCACCAACCCTGCCGCCACCACTGACACTCCCCCGTTCGCCGTATCCGGCCGCTCCCCTGCCGAGACCTCGGCGGCCGTCGGGTGTGTCGCGGCCGATCCGCACGCGGTCAATCAGGAAAGTCATCCGCGTCGTGGTCGTCATCGGCCTACTCGGCACCGCTGCCGCACTCACGCCGAGCCTGCTAACGCGACTCGCGGCGTCCGAAGATCCCGTGAAAGCACCGGTGTCGTTCACCACGCCGTCGCAGAACATCGCATGCACCATCGGCTCGGACGCCGCCGGAGACTTCGTACGCTGCGACGTCGCCGAGTACACCTATGCGGTACCTCCACCAGAGAACGGTTGCGCACCCCAAGACTGGGGCCACACCTTCCTTATCCGCCGCGGCGCGGACGCCAAGTTCGCCTGCGCCGCAGACTTCCTCATCGGACAAGGCTTCCCCGAACAGGGCTACGGCACCACAGCCGCGGCTGGACGATTTTCGTGCTCGATCACCGAAGAAGCAGTCACATGCAACGAACGAAACGCCGCATCGTTCCGAATATCCCGYGACCACCACAGCATCACACGATGATCCGCACAACACGATGAAAGCGGGACTGCTGCACGGATGGGACTGCTGCACGGACAGGTCGGGTCAAACTGTCGCCCAATCGTGTAGCAGACCCTTGTTGACGAGAGGACGGCTTCCCGGGCCTAGACGGGGCCGTTCTCTCTATCGTCGGACTTTTTCACAGCGAGGTATCGAGAGGACCCAACAGTGAGCCCGAGTCCGACGACAACTACCCCGGTAACCGCGACGAATACGGGCACGGACGTGTTGAAGTTTCTCCACCATGCGACGAGGACGCCCGCGCCGGCACACAGTGCGGCGCCGACCGGAAGCAACGCAGCGAGCCACAGCACTGTCGACGATGCATGCGGATCGCCGTAGCGCCGCAGGGCCCCGCCTACACACAATAGGGCGCAGAGATATCCCAAGAGTCCGCCGGAAGCAAAGAACGCCAGGACGAACGGCCCTGCGTCGAATGTCATCGACCAATCCGAGAACCCGGCGACGAGCACGACCAGGACAACAGCAAGACCAGCCGCTATGCCAACGAAGGCCGTGGGGATGACCAGCTCCAAACGCAAAGCGCGACCGCACATCCCACGCTCATGCGCCCACGACTGGAGCATCTCCGCGCTGTCCTCACCC
>NZ_JBFRDL010000102.1:0-3792 GCF_052113525.1 Rhodococcus sp. TAF43
AACTCCGAACTCGCCCGTTACGACCTGTCGGAGGACGCATCCACCGAGACCGCAATGGTCTTCGGTGAGCTCTACCGCAACGGCGCGGACTGGAAGTTCCGTGCCGTCGGCCAGGGCTACGCGTCGGGTCTGTCGGGTATCGCCCTCGACTTCGGTGTCAGCGTCTAGGGTGTAACACCCGGTGGCGTCGCGACTGCTCGAACCGGTTGCGCCGCCCCCGTTCCGGACAGAGTCAGCGAGAGTTGACCTCTGCCGAGGAAGGGGGCCATCGGTGGGCACCAACTGTCCGGCGCCGCCGTCGCCTGTGGTCGGCCGCCACCCGCGAACGAGGTTTTCGTACGAACTGTTCGGATGGAACTGCACAGACCTGACAACGGGGACCGGATCGGCGAGTGCGTGCACCTCGGGTCCCATGCATACCGCTTAGTGGACGAGGCCGGCCCGAAACGCGACGAGGGCGGCTTCGACCCTGTTGCGGGCTCCGAGTTTGGTGAAGACGGCGGAGATGTGGGTCTTGACTGTCGTCTCGCTGAGGAACAGCCCTGCCGCGATATCGGCGTTCGAGGCGCCGGTGGCGAGGGTGCACAGCACGTCGCGTTCGCGTTCACTGAGCATTCCGACATCAGCAGTCGGCGGGAAGGCCGTCTGAGGTGAGTGGGGTGCGTTCGCGACTATCCGGCGTAGGGAGTCCTGGCTGAAAAGGGTGTTCCCGGACGCGACCGCGCGAACGGACTGATGGAACGTTTCGGGGGCTTCATCCTTGGACAGGAAGCTGTGCGCTCCGGCGGCGACTGCCTGGATAACGAGGTCGTCGACGTCCATCGCGGTCATCGCAATCACTCGGGGCGGCGCCGGGAGGGTCATGAGATGCCGGGTGGCGTCGAGTCCGCCGATGCGTCGCATTTTCAAGTCCATCAACACCACACGGGGCCGGTGAGTGGCGACCGCGGCGGGGACGCGGTCGCCGTCATCAACTCCCGCGATGACAGTGATGTCGGTGGTGGCGGCGAAAATGTCGGCCACCCCGCGGCGGACGAACGGGTCGTCGTCGGCGATGAGCACGGTGATGGCGTCGTCTCCAGTCATGGTGCGGACAGAATATTCCCCGCCGCGCCGCGCCGAACAACGGGCAGCCGTAACCGGTTCAGGCGTACCAGGGGAGCCAGCAGTCGACGATGAATTCGTTGCCGAGGACGCCAGCATTGAGGGTGCCGCCGATGTCACGAGTCTGCTCGGAAAGCCCGTGCAGGCCCGCACGGGAACCCAGTGGAACGACAGGTGGCTGCGAACTCAGCGTGTTCCGGATGTCGATGCGGATGCCGTGATCGTCGGCGCCAGTGATCGCGATCCGTACGGTCTGGTCGCTCGCGTACTTCTGGGCGTTGGTGAGCGATTCCTGCACGACCCGGAACGCGACATGCCCCGACACAGTGCCGATGTCGCCAGGACGCAGGTCGGTGAACAAGGTGGTGTGCAGCCCGGCGGCGCGCGCGGATTGCACGAGATCGGCGACGGTGTCGATGCCCTGATGGCTGCTCGCCCCGGTGCCCGCGGCTGCGGTCCCGCGCAGGACCCCGACGATATGTTTGAGGTCGTCGAGGGCGTTGTGGGCGGTCGAGCGGATCATCGAGGCGGTGTTGGCGACCTTCTCCGGGTTGTCGGCGCCATTGACCTGGAGGGCGCCGGCGAACAGGGAGATCCGGCTCAGGCTCGCGGCGAGGGTGTCGTGCATGTCCCGGGCGATGCGGGTCCGTTCCTCGGTCCGGATCATCTCGTCGCGCATCGCGTAACTCTGACTGTGCGCACGGTCGCGGCTGTGCTCGGCCTCCGCCAGCTCGGTCCGGGTGTGCTTGAGCAGGGCGATGCCGACCACGATCGCCACCAGCATCGCGGCAACAAACCACGGGATCCACAGTGCGATATCCCATTCCGGCTTCGGTGCGCCCTTTTCCGGCTTCGTCGACGCGATCGTCAGGACTGAGTTGTCGCGGGTCCGATTGGCGTCGTAGGTCAACGACACGCCACACGCGAGGAACACGCCCACTGTCGCGGCGGCGAGCCGCTCGCCGCGCTCGGATCCGGCGATCGCGTAGAGCACGATCAGCGCGGCCGTGGCATCGGTCGTGAAGAACAGTGGCCCGGCCAACGCRATCGCGAGTACCAGCCACGGGCGTTCGTGCCGCCACACCAACGCCACGGCCGCCGCCAGGTTCAACATCAGCCCGAGGCCGATGTTCAGGTCGTGGACGTTCCCTGAGTCCGCGGACAGACCGAGGGTCATCAGGGTGCAGAACACGCTCAGCGTCACCGCGCCCGTCGTCCAGGCACGGCGACGGATCTTCTCGGATATCGCAGTCACCCAGTGGAGGCTACGCGGCGCCGCACACTGGCCGACATGACCCGAAAGGAGGAACCCTGTTCTGCGATCCGACCGAAAGGACGACCAACACTGTCCGATCGGACGAGGCGCCGGCCCATGTTCGTCGAGTGAACTATCGGTACCACCACAACCGCAGCGAAAGGGGGACAGGCCGATGACCAGCTTGTAGCTGCGAATCTCTCAAACCGGACGCACGTGAGAGCAACACAAAGCGAGTCATCCCCCGAGTGGGCGGTTGCACAGGCCCGCAATCGGATCTGCCGTCATCAGCAGCGCTGTAGTCGGTCGCTCGGTGCTGCCTTTCGTCGTCCCGCTGCAGATGGCCGGCTCCACGAGCATCTAGCTACCTGACCGAAGCTTCGGCAACGAAATCGCCCGCCTTCCGACGCTCGGGAAACGGAGCGTTCGTCACCGGACTGACACACCGCAAACCGACCACGCACCCGTGGTTGTCAGTTCAGCGCAGTCCGAGCCGCGCGAGTGGTAAATCGACCCCATACCAACACCATCCCCAGTTCAGCAGAGCGGGGGCTTCCCAGGAGACACAGACATGACAGACCCCAACCAGTCCAACGCCGGACAGCCGTACCCGCAGGATCAGTACCCACAGCAGCCGCCGGCGAAGAAGAAGCGCAAGATATGGCCTTGGATCATCGCCGGTGTCCCGATCCTGATCTTCGGCGGCTGCACTGTCGCGATGGTTTCCGCCGTTGGTGGGGACAAAGAAGCCACGGTCTCCTCTGGATCCGGTGAGGCAGCCGCTCCGGCCGCGAACAGTRGCCCGGACTTCCCGGGCAAGCTCAAGAAGGACACCTCCGCAGTAGCCGGTGACACCATCACCCGCGACAACCTTGCTTACACGGTGACTCCGCTCGAGCAGGCGAGCAGCGTGTTGGGAAATAACTTGTGTAGCAACGTCGCAATCAAAAACGTAGGCGACAAGCAGAACGACTTCAACGGCTACTTGGACTGGAAGATGCAGGATCCGAATGGCGCAATCCGTGACGCAACCTTCGCCCCGGACAAGGAACTGCTGAACTCCGGACAGCTCGCCCCCGGCGGGCAGGCCTCGGGCAGCGTCTGCTTCGACGCACGCCAGGGAGCGGCCCCTGGGATCTACGTCGTGCTGTTCAACGACACCTTCTCTCTGTCCTCGGACCGAATCGCCTGGGTCAACACCCTCTGACCTTCACTATCTCCTCACAACCGGCCGACAGTGACCTGCCACATTTGGTTGTTTGGCTATTGGGCCCGTGAACCGTCTGATGGGCCGGTGGGGCGAAGCAAGAAGGAGCATCGCGGGATCGGGTTGACGAAGTACACCGGACGGTGCCCCGACCAGGAGTACACCCAGTATCAATTCTGACAGTGGAATGTTTCGCGCAACCGCGCGTCTACCTGCATACGCGACA
>NZ_JBFRDL010000103.1:0-3476 GCF_052113525.1 Rhodococcus sp. TAF43
CATCTACGGTTATGACGCTGTCTCTGATGTCGCATCTACGGTTATGACGCTGTCTCTGATGTCGAACTGGCCGAGAAGCTCACTCTGCATGAGGATCTCGTTCGTCTTGAAGGCCACCTCGACCTGCCCAATCACGATGCCGCTGGCGTGGTCCATCGCCGCCAAAGGGGCGGCCGTCGGGGGATGGCCGCAGTTGGGGGAATCATGGCGGAGCCAGTCACTTCGAAACAATCGGGTGCGTCCACCTTGTCACTCGTGGCCGATACTCTCTTGTCGCCAGGACACACAGCACCGGAGTTCGGAGATCTCGATGGTTGAACCGCTCAGGATGGACAAGGCCAAGCAGGGCTTCGACAAGGCTGTCGGCGGCTTCGGCAAGTTCGCGCGGAGTAGCTCAAAGCAGCTGGTCGAGCAGACCAGCGATCTCAAGGACGCCGCTGTGGACACCGTCGAGAAGCTGACCGCGAAGAAGCCCGGCCCCTACGAGGAGGCCATAGCCGAGTACAACGGCGCGTTCACCTCGATGAACGACAAGGGCCTTTCTCTCCTACGCCAGCGCGAACGCTCGACGGACCTGATCGAGCTCGTCGAGCTGCTGGTGAACAGCATCGTCAACACCCCGAAGGCGTTCGAGACCGACTTCGACGAGATCGACATCCACAAAGCCCAGTTCCTTGCGGCGGAGGAGTTCGCACGGAAGGACCTCGAAGCCGCGCGAAAGTCGGCGGCCGGCGCCACTGCCGGGTTCACCGCGGGCGCCGCGGTCGCGAGCATGGCCCCGACAGCTGCGCTATGGGTCGCCACCACCTTCGGCACCGCATCGACCGGCACCGCGATCTCCGCACTCTCCGGGGCTGCTGCGACCAACGCCGCTCTCGCCTGGCTCGGCGGAGGGGCTGTCGCGGCCGGCGGCGGAGGCACTGCGGCAGGCGGCGCCTTGCTCGCCCTCGCCGGCCCCATCGGCTGGACGGTCGCGGGGGCCACCCTCCTCGCGTCAATCGCTCTGTTTACCAAGAACAAGTTCGAGAACCGCGAGGCGAAGCAAGAGGCGCTGACCTCGGTGAAGCAGAACACCGCGCTCATCAATGGCATGGACGCCCAGATTGATGACTTCCTCCGGCGCACCGCCTCCCTTCGCGAGCTGCTCGTGCAGAGTTACAGCGAAGCGCTGAGGTGCTTCGGCGCCGACTTCCTCGCGCTGTCCGCGCCCCAGCAGTCCCAGCTCGTCGCGCTGGTGAACAACACAAAGGCATGCGCGGCCCTGCTGAACAAGCGCATCGAGCAGGGCGCCGATGATGAGTGACGCGGTAAAGCTTGGGAAGAGCAACCAGGAACAGGCTGTCGCCGCCTGGGTGAACTACCTCAACCAGCTCCGGCTGGACAACCTGCTGAGCGCTCTCAACCGGCAGGACATGAACCTGAAGGACGCGCTAGCCAGCGTCGACGAGGCGATCCGGAAGATCGACCTTGAGGTGGTCGCCACCAACCGTGGCGGAGTGAAGGGCATGCACGGCTTCATCGCCGAGGTCGCAGAGGTGGGCGTCGGCAATGCTCGGAGCCAGATCCGCGGTGGGGACGCTGTCTACCAGTGGGTGAATGACAACGGTCCCGTGGACCTGATGCGTAGCGGCGTAGAGATCCAGCAGAAATTCGTCGCGGCTGGCGGCCGCTTCGGCCTCGGCGCGATCTCGGAACACCTCCAGAAGTATCCCGACTTCGTCGAGAGCGGCGGGAAATACCAGATCCCCCGCGACCACTTCGAGGTGATCCAGAAGCTGCACGCCATGCCACGGGAGGAAGCTGGCAAGCTCCTGACGCTCGGTGGCGACGGCCCATCGCTCAAGGACTGGGCGCGAGTCCAAGCCTTCTTCGAGGAGGGATCTGTCGGCATCGAGTCGCTCGAGCCCTCGCACCTGAAGTACTCCGAGGTTCAGAAGGGCGCCTATGGCGCGACTCTGGAGACGGAGGAGGATTCCCTCCGCTCCACCGACCAGTCCCTGCGGGACGATGCCTATCAGGAAAGCCGGCCGACCCTGCGGGAGGGTGCGAAGGCCACGCTTGCGGCCGCCGCCATCGAGGGCGGGACCGCCTTGGCGCTGGCCGTGGTCGAGAAACGCCGTGCGGGCAAGCAGCTCAGAGATTTCACTGGCGAGGACTGGGCCGACATCGCGGGCGAAAGCGGTTTCGGCGTCGCCAAGGGCGGTGTCCGAGGGTTCAGCATCTACTGGCTCACGAACTTCACCGCCACCTCCGCAGCCGTCGCCAGCTCGATCGTCACCGCGGCCTTCGGCGTCGCGGAGCAGGCGAACAAGCTCCGTCGTGGCGAGATCGATGAGCTGGAGTTCATCGAGAACGCGGAGCTCGTCTGCCTGGAGACCGCCATCAGCGCCCTGTCCTCCTTCGTCGGGCAGGCTCTCATCCCAGTGCCGGTCCTCGGCGCCGTGATCGGCAACACCGTCGGCATCATCATGTACAAGGCCGTCTCGTCCTCCCTCTCCAAGCGGGAGGCTTCGCTGATCTTGCACTACGTCGGCGAACAGCGGGCGCTCGACGAGGAACTCGCCGCTGAGTACCAGGAGCTCATCGAGAAGCTCGATGCGAGCATGTCCGACTACCTCGGGGTGCTCGAACGGGCCTTCTCCCCTGACGTGGAGGTCGCCCTCCTCGGATCCGTCGAGCTCGCACTTGAGCTCGGGGTGGCTTCGGAAGAGGTCTTGAATTCCGACGAGAAAGTCCTCGCGTACTTTCTCGACTAGCGAGGCAGAGACCTTGCGCTGGAGCGCGTGTTGCGTGATGGCACCGGCGGCGTCAGGCATGAACGTGTGATCGTGCAGGCGAAGTACTGGCTCTCGAAATCTGTTGGGATGGCGGAGATTGCCGCCAACGATGCTGCAGTGAAGCTTTGGCAGCCGCCCGTTGTTCGAGGGCTACTGATTGTCACGAGCGGACGGATCTCGTCGGATGCGGTTGCATGGGTCTCATTGTTCTGGGTTGAATCCGTCTCAACCAATGCAATTGCGCAGGTGAAAATCTCAAGATTTGACGACGGAGGCAGCTGCGCCGGGATGAGTTCGGTGCGTACCGGGCGGCGCAGCGATCAGATCGGCGGCCCGCCGAACGATCGACTACCAAAACGGAGGTGGCCCCGGTACCCATGGGTACCGGGGCCACCGCTGCTGGCTGCCGCGATACGGCTCCTACTGGCCGGCGCCAGTCCGGCCGCTATGGCACGTGCACATGGCTTCTCGCCTGGTGGCGCTCAGGGCGAAACGAGAGATATAGCGTGCCAGCACGAGCACACCGATACCGAACACGACCAGCCTGGTCCTCCCCGCGGTGTCGAGGTGTTGCCAGGTCGCGACTAGTACTGCAACGGCACTTATAGCGGGTGTCCGCGGGTTCGGTAGTGGCAGGTGCGGGCCTGGTGTTGTCGGCGTCGTCGCCAGCGTGACCAGGACCAGACGTGGCCATCGGGG
>NZ_JBFRDL010000104.1:0-3362 GCF_052113525.1 Rhodococcus sp. TAF43
CGTTTGCGGGGGAGCGGTTGGCTCCGCACATGGTTCCGGCGGCGGTGGTGGTGGTCGAGGCCGTGCCGCTGACGCCGAATGGCAAGCTTGATCGTGCGGCTTTGCCGGCGCCGGATTTTGCTGCGGGCCGAGCAGAGTACCGGGCACCGGACACCGAGATCGAGAAGGTACTCACCGGGCTGTTCGGGGAGGTGCTCGGCGTCGACGTGGTGGGCGTGGAGGATTCGTTCTTCGCGCTCGGTGGCGACAGCATCATGTCGATCCAGTTGGCGGCGCGGGCGAAGGCGGCGGGGGTGGTGTTCTCGCCTCGGGACGTGTTCGAGTGCAGGTCGGTGTCAAGGCTGTCGGAGGTTGCCGTCCGCGGCGACAGTGGTTCGACGCAGTTACTGGAGGAGCTTGCCGGTGGCGGGGTAGGGGAGACCCCGTTGACGCCGGTACTGAGGTGGTTGCTCGAACGCGGAGAGTCCGGGTTCGGTCGTTTCTCCCAGGCCGTGATGCTGAATCTGCCGGAAGGCATCGGAGCCGACGGCCTGGTGAACACAGTGCAGGCGGTGCTCGATCACCATGACATGTTGCGCGCACGGTTGCGCCAGGATGCCGATGGGGTGTGGGCGTGGGAAGTGTTGCCGCGCAGTACGGTCCTCGCCGACGGGCTGATTCGTCGGGTGCCCCTCGACATGTCGCCGGGAACGGTCGAGTTCCACGAGCTGGCGGCGGCGGAGTTGAACGCCGCGGCGGATCGGCTCGACCCGGCGGCCGGGATCGTGGTGCAGGTGGTCTGGTTCGACCCCGAGGACGAGGCGGAACGGGGTCGGGTCCTGGTGGTGGTCCATCATTCGGCGGTCGACGGGGTGTCCTGGCGGGTGCTGGTGCCGGACCTGGCGGCAGCGTGGTCGCGGATCGAGGCGGGTGAAGCGCCCGATCTGGCCCCGGTGGGGACGTCGATGCGCAGGTGGGCGCACGGGCTGGCCGAGGCGGCGCACCGGCCGGAGCGGGTTGCGGAACTCGAGATGTGGCGGGCGCTGGCTGCGGTGGACGATCCGGTGATCGGGTCCCGACTCCTCGACCTCACGATCGACCTGGTCGCCACCACCCGGAGCGTGGAGGTCGACATACCGCCGGAGGTAACCGAGGCCCTGTTGACCACAGTCCCGGGGGCGTTCCACGGCGGGGTGGGCGACGGGTTGCTGGCCGCGTTGGCGGTGGCGGTGACGAAGTGGCGGCGCGAGCGTGGAGATGGTGTTGACGGGTCCCTTCTCGATGACGCGGTGATCCGGCTCGAGGGGCACGGGCGCGAGGAGAGTGTGGCCGCTGGTTCGGACCTGACTCGCACGGTCGGGTGGTTCACCACGAGCTTTCCTCTGCGCCTGGATCTTTCCGGAATCGATCTCGACGATGCGTGCGCCGGTGGGCCGGCCGCGGGGGCGGTGGTCAAGTCCGTCAAGGAGCAACTCCTCGCGGTCCCGGACCACGGGATCGGCTACGGACTGCTGCGCTATCTCAACGAGGACACCGGACCGGTGCTGCGGGACCAGCCTGCGCCGCAGATCGCGTTCAACTACCTCGGCCGCGTCGCCGGCGGGATCCCCGACGGCGGGCGTGGGGCAGGCTGGCTCCCGGTCGACGACGCCAGCGATCTCACCGGTGCGCAGAACCCAGACATGCCGGTGCCGGCGGTGCTCGACATCAACGCTTTCACCCTCGACGACGGAGGCCGACCGAGGTTGCGGGCGATCTGGTCCTTCCCCAGCGGAGTGCTCACCGCCCGTGAGGTGGGTGCGGCGGCCCGGATGTGGCGCAATGCGCTGGTCGCGCTGGTCGCGTATGCCGCGACGCCGGGGGCGGGCGGGCGGACCCCGTCCGATCTCGACCTGGTCGGGCTCGGGCAGGCGGAGATCGAACGGCTCGAGGACCGGTATCCGAACATGACGGATGTGTGGCCGCTCTCGCCGCTGCAGGAGGGGTTGCTGTTCCACACGTCGGTGTCCGAGGAGTCGGTGGACGCCTACGTGGTGCAGTTGGTCGTCGAGCTGCGCGGGGACGTCGACCCGGCGCGTCTGCGGCGCGTGGGACAGGTGCTGCTGGAACGGCATCCGAACCTGCGGACCGCGTTTGTCCCCGGCGTCGCCGGGGGCCCGGTACAGGTGGTTCAGGACCACGTCGTGGCCCCGTGGTCGGCGAGCGACCTGTCGGGTTCGGACGACGATGAACGGAATTGTGCGTGGGATCAACTGATGTCTGCCGACCGGGCGACGCGGTTCGATCCGGCCCAGGCCCCACTGCTGCGCTGGATGCTGGTCACCACCGGACCCGAGCGTCACCGACTGGTGCTGACCAATCATCATCTGCTGCTCGACGGTTGGTCGACGCCGCTGCTGTTGCGCGAACTGTTGCTGCTCTATGCCACCGACGGCGACGGCGCGATGCTGCCTCGTATCCATCCCTATCGGGACTACCTGACCTGGGTAGGTGGGCAGGATGAGCCGAGGTCAYTCGAGACCTGGGCTCGCGCGTTCGACGGCGCCGACGAGCCGACCCTGGTGGCGCCGGCCGACCCGGGCCGTCGATATTCGGAATCGCGGGAGGTGCTCGGTGGGCTGACCGAGGAACAGACCGCGGCGCTCACCTCCCTCGCGCGCGCCCGCGGAATCACCCTCAACACCGTGGTCCAGGCGGCGTGGGCGATCGTGTTGGGCACGTGGACATCCCGGGACGACGTGACGTTCGGTGCGACCGTGTCCGGGCGCCCTGCGCAGGTTGCAGGCGTCGAGTCGATGATCGGGCTGTTCGTCAACACACTGCCGGTCCGGGTCCGGCTCGACACCGCAGACAGTCTGGGACAGCTACTCGACCGGGTCCAGGCGGAGCAGGCCGGACTACTCGATCACCACCACGTGAGGCTGGCCGACGTCCAGCGGGCGGCCGGGCCTGGAGCAGTTTTCGACACGATGACCGTGTTCGAGTCCTATCCGGTCGATCGGGGTGGGCTCACCGCCGAGACCGACATAGCCGGAATGCGGGTGGTGGATGTGAGTGGGATCGACGCCTCGCACTATCCGATCGGTCTCGTTGCGCACGTCGACACGCGACTGCACCTGCGAATCAGCTACCTGCCCGAAGTCTTCGACCGCGACACGATGGAGGCGATCCTGCAGCGGGTCCTGCGCGTGATCGATGCCGTCGTCGCCGACCCTGACCTGCCGCTGGCCCGGCTCGATCTGCTTTCCCGGGCTGAGTGTGGGGAGTTGGTGCCGGTGTCGGGTGGGTCGGGGGTGTCGGGGCGGGTGTTGGTGGAGTTGTTGTCGGCGTGGGTGGTTCGGGATCCGGGTGCGGTTGCGGTGGTGTGTGGGGGTCGGGGGTGG
>NZ_JBFRDL010000105.1:0-3217 GCF_052113525.1 Rhodococcus sp. TAF43
GCCCATCTTGGCGCGCTCCGCGGTCAGCTCGCCGACCATGATCTGGTGCTCCTCGCGCAGGTAGTGGTGCAGCGCCTCGGTCAGTTCCTCCCCGGCCAGTTGGCAACTGCGGTGCGAGATCACGCCGCCGAAACAGATGGCGGTGACCTCCGAGACACCGCCTCCGACGCTCACGACGAGATGGGCGCGAGCCTCGAGTGGATTGACCCCGCACCCGAGTGCACCCGCCACCGGTTCCGGGATCAGCCCGACCTTGCGCAGGCCGACCTCGTGCCCGACCTCGAGCAGTGCGCGGCGCTCGAGTGGGGTGGCCCCGGCGGGCGCCGAGAAGACGGCCGTCGGCCGTCGACCGTACCGTCGGTGTGGGGCGACCTGCTCGATGACGGCCGTGACGAATGCCCGGGCCGACTCCAGATCCACGATCACCCCGTCACGCATGGGGCGAACCTGTGTGATGCCCGCAGGTGTGCGGCCGACGAGGTTGCGCGCATCCTGGCCGATCGCGAGGGCCCGGTGCGGATCTTTGTTCCGAACCAGCATGAAAGACGGTTCGTTCAGGACGATTCCGCCGTCCAGGGTTCCGACGACAGTGTTCGTAGTTCCGAGATCGATGCCAAGTCCACGCACGTCGGCCTCCCGAAGGGAATCGAACGAGATGGGTTAGATGCTACGCATGCAGTCGACGTTCATGGCCGGTTTCGCGAGGCAGTGCTCGGTGCGGTGGGCGATTCGCGAGCATTTTTGCGAAGTGTGCCGGATCTTCCAACTCACCGACCTCCGCGAGAAGCGCGGTGCCGTAGAGCAATTCGTCGGTCTCGGCGAGGCTCGGGTCGTCGGTGCCCTCGGGGTGCGCAGCCCGTAGCCCCCACCAGCGGGTGCGTCGGGTTGAGTTCGAGGATCCGCTTGAAGTGCGGGACCTCCTGGCCCGAGGCTCGGTACATGCGCTCGAGCGCGGGCGTCATGGCGAACTCGTCACCGACGATGCACGCGGGGGATTCGGTGAGGAAATCGTGACCGAGCGTGACACCGACGAGACCCGGCAGCGTCACGGCGACGGCGCCCCGCGCCGTTCCCGGCCAGCGGCGGCCGTCCCTCTGTACCCGAACCAGCGCGGGCCACGCCCGGGGCCGGCGTCGGGATCGGTGGAGTTGATCCCCGGTGTTCTTCGATCGACACGAAGACTCAGGGTGCGAAGCGGACGTCAGCGGTTGGTCGGCGGGCCGACTCGGCTTGCCCGGCGCCGCGGCCGAATCAACCACGCCGCGCCGCGTCCGCACTCGTAATGCTAATTCCACCTTCCGTTGCCTGAGTGAGATGTTAGATTTCCTTCGCCTATATGCAAGGGGGGCGCCCACCCATTCAGTCGGGGTCTGGTGGAGTTCGCGCAGGGTAATGGCGGCGCCATGATTTCTATGTCTTCATGCGATTAGGCGGAATGTCAATAGATTGTTGCGCAGGCCAATCGAGGAAGGTCGTACAGCTATGCCAACCCACAGGGCTACAAACGTCCGCACTCTGAAGATGAAGACCCGCATCATGATTGCCGCGACGGCGGCCGCCGCGCTGGCGATCGGTTCGTCCGCAGTCGGGCAGGCTGCCCCTGCCGAACCTGGCGCCGGCGCTGGCAGGGACGCCGGAAACGCCGGACTGGGGAGTCTTGGGGCAGCGATGGATCTGCAAGGACTCGCTGACCTGGCGTTGAGCAGCCTCGGCCTCGGCAGTTCCGGCGCTGCGCCTGACGCACGTGGCGGCGGTGAGCATGGCGGCGGTGAGCATGAGGGTGGGGGCGGCGAGGGCAGTCTCGACAAGGGCAGCCTCGGGAAGGGCAGTCTCGGTAGTGAGCAKGGGGGCAGCGGGGGCGAGGGCAGTCTCGACAAGGGCAGTCTCGAGAGTTTCGGTAGTGAGCATGARGGCGGGGGCGGCGAGGGCAGTCTCGACAAGGGCAGCCTCGGTAGTGAGCATGGGGGCAGCGGGGGCGAGGGCAGTCTCGACAAGGGCAGCCTCGGTAGTGAGCATGGGGGCAGCGGGGGCGAGGGCAGCCTCGACAAGGGCAGCCTCGGTAGTGAGCATGGGGGCAGTCTCGGGAAGGGCAGCCTCGGCAGCATCGTGGATCTCGGAAGTTCGGACCTGGGCAGTTTGTTCTTGCCGTTGCTCGGTAGCTCCGGAGGCGCCGGCGGCAGCGCTCTGCTCGGCAGTGCCTTACTCGGTAGCGCCGGACTGGGCAGCTTGTTCGTCGGCTCCGGCGGCTCCGGCGGCTCCGGCGGCTCCGGCGGACCGGGTGGACCGGGTGGGCCGGGTGGGCCGGGTGGGCCGGGTGAAGAAGGGGGACCTGGCGGCCCGGGTGAGGAGGGTGGACCCGGCGGGCCGGGTGAGGAGGGTGGACCCGGCGGCCAGGGAGGCCCGGGCGGGGAAGCGCTTCCAGCTGCGCCGCACGGTGGAGGGCAAATCGGTGTTGTCCCCGTCGGTAGCGTCGAAGCGGGCGGCAAGGGGACGCCCGACGACGCCGCTGGCAACGCATTGCTCATCGGTGGCGTACTGCTCCTCGCAGCGGCGGCGGGTACGACGGCGGCCGAGAGGCATCGTCGTCGGTCGTAGGGGCACGACCCTCGCCGGAGGGACCAGACAGGCCGTCGCCGGTACCACCGAGACGACGGCCTGTCTGGTCTCGGCGTTTCACCGTCCCACCAGCAGCCGGCACCACCGCACGATCTGGGGGGCGTTATCCGCCCTCTCGGTCGTTTGATTTGAGTGCTGATTCGAATTCACTCCGAAACCGCGGTCCAGGATTGTCGTGACAGTGCAGCGAGAAATTGCCGGTATTTGCCGAACCTCGCGCGCATGCGGCCGGTGATATCGGATGAATTACATCACTTGGAATTATGATTCCTTTAATGATTGATTCGTCCGGTTGGTTGCGATCCCGTATTCGGGGAACCGGGTAGTGGGTGTGAAAAGCATGCCGGCGGGGCTTCGCATGTGGTTCGGTGTCCGGTGCTCTGCGACGCGGACGCCCACGGAACGGCACCCGCGGGAGTGGAACTCCCGCGGGCGCGCTGAGCCGTGATCCGGTCCCCCGAAATCGTTGTCACGGCGCTGGTTCGTGGCGGTGGATTCGGATCGGCGACGTCCGGTCCCGTGGTCAAGGCGCTCCTGGAGCGTTACCTCGCGGGGCGACCGGCACCGGCGCCGGGTCGGTGATAGCTGTTGTGGGTGATCC
>NZ_JBFRDL010000106.1:0-2983 GCF_052113525.1 Rhodococcus sp. TAF43
GCCTTAGGGCCTTAGGCTGGGTGGGGCACTTTTCGTCGTTTACAGGCTCACCATGGGTCTCCGACCGCCCGGGTGTTGTTCTTCTCGTATGTCTGTACCCCTTCCTCTGAGAACCTCACTGATTCGCCGATCCGAATACTCGCGATCTCGCCGGCTTGAGCCAGGCGGTAGACGGTCCTCTGCGAGATCTGCCAGCGTTCGGCTACTTCGGATGCCTTCAGGAGTGTGTATCGACTGGGTGTCTTGTCTCTGGGGTGGTTTGCCACGTCACAGATTGTCGCGTGGCTGACGTGGCGTCGTGATGCGGGGGTTCCATTGCGGGACAGAAGGTCCCAGCTAGTGGATGAAGTTTGCCTACTACACCAGTTGAGGAGTGGTGGTTGGCAAGAGTTGGGCGGTAGGTCACCCACACGCGCTGCGGACACCTGGCGGTGGCAGGAGCTGTAACCCCTCCCCAAGATTTCCCACGAACCATGCCCCGATATCGCGTCTCGGCCAACACAAGTAGCCCGACCACGGATGTGGACGAGCTTGTGTCAGACCCTCACGGCGTCAGGCCTGACCCACTGTGAGAGCGCCTGTGCCGGTTCACAGGATTAGGAACACCGGGCTGTCTCGGTTTGCGTCGGAGACGGCAGGAGCGACGTGCTGCAGGGTTTTTCCCGGAGGTGGGAAGAACCCGGCTGGCAAGGCGCGGGCACCTACGAGAGATGCCCGGCCCAACCAGTCGGGAACTAAGCAGCAGCCCTAACAGACGTTGCCGCCAACCACTTCGAATGCATCACCCGAAGACTCTCGATCAACTCCGGAATATCCTGCGGACGTACAGCAGTCGACTGATCGTTGCGAAACCACACCGACCACTGCGTGTAGTCGACAGCCCCGTCCTCACCGTGCGTTGTCAGCAGATCCAGTTCGACAGTGGTGGGGGAATCACCCTCGCCCGGATGCTGAAAGGTGCCGGTGCCGAAGTTCTCGAAGTGTCCATCGCAGCCATGGACGAAGAGGTCGAACTCGATGCTGGTTCCCGTGTGCTTGTACGTGGCGCGGATTCCGGTATCGGTCTGTTCGAGTTCGCATGGTCCGAAGGCGTGCCCGATCAGCTCGAGCTTGTTGTGGACAGTGCGGGTCATGAGTGAATGGGTGCGGTAGTTGCCCAGGTAGTCGTGGGCTTTCCCTGCTTTCATGATGACGCCGTAGCCGCTGCAGGGGTGTCCGTGGAGGTTGGGGTGGTTAGCGATGAGTCGGTCGATGATGTTCACGCTGCACCGCCGATGAGCCACAGGCCGATGCGGAGGGCTTCGATGGTGGCGAAGTAGCCGGTGGTGAGGATGGCGACGACTGCGGCGATGTCACGCAGGGTCGTCTTGTCGGTGGTGCTGGATACACTTCTTGCACGGTTCATGCGGAGTCTCATTCCGTGTGTGCCGGAGGCCCCGGATGAGAGTTGGCGCTCTCACTGGGGCCGTTCTATTTGGCGACACGAACCAAGCCATCTGGCACGAATTAGGCAAGAAGCCTGACTGTGAGAGGCGAAAAGCAGCCCTGAGCTGCTGAAACGTGAGTGCCCTCGGCAGGATTCGAACCTGCGACACCGGCTTTAGGAGAGCCGTGCTCTATCCCCTGAGCTACGAGGGCGGGGGCGAAGCGAACGCGTGGTCGAACATCGTTCGCGCTGTTCCGCAGTAGGGAGTGTAGCGGCAGGGGGCGGTCCGGGATGAATCGGTCGCACGGTCGCAGGATCGGCGGGTCGGACATCGCAAGCGCCGACACGCCGGAGCTTGCGGACCGCCCGGGAAGCCCGATCGTCCTGCGTACGCGCACACCGGGCCGGAGCAATCCAGATAAAGATCCGGTAACGCTGGTCACGGCCTATATGAATTTGTTACCTTGGCCCGGCAGCAAGATCGAGTGCACTCCGGAGTGTGCGGCCGAAGAAACCGATTGACGAGGTAATTGACTGTGGGACGCCATCACCGGACGTCAGCCGACGCTGTTCTCATCGAGCTCGACCCGACACTCCGGCAGGGGCGTCACCGCGGCGAGAGCACAGGCCCCGGTGCAGGTCTGAAGGCCGCCACGGTCGCCGCCGCAACGGGCGCGATCCTCACCGCCGGTGCGCAGCTCGGCGCCGGCAGTGCCGCTGCCGACCCGGTGGCCGCGCCCGCCCAGGTCCAGCTTCCCGAGGGGCTGCTCCCCGCAGGGCTCGAGCTCCCGGCCCTGCCCCAGCTCCCGGCCCTGCCGCAGCTGCCCACGCCGGATCAGGCGATCGACTCGTTCAAGGCCGTGCAGTTGCCGGCGGAGCTGCCGCAGCCGGTCCAGCAGGCCGTGCGCGACCTCACCGCCGCCGCCGAGGCCAACTTCGGATCGCTCGACAAGGTCACGAACCGCGCCGTGAAGCCCGTCTCGGGCACCCTCACCTCCGACTTCGGTCCGCGTTGGGGCAGTCATCACGGAGGCCTCGACATCGCCGCCCCCATCGGTACGCCTGTCTACGCCGCCGCCGACGGTGTCGTGGTCGACGCCGGGCCGGCCTCGGGATTCGGGCTGTGGGTGCGCGTCAAGCACGACGACGGCACCACCACCGTCTACGGCCACGTCAACGACTACCAGGTGTCGACCGGCCAGCACGTGGTCGCCGGTCAGCAGATCGCGACCGTCGGCAACCGCGGCCAGTCCACCGGACCCCACCTGCACTTCGAGGTGTGGAACGCCGCCGGCGCCAAGGTCGACCCGTCTGCGTGGCTCGAGGAGCGCGGCGTGGCGGTCACGTGGCGCGGCGCCTCGGCCACCATGTGAGTCGACCTCYGAAACGAGCAAAGTCCCCGTCGGGTGTGGTGAGGGCGGTTTCAAGGGGTCGTCGCAACACTGCCTGGTTTTAGGCGGTAAGTAGATCACGCAGACGCTCGGCTGGGGTATCCCAGTCGAGCGTTTTGCGTGGACGGCCGTTGAGTTCCTGGGCGACGTGTTCGAGGTCCTCGGG
>NZ_JBFRDL010000107.1:0-2721 GCF_052113525.1 Rhodococcus sp. TAF43
GGGCAGGGGCAGGATGCTGAAGTGGGATGAGATCGAGAGCATCGAAGCCACGTCCGAGTATCGCAGGATCTCGGACGTCAACTACATCAAGCTGAAGAACTCGGTTCTGATCAAGGACAGGAGYGGGGATCCGTCGAGGTTCTTCCGCAAGCCGGTAGCCATCGAGCTGAACGTGTCCGAGCGAGACGTGGACCCGGCACTCCTTCTCCGAGAGCTAACTAGAGGTCTCGCAGATCCCGAGTACCGGATGAAGTTCTCCACCGGAGAGGTCATCGAAGAGATGAGGTCCTCGTATCCAGGATCGAACCAGTCCACCGCTCACGAGTTCCGCTGACCCCAAGACACAGAAAGGCCCCGGTTCGACTTCCTCCGAGGACCTCTGGCTCCTAGATCCGGCGCGCAGCGCCCTCCGGCTTGGCCCGTCGTCACGAGCCGTCGTCAGATGTGGCGACTGAGCCTTCGTCAGTGCCCCTTAGCGGGATAGATGCTGAACCCAAACTGCGCGAGAGGCTGTAGCGCACTTGTGTCAGTACCGAGTCCCCCGCAGTCGAAAACACCATGATGTCCCCGTCATCCGAGATACCCGTCGCATACGCGCCATGTCGTTATCGAGCATGAACTGCGACTTGTAGCTCCCATACGTGATCAACTGGTTTGTCGCCTGGGCCGCGTGGCATCTCCCGTACGTCGTGCCGCTGCTGTAATCCCCGCTTTGGGCAGGGAAATAGCTTCCCGACCTACAGATCGCGGCGAGCTATCCTCAGGTGACGTCAAGCAAGCAAGCCGCAGTCACCGGCGGGTTGTCTCATCGGTTGCGAGGAGTTCTCGGATGCTGGCATAGATGTGACGCCGGAAGATTGCTTCTGGTTCGCGCCAGTCGAGATGATGGTTGACCTCGAGGGCGACAATGCCGTGGAACGCCCCCCACCAGGCGAGAAAGTCATCGAGGAGATTGTCGTCGGCCAACAGCTGATTGATCGTGCATCCTCGGGCCTCGGCGTATTGGACGGCGATTGGTCGCAGCACGTCCGTTTGCGCGGACACGGTGGACCCACCTGGTGGTGCGGCGTACCCGTCGATCTGGTCAAAGAAGATGAGATTGAACTGTCGGCGATGTGCGATCGCCCAGGACCGGTAGGCAAGTGGCCCGGCGGCGAGGCGCTGTTCTAGAGCCGACCTGGCCGATGCACCAAATGCAGCAGCGATGGCGGCTTCGAGCGATTGATAGCTCTGCACGATCAACTCGGTAAACAGCTCGGCGAGGCTGGGAAAGTAGGTATAGAGCGCGGGCGCACTAACCCCGACCTCGCGCGCGATCCCGCGAAGGGTGACCGCGGTCGGCCCACCTTCCTCGAGTCGCCGGCGCGCTTCGGCGACGATGTCCTGCTTGAGTTCTCGACGCTGCCGATCGCGTCTGGGTTCCTTTGTCATCCTGCACAGATTACACTTAACGCCGTTAAGTAGGCGAACATTGATCAGGAAGCGAGATGTTGTGAATCAGACCGTCGGAATGACGCTCGATTGCGTCGACGTGAAGACCGCGGCGATCTTCTGGAAAGCCGCTCTCGGCTACGACGAACCCGTCCCATTCACCGAAGGTGCGCAGTTCCATGGGCTTGTTTCACCGGGCGGAGGTTTGCATCACCTCACGCTGCAAAGCGTGAAGGAGCCGAAAGATGTCAAGAACCGGGCTCACCTGGATCTCTTCGTCGATGACCTCGACTCTGAGGTCTCGCGACTCGCTGGCCTCGGTGCGCGGACACTGGAAGAGCACAACGACGACGGCGGGTATCGCACCGCGGTACTGGCTGATCCCCTGGGAAATGAGTTCTGTGTCGTCCAACGCTGAGCAGCAGCCTCTCATCGCGGCCGGGCCGGCCTAATACTGCAACGGCACTTATAGCGGGCGTCCGCGGGTTCGGTAGTGGCAGGTGCGGGCCTGGTGTTGTCGGCGTCGTCGCCAGCGTGACCAGGACCAGGCGTGGCCATCGGGGTGGGCGTGTCGGAGGATTAGATGCACGAGCAGGCGGCGGATCTCGGGTACCGTATACGCGATCATRCCCTGATCGTGTGTTCCGGTTCCCCTTTTGCTGCTTCGGTTTTCGTKCCGGCRAGCCARGCGAGGGCGAGCATCGACAGGGTGGTGYGGGCGTACCAGGCGCGGTAGGYGCGAACCTGATAGTGGTCGAGGCCGGCCTCGTTYTTGGCTTGTTGGAAGCATTCCTCGACCCGCCACCGGGACCCGGCGACGGYGGCGAGTTCAGTGAGCGTGGTGCGGCGCGGCCCGGCACAGATGTAGTACGCGATCTGGGTCGGATCGGAGAGGGACCGGCGTGCGAGGAGCCAGTGCCCACGCCCGGGCGCCCRGGYGATCCGGATCGGGACCCGCACCCAGGAATACTCGCGCGGCCCGTGGGCGCCGTCGCCSGCGGAGATACGGCGCCATTGCTTCGCGGGGACCTCCTCGATCAGGTGATCGGCGCGGCCGGTGCGGCCGTCGGTGGTGAACACGTCGTCGTTGCGGCGGGTGGCCAGCACATACGACACGTCCCGTTCCTCGAGCCAGGCCCGCAGGTACTTCACCTGACCGTACGCCTCGTCGGCGGTGACCCAGGAGAACGGAACCTGCGCGTGAAGGGCTCGTTCGATCATGTGCTGCGCCAGTGTGGGTTTGGTCGCGAACTCCACCTCGTCGTCGATTCCCGCGGCGCGGCACCGGGC
>NZ_JBFRDL010000108.1:0-2166 GCF_052113525.1 Rhodococcus sp. TAF43
CCGGGGAAGCGACGGTCGAGTCCGCGCAGCACCTCGTGACGCAGGAACGTCTGCTGGGTGTGCCCGTCCGGGACCGGGAAGATCGGCATCCGGTCGTGGTGGGCCCACACGTCGTCGTACGACTGCACCCGCTCGGCGATGAGCAGCGATGTCACACGCCTCCGGGACCTCGGAGTCCCAGATGGCTGCACTGGGACCACAAGACCGTGTCGCAACGCGGGACCGCCGCCCTCCTCAACTTCCGAATGGATTTTCTCCTACTGCTACCAGGCCATCGCATCGTCCTCGAAGTAGACGGTAAGCAGCACTACACCGACGACCGCGGTCACGCCTCGCCCGCAAGATACGCAGACAACGTCCGGGCCGACCGCGACATGAAGTTGTGCGGATACGACGTGTTCCGCTTCGGCGCTTACGAACTCCGCACCAAACAGCACGCACTCCCGTTACTCACCGAGTTCTTCGACACCCTCTTCGCCCGATACGGAGTCACGACGGAGTGACGTGCGTCGGGGATGTCTGCGCAACGGCACGCACTCGACCGCGCCACACGAAAGTCGGTCGTTCACCAGTGGCGAAGAAGCGCCAGCGTCGGCGATTTCGCTATCGCCGGCCGGACCGGCTCCGCCTGGGATTATCGATACGGCGTTGCCGATCCACTGGCTCACCCGGGTGCAGCGTCTGCTGAAGATGAGCGATCGCCTCGTCGTCGAGGTCGGTGTGGAGGGCTCCGGCGGCCCAGTCCCACTTTGGCGTCGACCACACGTAGCACCGCGCACCCCACTGCGGCTCCCACCCCTCGGTGCTTCGCGGGCGGCGTGAGAGCATCGTCCGGTCGTTCGTCGCGTCGAATGCCCCGGTCTCCGGATCTTGGGACGGCACCCGATCGGGCGTGAAGTCCAACGGCACCCGTGTCCGAATAGGTGAATCGGTGACTGCATCGCGGAACCACTTCGTCTGCTCACGTTCGAGCGCGATGCGGCGGTCGCGGTACATCTGCTGTTCTTCTTCAGCGGTGAGCACCGGGCCGGTCCAGACGAACATTTCCTCATCGACGTGCTGGCCAACGAGAAGGTCCACGAACTGCGCCCCCAACCCCGCCTGCTCGACCCGTTCGCCGAGCATCTGTCCCGTCTCGATGTCTACCCAGATTCGCAACGGGTACGGCTTCCGTGGAGGTGGCGCCAACTCGACCGTCCAGCAGCGCCGGCCCGCGAACTCGACCTCCTCGACCGGACCGACCGGCTGCGCGAAGTCGTCGCTCGACCATTCCGATGCGCTGCGGCGACGAAGCAGGAACTGGCTGTCTCCCAGGTACTGCACCTGGTCGGCGGACCCGACTCTCGGCCGCTCCGGATCCCGCGTGAAGTCCCACGCGTTCGACCCATCCGTAATGAAGACGAGTGTTCCGTCCTCGCGCTCGACTCGCAGTCGTGCACCGCGGCGCCACACCCGGCTACCGTCACCCGCAGCGACCAGAAGCGTCCGCCCTACGGTCGCGAAGTTCTCGGTGTGTCCCTCCGGGTGCACCGCCCGAATCGTGCCGCGCAGCGACAGATCAGGGCCTGAGGTTAGCGCTTGGAGAACCTCGATCCACTCCGTCATCACTCGACACTAGCGAGACCCATTCCACCTATGAAGCGGATGCGCGAGAGGGCAACGGGAAGAGCGTCGACCGGCAGTCGATTGACCCGTGTACCGCGGCCACAGTGAAGTGATGACCGGCAGGGAGGCGCCTGTCTAGCGGCGGGCAATCCTTCGATCCGAGTGTCATCGATCTCAACCTTGACGATCAGGGGCAAGCGCAACTTGCATTCTTGGGAAGAAGTCGCGTCCGGCTCATCAGGTATGCGGTGCGGCAGCGTCGTCGAGAAGGGCTGCGACGTCGAGCACCGGTGGCCACTGCATGCTGATAGTGGGTATCGATCGCACACCGTCGGCTGTGATCCATACGGTTCCGGCGTCGTCGATCGTCACACTGGGTCGGGTCGTGTACACCGGTGTGCTGCTGACAGGTTCGAGGGTGTCACTGTCGCGGAGGGTGAATATCCAGAATTGGCGGCTGGTGCCCGTGTGCGTGTTGGGTACGGGCAGCGGAAAGCCGCCGTTTCGTGCGCTTTCGTCGGGAGGATGGTGCACTCCCCAGACATACGGTCCGACCTGACC
>NZ_JBFRDL010000109.1:0-2338 GCF_052113525.1 Rhodococcus sp. TAF43
CCACACCATCCGACGCCAACGACGCGTGATACGCCTCCGCCAACGACGCCCGCTCACCGAACACCCGAGCCACCGCACCGACAACATCCCACTGCTCATCAACCAGTTCCACGTGAAACATCCTCCCCAACCCACCACCACAACAACAAACTCTGGCACCAGTTCTCGACACCACGACCGAAGGTGGGGGAGGGGGGCGGACACGTCGCCCGCGCCGGATGCTCGACGCCTGCCAGCCCAGTTCCCTGACTCGACCGCATGGACGGCGGCACTGTTCCACGTGGAACAGTGCCGCGCCGCCGTTTCACGTGGAACACCGCGAAGCCGGCCCGGCGACACCCGCCCCCTCGACGATGATCCGGGCCCGACGTGCGCCGCTCGGGGCACGCCGGCAGGCGGCCCAGCCTGGTACGACATCACTTCGGTCGCGGACGGCGCACGGCCCCCAGCGACCTGGTGACGCATCGGTCGCCTCCTGCGAGAGCCCTGCGATCGACGCCCGGATCATTCACGTGAAACATCGCCACCGTGACCAGTCCGCACGCCCCGACGGGAGCGGGATCGACAAGAGCTGAGCCGCGCGCTCCGCGGTCACCACACCGATCGACCTCCGCGCACCCGTGAGGGGCGCCGCGCGGATCGGATTCGAAGCCCCGAGATCCGCCAAACCCCGAACCTACTGTCACAGTGACGAAATGAGCCGGTATGACCGGGTGGGGGCTCACGCCGGCACTTTCGCCCATATTCGACAAATCGGCTCTTCTGTTGCCGCGCAGCATGATTCACCTGAAACAATCCGGAATCGCGGCTTTCGTGACGCTCACCGCCTCGCTCGCGTAGCGTTCCGGCACACAGGGACGCGATCAGGGGGTGGCGGGATGGCAATCGGTAAGAGAATCCGCATGGGGTGGCGGGCCGCGGTCGTAGCGGCGGTACTTGCCATCGGCTCGGCTCTGTCGACGGGACCGGCCGGCGCCGAGCCGTTCCCGGTGCCGTACAACCTCTTCGTCCAGGACGAGTTCACCAACCCCGGCGGCTCGGCCGCCGGATCCAACGACTGGTCCTGCCGGCCGACCCCGGAACACCCGAACCCCGTGGTGCTCGTGCACGGCACCGGAGCCAATCGACTCAACATGTGGACCACGTTCGCGCCGCTGCTCGCCAACGAGGGCTACTGCGTCTTCGCGCTGACATTCGGCAACTACGCCGATCAGCCCTATCCGGTCAGCGCGATCGGGGGCATGGCGCGCGCGGAGGACAGCGCGGCCCAGATCGGTGACTTCGTGGACGAGGTGCTCGCGGCGACCGGCGCGGCACGTGTGGACATCCTGGGTATCTCGCAGGGATCGGTCGTGCCCAACTACTTCGTCAAGTACCTCGGCGGCGCAGCCAAGGTCGACAAGTACGTCTCACTCGGTCCGGCTTGGAACGGCAGTGCACTCACCGGACCGGACGGTGGCGCAACGATTCTCGGTCTCGGCACCGACGACGCCCGTGGAGTGCTGCCATTTTGCCAGGCGTGTCTCCAGTTCCTGCCTGCATCGCAGTTCATCGCGAAACTGCACGCCGGTGGCCTGTATGCGCCGGGGGTGACCTACACCAACATCATGACCCGCTACGACGAACTGATCCTGCCGTACACGAGCGGCTATGTGGAGGCACCGAACGCGACCAACATCGTGGTGCAGGACGGCTGCCCGTCGGACTTCTCGGACCACCTGGCGCTCGCGGCATCCCGCGTCGCGGCCGGCCACGTGCTCAATGCGCTGGATCCGGCGCATCCGCGGCCGGTGCCGTGCGTGTTCGTCGCGCCGTTCGTCGGCGGCTGATCGGAACCGTCCCGCACCATCCCTCGGTGGGGGAGGGGAGGGGTCCGGTGTCAGTTGCGGTGACCGCGATGCCGATGGTGCGCGACTCGTTCCGCGCTCACCACGATCGTCGGCACCGGCAACACATCGACACCACACTCGACGACCTCCAGCTTGCCAGCACCCAACCGACCAAGGGAAGCGCGATCCCGGGAAATCTCCTCCGCCGCACTCGAACCCTTCAACGCCCCGGCAAACCCGCACCCGACCCCACATCGACCACCGACTCRYYMGCCCCCACCAACTCACCCAACACCCCACAATTGAGCACATGCCGCACCCACAACCGCGGCACCTCACGCGGACCGATCAACCCCCGCACCACACCATCCGACGCCAACGACGCGTGATACGCCTCCGCCAACGACGCCCGCTCACCGAACACCCGAGCCACCGCACCGACAACATCCCACTGCTCATCAACCAGTTCCACGTGAAACATCCTCCCCAACCCACCACCACAACAACAA
>NZ_JBFRDL010000110.1:0-1834 GCF_052113525.1 Rhodococcus sp. TAF43
GTACTCGCACCCTGCGATCTGGCCTCGACCATGCGGGAGAGCAGGAACACCTCGTAGTCGATGGACAGGCCGTAGACGATCGCGACGATCAGCACCAGCATCGGCGACGTGATCGGTCCGGGCGTGAAGCCCAGCACGCCCGAGCCGTGACCGTCGACGAACACCCAGGTGAGGATGCCGAGCGTCGCGCCGAGACCGAGCGCGCTCATCAACACGGCCTTGATGGGCAGCACCAGCGAGCCGAATGCCAGGAACATCAGCAGCGTCGTGACGCTCAGGACCGTGACGATCATGAGCGGCAGGTTGTCGAGCAGTGCGCTGATGCTGTCCTGTTCGATCGCCGGGGTGCCGCCGACGAGGACTTCCACGCCGTCCGGGATGTCACAAACCGGTTCTCCGGAGCGCCGCGACGACGCCGTGGCGGAGCCCCCTGCAGCGAAGGTTCGGGCGTCGATCAGGATGCGGCGCCGGAGGAAGCCAGCTCAGGTGAGGGAGCCGAGGCAGTCGGTGATGGCGGTGACCATCGCGTCGAATCCCGGGGCACTCGACGGCGCCGAGCGGCCGGCGGCGAGCTGAAGAACGCCACGGTGTTCCCCAAGTACTCCCCGGAGCCGGTCCGCGGCCGGGATCTGCTGCCAGCCGCCCGGCAGACCCTCAGGGTCCGAATGGAACGCGATCTCACCAACGATCTGCCAGGCCAACACCGAGAGTTCCTCAAGAAGGTCCGTAGAAGAAAGATTCGGATGCCAGTAAGTCCTGTCGATATTCGGCGACCTCATGTCATCGCCGAGTCCCCTGTGTTCTACAGGGCTGTGTAGTGGGCAGGTGTGTTGTCCCGCGTCCGGGCTGAGCTGGGTCCTACCGTGGCCGTATGGCGATTCCCGCATCGAGGTATCTGTTTCAGGCGCAGTCGTTCGTCTCCGACGATGACGGGCCGCGGTTGGAAGCGGCGTTGGTGTCGGCGCGGTTCTGCGAGCAGTCGGGGGCGCCGTACCCGGAGCAAGTGCACGAGATGGTTCGTGTCGCTTACGAACTGCTCGAGGTCGACGCACCCGAAGTTGCGGCGGAGTTCGGTCCCCCGAACGTCTAGGGGTGGCCGCGGCGGAGCCTCCGCCGCCTCGGATGCCTGCAGTCGGCAGGATGCTGTCCTGTCGACCCACCACGAACAGCAGGGTCAGGGCCGTATCGGCACAGCGTCGACCACGCTGTCGACGGTGCTCGTTGCCGCGGCACCAACCCTGTCGAAGACCCCAAGCGGCACCGCTGGTTGGGCGGGCACTCCCCCGATCACCGCAGCATTAGCTTTTGACGATTGGGCCTTGTCGCCCAGCAACGGATCCGATCGGGTCCGGGCCCTGCCTGACCCGATCGGATCGTACGGACAGGTCCTTCATTATCAACGGAAGCGCCGGTCAGTCACCGGACTGACTTCCCCGATCAGCAAAACCAGCCGCCGCCCGTTGCCGTCGCTGAGTTGGTGGATCTTCGTGCCGAGGCCGCCGCGGAGCCTCCCGACTGTGTGGTCGGCGGGCTCGGTCCGCAGGTTCATGCAATTCGACAGATCCCTCTGTGTCACGCGTGATGGACGTTCTCCCCGACCGCGATCGCATTGTTGAACACCACCCGAGCACCCGAACGCCCGCGCCAGCGCCTCTTGCTGCCCGGCGGCGGGTACAAGCGGGGGTGGTAGCGAAGCTGCACCCTCCGATCATGGCATCAACCAACGACATTCACACCGCCTATCTACACCCCGATCAGACGCACCGCCCCCTCTCGAGCACCGTCTGCCTGGACGGGCATATCGCGTGTGCCCGGCACCGCCGCAGTGAACGAC
>NZ_JBFRDL010000111.1:0-1742 GCF_052113525.1 Rhodococcus sp. TAF43
CGCGTGGGCGACCGACGAGGCCACCCGCTACGCCGCCGCCGCGCCGAATCACTGCGCAGACATCGCGCTGCGCGCGAATGGTGCACGCTCGTACGTTCAGGCCGACACCTACCCCTGCTGACAGTTCCAACGGCCGGCCGCGGCGCAGCGGGTGGCCGCGTCGGGGTGTGCGACAGAAGAGACACACGGAGGGGAACCCATTTCCATGAGTATCAAGCGCGCTGTGTCCATCACTGCCGTCGGTTTCGCGGCGGTCGGGGCGATCGCCGCGGCGGGAGCCGGGACTGCAAGCGCTCTCACACCCGTCAACGACGACGGGGCGACCGGCGTCGTGCTCAACCACGAGGAGACCGTTCTCGCCGCCCAGCTCCACGCCGGTGACCTGATCAACCTTGTGTACGGCGACAACTGGGTGGTCAATCTGCCGCACGATTCGATCTGGTACACCGGCGGCTGGACCCCGGTCACGGGCCATCAGCTCATCGAGGAAGCCGCTGCGCATCCGCGCGGACAGGTCGGATTCTGGGTGCAGGACACCAATGTCTACAAGCACCCGTTCTACGGGATCTCGCGCTGGTGAGAGCACACCGCGACAGTTTCTCGTCAGGCGTCCGCGGCGTCTGAAACACTGACACGGAACTGTCGGCCCACCGGGCCGAAATCCGCTGGAGAGAATGCAGGAGGGCCTCGATCCCGGAACAGGATCGGGGCCTTCTCATCGTCGATGACGCGACGGCCGGCGCGGCGTATCCCCTTCCCTCACGGTTCAACCGATCACCCGGGGCGGGCGGGAGCAGCACCTCCCCTTCTGGGGGACACCCAATGTGCTGCTCCCGCCGTCGCCGCCCGAGAGGTCGAGGGCGACGTCTCGACGGTAGAACGGCCACTGGATCGGCGTAGGTGAATGCGGTCGGGTGTCCGAAATCGTCACCGCAGGTTGACCAGCCACGTCTGTTCGGCGCAATCAAATTGCCGGAATACGGGCCGGTTGCACCAGGAATGTCTGAGTCCGGTGCACTACCGGGCTCAGACCCTCGTCGCTTAGGCTCCTACTTCACCAGTACAACAATCGGGGACCAGTTCATCTGCGCGGCCCAAATACCGGTGGAGGCCGGTCGATGCTCCAAGAGCCAAGTGGAGGTAACGAACCCTGTATGTCGATCGACGATGTCGAGACACGCCACCACCATCTCCGCTGACACAACAGTGATCGTGGCGGTCGCATCGTCGAACTCGGCGATCGCATAGCACCGGACAAGGCCCCGGAACCGGTAGGACAGGAACACTCCTCGGCCGCTGCAGGGCTGGTGACGACCGTGGCAATGAGAGTCGCGCTCGCGAGCACGCCCCTCGATCGCCTGCGGACCGATCGCATTGCATCGACGATGCTCACATCACATCAACCTCGTCCGGACGTCGGTGGTGCCCGCGCCGTCCCAAGACTGCAACACACCGGATGCTTCGCCTTCGACCCTGCCGTTCGACTGTCACGAGCCAGCACCTGAACCACCAGGACCGATTCGTTGTCGGGTCCTGGCGAGCCCACGTCCGGGACAGGACGCCTCCGCGAACCAACTGGAAGCGGTGTGGCGCCTAGCCTGCCGCTTTCACGGTAATTCGGCTGAACACCTGTGTCACTGACGAAGAAAGGTGCTCCGACCTGCGATAATTCGACTTGTCTAAGGTTGAACAATCGCGTGATCAAGGAGCACCTTTCAGGTGGCCAAGTCTACGTCCCCGTA
>NZ_JBFRDL010000112.1:0-1732 GCF_052113525.1 Rhodococcus sp. TAF43
GGCCAGGCCACGACACGCCAACAGCTTCCGCCGCCTGCAACGTCGTCACGCCCGAAGCGATCCGCCGCCAGAAGTCCCGCTGCACCGCACGCGATGGCTCTGGCCGGCCCGGTGAACGCATCGGCGGCCTCAGCGCCCGATCCGCCGCCCACTGCCGCCGCGCACCCGAAGGCGCTTCCGACATCCGCTTCCCACCACGTCCCATCGCACACCTCCATGATCGAGGTGTTGCGACGACCGGTTGAATCCGCCTTGACTCCCTCTGTCGGAGTGGACAATCGTTCCGGCCGGGTGGCGTTGCGCGATGGCATTGCGCAACGCCGTGACTGCCAGAGACGCCTTCATGCGGGAGTCGATCGAGTATCCGACGATCTTGTTCGAGTACACATCTTTGATCGCGCAGAGGTAGAGCTTGCCCTCGTCGGTGCGGTGTTCAGTGATGTCGGTCAGCCAGAGCTCGTTGGGCTGCCTAGCGGCGAACTGGCGGTCGACGAGGTCGTCGTGAACTGGCGGGCCGGCCTTTCTGTTCACGCCTCGCTTCTTCGAGAACACCGACCAGATGCGCTCTTGTGAGCACAGTCGTGCGACGCGGTTCTCGCCGGCGGTGATGCCTCGATCGGGGAGTTCGTCTGCGATGAATCGGTAGCCGAAGGCGGGATCATCGGCGTGGATCTCGCGAGCGGCATCGATCAGATGCGCATCGTCCCAATCACGTTGTGTTACGGGCGCTTTCCTCCATTTGTAGAACGCCTGGGTAGAGAATCCGAGAACCCGGCAAGTCACCGTGACGGGGACACCGTCAGCGGCAAGGTCGAGGACCAGCGGGAACATCATTTTGGGTTGACGTCCCGGGACAAATAGGCGACGGCACGGCGCATGACCTCGGCTTCCTGCTCGAGGAGCTTGATCCGCTTACGTGCTTCTCGCAGCYCCGCCGACTCATCCGAGCTCGTGGACGTGCCAGTGTCTATGCCGTCCTCACGGTTGGCGATCTTCAACCAGCGGTGCAGGCAGCCCTCGGAGATTCCGAAGTCCTTCGCGATCTGGCGCAGCGGGGCCTCGCCTTTACGAGCGACCGCGATGACGTCGCGGCGGAACTCCTCAGGGAACGCTTTCGGCATGGGAAACATCCTTCCACCTGTGACGAGCAGTCCTCACAGGTCAAGATGTCAACCAAACCGGGGGCAGTCCCCTTGACAGCACACCAGGCATCTCAGTTCTCTCAGACGCAATCGACGCTGACGAYCAGTCCTTTACCCGGTCGTCCTCACGGTGTCGATCGAGAAGTTCGCTCACGCTCACCGCGGTGCCGGCGACACGGTGATGTTGACCAGTGTCCGTGTCGGACGGCTCCCCCGCGATCTCGTCCCTGGCAGAGCGCTCCGGCGCGGGACGCGGTCCGGGCGCGGCCGGGCTCGGAGTCGCCCAGCGGGCGCGCGGCGATACCGAGACCTGGGGGAGCGGCTCCGACGGGCGGGTCGGCCGATCAGGCGCCGGGCCCCGCGGACATCGCGGTGTCCGCGGTTACCAGCACCGGCACCTCCGCGGCGCTCAGTTCGTCGTCGAGGACCGGCTCGCCGAGCCCGATCTTCTCCTGGATGCGCTTCATCCAGGCAGGCGCCCACCAGCAGTCGTCGCCGAGCAGCTTCATCACCGCCGGCACCAGGAACATGCGGATCAGGGTCGCGTCGATGACGAGCGCCGAGATCATGCCGTACGCGATGTACTTCAT
>NZ_JBFRDL010000113.1:0-1667 GCF_052113525.1 Rhodococcus sp. TAF43
GCGACTTCGACCTGGTCAACGGTCCGCCACGGGCCCTGGGCCTTGATCAGTTCGGTCTTGTAGAGGCCGTTGATCGATTCGGCGAGGGCGTTGTCGTAGCTGTTGCCGGTGGCGCCGATCGAGGCATCGATGCTGGCGTCGACGAGTCGTTCGGTGAAGGCGATGGACGTGTATTGGGCGGATTCAACCGGTGGTCGCAACACCTTGATGACGGAGGTGTTGGTGGGCAGGCCAGCGGGATGGATGAAGGAACTCACGGGTCGGTCGCCGATGAAGTCGCCTGGCGCTCCGTCGCATCGACGGGAGGTCGAGCGGCAGTTCTGGCGTGAGATCGCGACAGGTGTGACGAGTGAGGCAGCAGCGGCAGCGGTCGGCGTGTCGCCGGCGGCCGGTGCCAGGTGGTTCCGGGATCGTGGCGGGATGCCGACGTTCATGACCGTACCGCTTATCGGTCGGTATCTGTCCTTCGAGGAGCGTGAGGAGATTGCGCTACTGAAGGCGCAGGGAGCTGGGGTGCGTGAGATCGCCCGGGCGGTGGGACGGGATCCGTCGACCATCTCACGGGAGCTGCGTCGCAACGCGGCAACCCGCGGCGGCAAACTCGACTACCGGGCTTCGGTGGCGCAGTGGAAAGCCGAACTCGTTGCCCGGCGCCCGAAGACAGCAAAGCTCGCTTCCAATGACGAGCTCCGGGAGTACGTGCAAGACAAGCTCGCCGGTGTAGTCCGCGACGTCGACGGCAGCGTGGTCGCCGGTCCTGCTGCACCGGAGTGGAAGGGCCGAAACAAGCCACATCGGGGTGATCGGGCGTGGGTGACCGCGTGGAGCCCGGAACAGATCTCGCGCCGACTCGAGGTGGACTTCCCTGACGATGAGTCTATGCGCATCAGCCATGAGGCGATCTACCAGGCGCTATACGTCCACAGCCGTGGCGGACTCGATCGAGAATGGGTCGTGCACCTGCGCACCGGACGTGCGCTGCGAGCGCCGAGAGCACGGGCGAAGCAGCGCAGTTGGGCGCATGTCACACCGGACACCCTTATCAGCGAACGTCCCGCCGAGGTGGACGACCGTGGCGTTCCCGGGCATTGGGAAGGCGACCTGATCATCGGATTACACCGCTCCGCGATCGGCACCCTGGTCGAACGGTCGACGAGGTTCACGATGCTCATCCCTCTGCCCCGCGAGGACGGCTACGGGCTTATCCCACGCACGAAGAACGGGCCTGCACTTGCCGGTTACGGAGCCGTGACGATGACGAATGCTCTCTCACAGGCGATCACAGCGCTTCCTGACCACCTGCGTCGCTCCGTCACCTGGGATCGAGGCAAGGAACTCTCCGATCACGCCCGCTTCACCGCCGATACCGGGGTGAAGGTCTACTTCGCCGACCCGAAGAGCCCGTGGCAACGCGGCACCAACGAGAACACCAATGGTCTGCTGCGCCAATACTTCCCGAAGGGAACAGATCTGTCCCGATGGACCGGAAAGGAGATCGCCGCGATCGCCCATACGCTCAATACGCGACCCCGCAAGACACTCGGGTGGAAGACCCCCGCCGAAGCTCTCGACGAGCAGTTACGATCACTGCAACAACCCGGTGTTGCATCGACCGGTTGAATCCGCCTTGCGACCCGCGATCGTGGTGATGAATCAGTCCGGATAGG
>NZ_JBFRDL010000114.1:0-1628 GCF_052113525.1 Rhodococcus sp. TAF43
TCACCGTCGCGATCGATGACTACATCGCATGGTTCAACACCGAACGAAGCCACTCAACGCTGAAGGGCCTGAGCCCGGTTGAATACCGGGCTCAGGCCCTTGCCGCATAGCCCCGTTACGATCTCACTTGGCCAGTCCAACTTCCGGGGAGCAGTTCACCGGGAGAGGGGCGCTTTCGCTATGTTCGACGGCATGACGGATGCGGCAGGCTCGCTCGACGATCATGTTCGCCCACATCTCGATTCGTCCGCGCTCGTGGTGATCGACATGCAGAACGACTTCATGGACGAGGGGCCGCTTCCGGTTCCCGGAACCGCAGCCTTGCTCCCCGTGCTCACCCGGATCGTCGACGCGTACCGCCGCGCCGGGCGCCCGATCGTGCATGTCGTCCGGATCTATGACGGCGATGACGTCGACCTCGTGCGCCGGACGGCCATCACCCGTGACGACGCGCCGCTCGTGCGGCCGGGCACGACAGGCTCGCAGGTGGTCGACGGTCTCCTGCCCGTCGGCGCGCCGCCACTCGATCCGAAACTCCTTGTCGAGGGCGGGTTCCAGCCGGTAGGCCCGTCCGAGACCGTGATGTGGAAGCCGCGCTGGAGCGCATTCCATCGGACCCGGCTGGACGAGCACCTGGCCGGACTCGGCGTCGACACCGTCGTCGTCGCCGGCTGCAATTTCCCGAACTGCCCGCGGGCCACGCTGTTCGACGCGAGCGCCCGCGACTACCGGACCGTTCTCGCCTCCGGCGCGACGTCACAGGTCACACTGGATCGCCTCGCCGATGCCCGGTCCATCGGAGTCGTCGTAATGCCCGCCGCAGCCATCGCCGCCGCTTTCCATGCGACGTGAACAGGTCTTTTTCGCCGAAACTGCACGGTTGCGCAATTCGTAACCGGCGCACCGTTTCTGGTCGCGTGAGCATTTCGCACCACCCTGGATGTGCCTGACATCACAGCCCAGCAGTGACCCTCATCACTGTTTGGACTCGAGTCCAACCCCGGAAACCGGGCTGTTTCGCCCGCCGACCTCCCGATACGACCGACCACACAGCGCCATCATGGACGGCCGTACCGAAAAACCGATGGGTGACGCCGAAACCGATCCGTCCTAGCGTCGTCAACGGCTCGACACGAACGAGCAACCGCCGTCCCGCTTCTCGTCATCTCTGCCCCCGCGGGACCGGATTCGAAGACCTTCCAGGGCAGAAGCGAGGGAATCGCTTCCGGCGCCCACCGACGGGCCCCCGGAACCCTCGCCATCCACCACGGAGAGGACATCAACTATGGCTGGCATCACCGTCAAACGCGCACTCGGCACCGTCGCCGCCACCACGGCACTTATCGCCGCACCACTCGCAATGAGCACCGGCACGGCCAACGCCGCCTCCGGCGACTGGGATTCCGTCGCCCAGTGCGAGAGCGGCGGCGACTGGGGCGCGGACACCGGCAACGGCTACTACGGCGGCCTGCAGTTCAGCGCCGGGACCTGGAACGCCAACGGCGGCTCCGGCCTGCCCCACCACAATTCGCGTGAGGAGCAGATCYGGGTTGCCGAGAGCGTTCTGGCGAACCAGGGCAGTGGTRCGTGGCCGTCGTGCGGCCAATTCCTCTGAGCCTGAATACGCT
>NZ_JBFRDL010000115.1:0-1622 GCF_052113525.1 Rhodococcus sp. TAF43
CTTGGGTTCACGCGGTCCTTGGGTTCACGCGGTCGTCGCAACACTCTCGATGTGAGGGGTTGCGGCGACCGTGTCGTTTTCGGAGGACTGTGCTCGGTTCGGTGATCGGTTGGTGGGTTTGGTTGATTCCGGTGTGTCGGTGAAGGATGCCGCGGCGGCGTTGGGGATTGCGCGGCAACGGTGTTACTCGATTCTGCGGGCGACCGGACGCCCCGCAGGTCGGTCGCGTGGCCCCCGCCGTGCGGTCGATCGGCGGCAGGTCGCGGCGGTGTTCACCGTGACCGGGTCGATCAACCAGGCGGCGAAGTCGTGCGGGGTGTCGCATTCGGTCGCCCGGCGGATCCTGGTGGCCGAAGGCCTGGCCGACGAGGCGAAGGCGCCGGTGGGCAAGGCGGAGGCCAGACGCCGGTTCCTCGAACTCGTCGGGTCGGGTTGGTCGGTCAGGCGTGCCGCCCGGGAGGTCGGGGTCCACGAACGCACCGGACGGGACTGGCGTGACGGCACCCGCAAGGTCGGCAACAAACGTATCCACCGCGACGGGACGGTCGTGGACTACGGCCGTGGTGCCCGATACTCGGTGCCTGTGACCACGCCTCGCGGGGCCGGCCCCGCCACGATCAGCGGCCGGTATCTGTCCTTGCCGGACAGGTTGGCGATCGCGGACGGGTTGTTGACCGGTCGGTCGTTGCGGGCGATCGCGGCCGGGATCGGCAAGGACGTTTCGACGGTCTCGCGGGAGGTCCGCGCCCGCAGTATCGCGGGAACGTATCTGCCCTATCAGGCCGACCGGGCCGCGGCGGCCGCTCGTGCCCGGCCGAAACAGTCCAAACTGGTCACCAGCCAGGTGTTGCGTGAGGCGGTGACCGACGGGCTGTCGCAGCGGTTGTCTCCCGAACAGATCTCGCACCGCCTGGTGAAGGACTTTCCGGACGACGAGAGCATGCGAGTGAGCCACGAAACGATCTACCAGGCACTGTATTTCCAGGCCCGTGGCGGCCTCAAACGTGAAGTGCAGCAGACGCTTCGGTCTGGGCGAGCGAGGCGGATACCGCGCCGCGCCCCGGATCGGCGCACCCACCGGTTCGTCGACCCGATGATCATGATCAGTGACCGGCCCGCCGAGGCCGACGATCGTGCCGTGCCGGGCCACTGGGAGGGCGACCTGATCATGGGTGAAGGCAACAAGTCCGCGATCGCCACGCTCGTCGAACGCTCCACCCGCTACACCATGCTGGTGCACCTTCCCGGCCGCCATGACGCCGAAACCGTCAGGGACGGGCTGGTCGCGACGATCTCGACCCTGCCGGCACACCTGCGGGGATCGCTCACCTGGGATCAGGGCAGCGAGATGGCCCGCCACAAACAGTTCTCGATGGCCACCGACATGGCGGTCTACTTCTGCGACCCCGCCAGTCCCTGGCAGCGCGGCACCAACGAGAACACCAACGGACTGCTGCGGCAGTACTTCCCCAAGGGCACCGACCTGAGCGTGTTCGGACCCGAGGACCTCGAACACGTCGCCCAGGAACTCAACGGCCGTCCACGCAAAACGCTCGACTGGGATACCCCAGCCGAGCGTCTGCGTGATCTACTTACCGCCTAAAACCAGGCAGTGTTGCGAC
>NZ_JBFRDL010000116.1:0-1605 GCF_052113525.1 Rhodococcus sp. TAF43
CTACATCGCATGGTTCAACACCGAACGAAGCCACTCAACGCTGAAGGGCCTGAGCCCGGTTGAATACCGGGCTCAGGCCCTTGCCGCATAGCCCCGTTACGATCTCACTTGGCCAGTCCAACTTCCGGGGAGCAGTTCAGACATATGACGAGGTGGGGCGCCTTTCATTTCAGCCGGCGTCTCCCCGCCGCCGCACGAAACGGCTGTCTTGCGTCAAGAATCTGGCATGATTACAGCCGCCCGCAACTGCGTCTCCGGCCGTTCGTGTGCCGGCTCGAATCCCAACAGAATCGCGGTGTCAGCGACCAGAGTGGAAGCAAACAATGCACAACACCTCGCACGTGCTCGACGCGATTCGCTTAGCACGCGACGGATTCTGCGTGACGCGGAGCGAGTTTCCTGAGGACCTGCGCGCCGCGCTTATCGCAGACGCGGGCCGACACACTTTCACGACACCTCACGCTCACGTCGGTGGCGCCTTCTCCATGACCTCACTCGAACACCAGGACCGCGCGCCGGGCCGAGCGAGCGGATGGATCGGCGACGCTGCGAGCGCTGCAGGCCTCGGCGCCTTCGCTCCGAACGAGGCGAGCTACCAACGCTACCTACCAGGCGGCAACGGGATTCCACCCCATCGCGACCAGCGTTACTACGCGTCGTACATCGCGATCATCACCCTGCAGGGCACCGCTACGTTCGCGATCCATGCGTCCCGCAATCACAGAGATGTCGTCGAGCAGTGGACCACCCAACCCGGCGAGGTGATATTCCTGCGGGGTTGGCAACCCGGACAGCCCCACGACCCTCGGCCCTACCACCGAATCGACCCACCAGTCGACGTGCCGCGCCTGATGTTCCAACTCCGCCACAACCTCGCCGCGAGCACTCCCCCATCCCCGCTCCTCGCCGAGCTCACCGACACGGAAGTGCTGCAAGCAGCTGAACTCGCCGCTACCCGGCCCGCTCAACGAACATGACGTCCGCCGTAGAGGTCTCGACCGCGGTCAATTGCGGCTGATGTTGCCGATGATTCGGCCCACCGGTCGTGGATGCCCGGCGGTGGCCGCATTCGACGTGTGCACTTCTGCGACCAATCCGCTGGCTCCGGACGTCTGTTCGCGCACCTTCTCTACCGTTGCCGACCACGTCCGGCTACCGGTGGCCAGGTGCTGGGCTGGGTGCTAATCGAACGCCGGAACCCTGCCGGAAAGTCTGACGCAGGAGATAACCATTGACTCTCGGCACTCACCAAACCGAGGAATCCGGTCGACGACTCGGCGTCCACCCGCACTCCCGGACAACGCCGCGCCGAAGCATTCACCGACATCCTGCGCCACTACCTCAACTCCGGCGACGCCCCCGTCGAAGGCGGCGAACGGCCGCACCTGTCACTACACGTGAACGCACGCGACCTCGCCCGCACCGAGCCGAACACTGACGACCACGCCGACACAGGAAGCAGCACGCCCACCGATCACGCGGACACGTTGGGAGACAAGGACGTCGCCTGGATGCCGTGGATGGGGCCGCTCACCATCGCAACCGCCCGCCGCATCGCCTGCGACTGCGACCTCACCCCGATCGTCATGAAGGACGGGGTACCAC
>NZ_JBFRDL010000117.1:0-1598 GCF_052113525.1 Rhodococcus sp. TAF43
CGGTGCCCGGTACTCTCCGGTACTCTGCTCGGCCCRCAGCAAAATCCGGCGCCGGCAAAGCCGCACGATCAAGCTTGCCATTCGGCGTCAGCGGCACGGCCTCGACCACCACCACCGCCGCCGGAACCATGTGCGGAGCCAACCGCTCCCCCGCAAACGCAAGAACCTCACGCACATCCAGATCCACACCCACCCCGGGCACCACATACCCGACCAACCGATCACCGGCACCATCGTCCCCACGCACCACCGCCACCGCACGCGCCACCCCCACACACGCCGACAGAACCGACTCGACCTCACCCAACTCCACCCGGAAACCACGAACCTTCACCTGCAGATCCGCGCGACCGACGTAATCGAGCGTCAGACCCCCACCGGGCAACCGCAACCACCGCACCAGATCCCCCGTCCGATACATCCGCCGACCCGAACCCTCGAACGGATCCGCAACGAACCGCGCCGCCGTCAATCCCGCCCGGTTTCGATAACCACGCGCCAGAGCCGAACCCGCCAGATACAACTCCCCGACCACCCCCACCGGCACCGGCCGCAACCAACCGTCGAGCACACACTCCCCGACACCCCGAATCGGACCACCGATCGTCACCCCACCCGCAACCGTCATGCACACACTGGCATTCGACTGGATCGTCGCCTCCGCCGGACCGTAAGTGTTGAACATCCGCCGACCGGCCGCCCACCGCGCCACCAACTCCGGCGGACACCGCTCACCACCGACCACAACGGTCCCGAGATCGTCGAGCCCCACCGGATCCACCGTCCCCAACAGCGTCGGCGTCAACGCAGCATGAGTCACCCTCTCCCGCCGCAGAATCCCCGCCAAATCGGCACCACCGACCACCGCCGGCGACACCACCACCAACCGCCCACCGAACCCGAACGCCCACAACTGCTCGAGCACCGCCGCGTCGAAACTCGGCGACGCAACATGCAACACCCGCGCACCCGGACCCAACCCGAACCGAACCCCCTGCTCCGCCAACAGATTCGCCAACCCCCGATGCGTCACCACCACACCCTTCGGCACCCCCGTCGACCCCGACGTATAAATCACATACGCCGCATGATCGATACCCAGGCACGCCGTCCGCTCCCCGTCACTCACCGGCCCAGACGACAACCCCGCCAACTCCACCTCGACCACCGGATCATCGAGCACCACCCACCCCACCGACCCAGGCAACCGATCTCGCCACTCAGCCACCGTAACCCCAACCACCACAGCAGAATCCGACAACATGCGCCCAATCCGACCAGCCGGATACAACGGATCCACCGGCACGAAAGCCGCCCCCGACTTCGCCACCGCCCACACCGCCGACACCGACTCGAACGACCGCGCCACCGCCACCGCCACACACGACTCCGGACCCACACCCCGACCGATCAACAACCGCGCCAACCGACTCGACCGCTCATCCAACTCCCCATACGTCCACCCCCGACCCCCACACACCACCGCAACCGCACCCGGATCCCGAACCACCCACGCCGACAACAACTCCACCAACACCCGCCCCGACACCCCCGACCCACCCGACACCGGCACCAACTCCCCACACTCAGCCCGGGAA
>NZ_JBFRDL010000118.1:0-1484 GCF_052113525.1 Rhodococcus sp. TAF43
CTAGGGCATGTCTGACAAATGCCGTGTCCAGGCTGTCTGACAAATGCCGTGTCCAGGCGATGATGGCGTTCAAGACCACTGCGGATCGGTAGACGATGGCAAGTTTGTCGTAGCGAGTGGCCAGGCCGCGCCACTGTTTCACATGGCAAAACTGGCGTTCGACCACATTGCGGCCCCTGTAGTCGGTCGGATCGAATGCTGGTGGCCGGCCACCGCCCGAGCCGCGGCGGCGACGATGCCCGGCCTGGTCCGACGGTTCGGCGATTACCGCTCCGATCCTGCGGCGCCGCAGCAACTCCCGATTGGCGCGCGAGGAGTACGCCTTGTCGCCACGGACCCGACCGGGGCGGGTACGGGGCCGCCCGCCACCGACGCGCGGAACCTTCAGGTGGTCGAGCAGATGCGGGAAGGCCGGGCAGTCGCCGGACTGGCCCGGCGAAACAAGGATCACCAGCGGCAGTCCGTGGCCGTCGACGAGTTGGTGGATCTTCGTCGACAGGCCGCCGCGGGAGCGGCCGATGGCGTGGTCAGGCGGCTCGATCCGCGGATTCGTGTAATTCGACTGTGCCCCCTGTGTGGCGGGCAGTGTTCGTTGCGTGCTGATGAGCACGGACAATGGTCGAATCCACCGACACCGCCCAGTCGATCTTCCCGGCGTTATCGGCCACAGCGAGCAGACGCTGCAGGACCCGATCCCAGGTGCCGTCACCTGCGAGGCGGCGGTGCCAGGTCCAGATTGTCTGCCATGGACCGAACACCTCAGGGACATCCCGCCAGGCGATCCCGCACCGGTAGCGGTACACGATGCCTTCGATCATCGATCGGGCATCGGAGAAGGGCCGGCCGCGTCGGCCGGTACGGGCAGGCAGTAGATCCGCGACTGCCTCCCACTGCTGGTCCGAGAGCACCTGAAATCGATTCACCTGGACATCATCGGCTGCCTACTGAGCTCGGACCGAGAGTCGATCGCAGTCGACATCTCGATCCGGTACGCGTGCGCCGGTCTAGGCTGCGGACCGTGTCGAGAGCAGTGTGGTGGGCCTCAGTGGTGGCCGCGTTGGCAATTACCACGTGGGTCGGTACTTCACCGATGGCTGACGTGTCGATGTCGTGCTCGAAGATGGGTGAACTGTATCTAGATGGCAGCCGATCCGCCTTTCAGTGCGATGACTCGATCGTCCGCGTGCTGGGGGTATGKCCGCTGGTCGGCCTGGGCCTGTTGCTCGCGATACCGCCGGTGGTGGCGGCGCTGGCAATGCGAAGGTGGATTTCCTGGTTGGTCGTCGCCGCACTCGTCGGTTTGTCGATCGCTGGGCTGGTGAACTGGTCGTCCTACTGGGGATCGTTGCTCTTCGCTGTTCCCCTGGCGGCCCTTGGATGGGTCGCCGCCACGTTGCAGCAGGCCGTACCGCGCCCGGGAACACCACGGAGTGGTCCTGCTGCAGCGGGGTGAGGACGGTGTTGAAGACACCTAGCGCCAGGGC
>NZ_JBFRDL010000119.1:0-1429 GCF_052113525.1 Rhodococcus sp. TAF43
CCCCCGGAAGTTGGACTGGCCAAGTGAGATCGTAACGGGGCTATGCGGCAAGGGCCTGAGCCCGGTATTCAACCGGGCTCAGGCCCTTCAGCGTTGAGTGGCTTCGTTCGGTGTTGAACCATGCGATGTAGTCATCGATCGCGACGGTGAGAGTGTCGACAGTGAGGAACGTGGTGTTGCAGTAGAGCTCGTCCTTCAAATGCCCGAAGAAGCTCTCCATGACCGCGTTGTCGAGGCAGTTGCCCTTGCGCGACATCGACTGGATCGCACGCCCCTTCAGCAGTCGCCGCCAGGAAACATGCTGATACTGGAATCCTTGATCGGAGTGGACAATCGGCTTCTGCCCTCGGTGCCTGGTCTTCAACGCCCGGCGCAGCGACGTGTTCGTCAACGCGAGATTCGGGGAAGTTCCGTGCGCGTGACCGATGATCTGCCGATCGAACAGATCCATCACCGTCGAGAGGTAGACCTTCTGCTCGCCGACACGAAACTCCGTCACGTCGGTGACCCACTTCTGGTTCGTCCCCGTGGTCGTGAAGTCGCGCCTCAACAAGTTCGGGGCGATCTTGCCGGGCTCGCCCTTGAACGAGACATAGCGTTTGCGACGGATCGCGCAACGCAGCCCGAGTGTGTTCATCAGCTTCAGGACGGTCTTCTTCGACAGAACCCAGTCCTCGCGGCGCAGCCGCTGGTGGATGCGGCGATGCCCGTAGCGGCCGCCGTGCCGGTCGAAGATCTGCCGGATCGCGGTCTTGAGCTCCGCGTGCTTGTCCGGCTCGGACAGCCTGGCTTGGTGGTAGAAGAACGTCGACCGCGCAAGACCGGCGATCTTCAGCAACGTGGTGAGGGAATGGACGGCCTTGAGGGCAACGACGGCATTCACCTTGTCCGTCGTTTCTCCTCCATCAAGGCCCGCAATTTTCCCAGGTACGCGTTCTCCGCCCGGAGATACTCGACCTCACGGCGAAGACGGTCCAGCTCCGTCTCCTCGCCCGTGACCGTGCTCTTGGCTGGTCGCCCCTTCGGCTTCGGCCGCAACGCATCTTCGCCGTGAGCGCGATACTCCCGAACCCACCTACGCAGCAGGACAGGCGAAGACAACCCGCCTTCCTCCGCCAGCTCCGCGAGTGTCTCGCCCGCGAGGAACCGCTGCACAAGGTCCAGTTTCAGTTCGAACGGATACACAGCAGGCGTTGCCCTCTTCGACACCAGCACTCCTCTGCCTCGGACCCGCCACCGCTGGTGCAACCTACGAATCGGATCGCGGGGCACCTCCAACGACGTCGCTACGGCCCTCGAAGCCGCACCTTTCTCGAACAACACTACTGCTGCGATGCGCTGCTCTTGCGTCAGCGAACTTCGTCTATCCAAAACACTGACCCCCGGGAGTCTGAACTGATTTCTCAGTCCAACTCCCGGGGGTCAGTTC
>NZ_JBFRDL010000120.1:0-1426 GCF_052113525.1 Rhodococcus sp. TAF43
GGTTGCGTCCATGAAGATGGTGTACGAACCGGAGCCGATTGAGATGGCCGGCGTGTCGTAGCCGAACGAAAGACGGTCACCGCGTGATTCTTCGAGAGACCTACCAAGTCGACTCGAGACAGGACCACACGATGACCACTGCCCACGATATAGACCTGCGCCAGCTCGTCGAAGACCGACTCACCGGAGCAAGCCCGGACCTGCTGCGCGAGCTGCTCACAATGTTCATCCGCGCGCTGATGGGCGCCGAAGCCGACGTCCTGTGCGGCGCCGGCTACGGGCAACGCTCCGACGAACGTATCAACTCGCGCAACGGATACCGGCACCGAGACTTCGACACCCGCGTCGGGACCCTCGACGTCGCGATCCCGAAACTGCGTTCGGGAAGCTACTTCCCGGATTGGCTGCTCGAGCGCCGCAAGCGCGCGGAGCGGGCCCTGACCACGGTGGTCGCGACCTGCTATCTGCTCGGGGTGTCGACCCGCCGGATGGAGAAGCTGGTCGAGACGTTGGGCATCACCTCGCTCTCGAAGTCCCAGGTCAGCATCATGGCGAAAGAGTTGGACGAGCAGGTCGAGGCGTTCCGCAGCCGCCCCCTCGACGCCGGCCCGTACACGTTCGTCGCCGCCGACGCCCTCGTGCTCAAGGTCCGCGAGAACGGGCGGGTGGTGAACGTCCACGCCCTGGTCGCGGTCGGGGTCAACGCGGACGGCTACCGCGAAATCCTGGGCATCGATGTCACCTCCGCCGAGGACGGTGCCGGCTGGCTCACGTTCTTCCGCGGGATGGTCGCCCGCGGCCTGTCCGGGGTGAAGTTGGTGACCTCCGATGCCCACGCCGGCCTGGTCGCGGCGATCGGCGCCACCCTGCCCGGTGCTTCCTGGCAGCGTTGCCGCACCCACTACGCGACGAATTTGATGTCGGTCACCCCGAAGTCGTCGTGGCCGTGGGTGCGCACGCTGCTGCACTCGGTCTACGACCAACCCGATTCGGAATCCGTTCACGCACAATATGATCGGATCATCGAAGCCCTCACCGAGAAGCTCCCGAAGGTCGCCGACCACCTCGACGGAGCCCGGGTCGATCTACTCGCGTTCACTGCGTTCCCGAAACAGATCTGGCGACAGATCTGGTCCAACAACCCGCAAGAGCGGTTGAACAAGGAGATCCGCCGACGCACCGACGTCGTCGGGATCTTCCCCGACCGCGCCGCCCTGATCCGCCTCGTTGGCGCCGTGCTCGCCGAACAACACGACGAGTGGATCGAGGGACGCCGCTACCTCGGCCTCGACGTCCTCGCCCACGCCCGCGGAGACAAGCCCGCCGACACCACCGAACCCACCGAGGAGGTCACACCCGCCCTGACCGCATAGCCCCGCGAGGAATCACGCGGCGACCTCGTTACACCACGCCTCTGGACTTGACC
>NZ_JBFRDL010000121.1:0-1417 GCF_052113525.1 Rhodococcus sp. TAF43
GCATTGGAGTGGTCGGTCTTGATTGCGTATCCTCTATTCAACTAGCGAAAGTGGGGGAGATTTTCGTGTTCATCGTGGATCGTCGCAGCGGCACTCCGACCTATCTTCAGCTCGTCGTGCAGACGAAGCGCGCGTTGCTCCTCGGGGAGTTGCGGGAGGGGGACCGACTGCCGACAGCAAAGGACGTTGTCGAGGCTCTCGGGATCAATCCCAACACTGTGTTGAAGGCGTACCGCGAACTCGAGCGCGAAGGGCTCGTCGAAGCACGCCCTGGTCGGGGGACTCGGATCATCAACACCATCGCGAAGCCCGGAATGGCCTGCAAGGATTCGCTTCTCGCTCAACTGCGCGCGTGGATCGAGTCTGGCCGCGAAGCCGGACTCGATCGCGAAGACTTCGAGGCGCTCTTCTCTTCTGCACTCGACGCCGAGACCTCGCTGGCCCCGCGCATGGCGGTCACATCGACGGGAGCGCAGCTACAGTCGCCGCACGCACTTGTGGCGCCTGAACTGCACAGGTGACAGTTCTCTATGCGCGGTGTGAGGGCGGTCGTGAGCTCTCCTTGGYCAGTCCGCGGAGATAGTTAGCGTCGGCGAGCGGATGTCGCGGGCCCCGTCGTGGGCGTACTGGAATCGGTCTGGTGCACGGGGTCTGCGGGTGGGGTATTGCCAGCTGATCGAGACCGCGTGAAACCTTGCTCGCCGACTTGACGGTCCTTGTATCGGGCGTGAGAGCGGATGCGGTAGCGGCCCGCGGGAATCTCCACGTCATCTATGTCCGGGGCAAGGCAGTTCGCCAGGTCGGCAAGCTGCGGCGATGTGGCGCCTTCCGGCGATATGTTGCTCAGCATGCTAGCGCCTGCTACCTTGCTCAACATGAGTGCCGTAGAGAGGCGAAGCCTCGTGCTTCGAGGAGTCTTGGACCTTTGCCTTCTGGCCTTGCTTCGAGAACGGCCGGTGTATGGATACGAACTCACTGAGAGGCTCGCCGAGCAGGACCTACTCGTCTCTAGTGGATCCACGTACCCGTTGCTGGCGCGCCTTGAGAAGGCCGGGCTAGTCATATCCGAGATGCGCCCATCTCTTTCGGGGCCACCCCGAAAGTACTACTCGCTCAGTGGCGCCGGCGCCAGCTTACTCGAGAGCGGCACTGCAGAATGGCTCGCCGTCTCAACCAGCGTCACCTCGCTACTGCAGTCCTGTGCCACAGCCGACTTCGGAACGGACATCCCATGAACACAGCAACAGCGCACGTTGACAGCATCGAACGGTACAAAGTCATCCGGCAGGCGAACCGGCTCTGGCGGCGTGCAGGCGTCCGTAGGGCTGATCGGAATGTACTTCTCTCGGAACTCGAGACCGAACTCCACGGCGCGGATCAAGATGGCCACAGCATGACCGCGGTCCTGGGTGAGGAC
>NZ_JBFRDL010000122.1:0-1275 GCF_052113525.1 Rhodococcus sp. TAF43
AGGTGTTGCCAGCCGACGCGGTCAAAATGATCGAGCTTGCTCAGCTGTTCCACGTCGACGACGCGGTATGCACTGTTCTGCTCAACGGCGACCAGCTGATGAAGTTCTCCATAGACCCCCATCCGCATCAAGACGACGAGAACCTCGACATCATCTACGACTGCGCGTACGACCTCGACGTCGTCCAACGTCACCTACACACCTCGTTCTACCTACCCGACGAGTTCAGCGTCGAGGACCGCATCAACCTCCGCATCGCACGCATCCTGATCGAGGGACACCTCGTTCAATCGATCCAGTTCCCCACAGTCACCGCCACCATGTCAGGATCCGACTCGCCCGAGATCAGACGACTCCTGACCGAAACGACCCGCCTCGAGGCGCCTGTCGACTACTCATTCCGGCTCGGGAACCGCACCATCAATCTTGGGACCGTCACGATCTACCACCCAACTACGCACGCCACCAACGGAACCGGAGCCATCGCAGCCTTGGATGCTGGCACCGCGGCGAACTTCGAAGTCCAACTGGCACCACAGGACAGCCCCTACTTCTACATCTACCTTCCCGAAGCACTGCGCCAACACGAACACCCCTACATCGCCGAATGGACCCTCCGCGGCATCACCCAACCCGGCACCGAAAACGAATGATCACCCCCGTTCGCAACACCTGACTAGGACCGTCGGTCGCTCGAACCACACGGGCACACCCCGACTCTGACACAGGGGTACTCRCAGCCCAGGACATCGAAAACGCCGTCCGCAACCAAGCCACCGCAGACATATCGCCTGACTATGGCGCCCAAACCACCATCGACAACGTCCCATGCCTCACCGGAGGACCCCCACTCGCCTTCTCCGCAACCACCCTCTGCCACGCCACGCATCCGACAACATCCCTGACGTGGATTCGGTCCAGGCTTGCAGCCGCACATGCGATGCACGTCAAATAGCCTGTCCACCTGCAGCCGACACGTACGCTGAGACATGTGCTGTGGCTCTTTGTGACGCTTCTCGTCCTCCTGACGGCCAGCGCATATCTCTCCTTCGGCGCGCTTACCGCCTTGGGCCAGCGCCGGCGCGGTGCTGGCACGCTTTTGTCCTTGGGTGCTGTCCTGTTCTCCCCCGTCTATTGGGTGACTTGGTACGTGCACGACACCTGGCCTACTACTCGACGGTTGGCTAGCTGAGATACCGCGACCCCTCGCGCTCCACACCCACGAAGGCCTCATCCGGCGAGGGCGCGCAAGCCGCACCGCGGCCCCATACTGCC
>NZ_JBFRDL010000123.1:0-1254 GCF_052113525.1 Rhodococcus sp. TAF43
TCGTCGCCGAGCAGCTTCATCACCGCCGGCACCAGGAACATGCGGATCAGGGTCGCGTCGATGACGAGCGCCGAGATCATGCCGTACGCGATGTACTTCATCATCACCAGCTCGGAGAATCCGAACGCGCCGGTGACGACGATCAGGATCAGKGCGGCCGCGGTGATGATCCGGCCGGTGTGCGCGGTACCGATCCGGATGGCCTCGGTGGTACTSGCRCCCTGCGATCTGGCCTCGACCATGCGGGAGAGCAGGAACACCTCGTAGTCGATGGACAGGCCGTAGACGATCGCGACGATCAACACCAGCATCGGCGACGTGATCGGTCCGGGCGTGAAGCCCAGCACGCCCGAGCCGTGACCGTCGACGAAGACCCACGTGAGGATGCCGAGCGTCGCGCCGAGACCGAGCGCACTCATCAGCACTGCCTTGATGGGCAGCACGATGGACCCGAACGCCAGGAACATCAACAGCGTGGTCACGATCAGCACGGTCGCCACCATCAGTGGCAGGTTGTCGAGTAGCGCGTTGATGCTGTCCTGCTCGATCGCCGGGGTGCCGCCGACGAGGACGTCCACGCCGTCCGGGATGTCCATCTCCCGCAGATAGTCGATGGTGGGGGCGGAGTCGTTGCGGTCGACCAGACCGGCCTTGAGGACCTGGACGCCGTCCTTCGCCGGTCCGGCGATCGAGAACTTCTCGACCAGGCCGGGCGCCCCGCTCGCGGTCTTGAAGATCTGGCCCACCTGCATGCCATCGGCGCCGGTGATCACCAGTTTCACCGGTTCGGTGCGGTTACCGGGGAACAACTCGTCGAACTGTTCCTGCGCGATCCGCGTCGGATTGTCCGCCGGCAGATACTCCTCGTTGATGCCACCGAACTTGATGCCCGTCAGCGGGACCATCAGCAGCAACAGACCGACCACGATCGGGATCGTCACCTTGAGCGGGTTGCGCATCACCCACCGCGTCAGCCGACCCCAGATGCTGGACTCGATCTCCTCGGTCGACTTGATCTGACCGAAGCGCTTGAGCCCGAACTTGTCGATCCGCCGGCCCAGGATGCTCAGGACCGCCGGCAACACCGTGACCGAGGTGAACGCGGCCAGCAGCACCGTCGCGATCGCACCGTACGCGACGGACTTGAGGAAGCCCTGCGGGAACAGGATCAGACCGCCGAGGCTGACCGCGATCATCGTCGCGGAGAACAGCACGGTGCGGCCCGCGGTCATGACGGTGCGGCGTACCGCGTCC
>NZ_JBFRDL010000124.1:0-1132 GCF_052113525.1 Rhodococcus sp. TAF43
CAATCAAGACCGACCACTCCAATGCCAATCAAGACCGACCACTCCAATGCAACCGATGACGCCGCCGCCTTTCACTAACTTATTAATGAAATGATGAGAATCGGACAGTTACCTACATCACCCCTGGTGACACTCGAAATTTCACCCCACCGACCCGCTTATCTTGCACATGTCGACCAGGGCGTCAACCCTGATGGGGGTCAATTCTGGGATGATTTCTAGCGCGCGGCTCGCGGGCGCATTCTGATTCTGCAATATGTATCGTGACCTGCATAAATGCACCCGTTTCGCCCGGATTATTCCGATTGCGTGGACGCTTTCTAAATTGCGATGTAGCGTCCAAAATCGTCAGGAAGACCAATTCTGGTCTCTTCGGCTAGATCGAATCGAGGGGTTCCACTATGGCAATAATGAAAAGCGCCGTGCTGAAAAAGGCGATGGTGACGGCTGTGGCCACCGCAAGTATCGGCGCTGGCCTGGCTGTCGCCAGTCCCGGCATCGCGTCGGCAGCGCCGTGCGGTTTCTACACTGACGCTGGACGACACTGGTACGACCACTGTGGTCCGACGAACGTCAGGATCCGCATGCATTGGGACAACTTCCTCGCGCCCGACGTCGAGGAAGAAATGTGTGTTGGTCCGGGTAAAACACAGATCGGTACCCCGAACTCCCTGAAGCGCATCACCGGGGCGTGGTACGTCGGCCTCTGCTGATCCCAAGCCAGACACGTGTGGCGGCGCTCCGAACGGGGTGCCGCCACACGCGGTTCGAGGGCGTGGCCACCGCTCATCTGGCTCGCGCAGGCACCTTCATCCCCTGTGATTTTTGAGACGCGTGGGAGCATTGAGGCGTGAAAGCGAAGTCGGAGATGGACCTGACGGAGGAACGGGCCCGAACCCGTTCGCGAGGCTCAGATCCCGRGTCKTCCCGCAACGCGGAGACGGGACGATYGTCGCGMRGYGGCAGGGCGACRGGGTCGCCGCGGACWCGATTCRGGGTGTGGCTTTCGCGGCCGCTGTTCGACTTCCATGTGATCCTGAGCGTGACGGCGTTGCTCGTGACCGTCGGTCTGACGATGGTGTTGTCGTCGTCCAGCGTCGAGTCCTTCGTCTCGTCCGGCTCGCCGTATGCG
>NZ_JBFRDL010000125.1:0-1096 GCF_052113525.1 Rhodococcus sp. TAF43
GGGCACTGTTGAGCGCGCGTGCGAGCCCGATTCCGTAACTGCGGGTGCCCTCGAGTGCTACCACGATGGGTGGTGCGGGCGCGTGCTCGGCGATCCAGGCGAGCACGTCGGCGAATCCGGATGTGTTGTTGTTGATCGTCAGTGTCGCGGGTGTCGCCACCGATGACTGCGTCCACGGTTTCCACCACCGTGTCCACGAACCGGGGTAAGGCCCAGGTGCTCGAGGAGATGACCAAGTGGCAGAACCGGCCCCTGGACCGGGTGTATCCGGTGCTGTTCATCGATGCCATTCATGTGAAGTTCCGCGACGGGCAGGTCACCAACCGGCCCATCTATGTCGCGATCGGGGTTACCGTCAACGGCGAACGCGACATCCTCGGGTTGTGGGTTGGCGATGGCGGCGAGGTCGCGAAGTTCTGGCTGTCGGTGCTCACCGAGATCAAGAACCGTGGCGTGGAAGACGTGTGCATCGTGGTCTGCGACGGGCTGAAGGGACTGCCGGACGCGATCTACACGGTGTGGGAACTCGCGATCGTGCGGATCTGTGTAATTCACTTGATTCGCAACACATTTCGGTTCGCGGCGCGCCAGTACTGGGACGAGACGGCACGCGATCTCAAGCCCGTCTACACGGCACCGACGGAGGCCGCGGCGAAGGAGGGGTTCGTCGAGTTCGCCGGCAAGTGGGGACCGAAATACCCGGCGATCGTGCGGTTGTGGGAGAACGCCTGGAGCGAATTCGTGCCGTTCCTCGACTACGGATGTCGAGATCCGACGCGTGATCTGCTCGACGAACGCGATCGAGTCGGTCAACGCCCGCTACCGGCGCGCGATCCGCGCCCGCGGGCACTTCCCGACCGAGCAGGCCGCCCTCAAGTGCCTGTACTTGCGACCCGGTCGCAGGACCCCACCGGCCGCGGTAGGGAACGATGGGCAGTCAGGTGGAAGCCTGCACTGAACGCCTTCGCCATCGCTTTCGAGGGGACGCATCAACTAACCGATGCCAACCCGGATTCACCGTTTATCGGACACTCCCCCTCCCGGAGTATGAGCTCGCTCTTCGAGCCCTGGTCGTGACGGTGAACCGGCAGTATGG
>NZ_JBFRDL010000126.1:0-1045 GCF_052113525.1 Rhodococcus sp. TAF43
GGGTCAAGTAGGCGTTAGCGTGTGTCACGAGGACCTCTCGGGTCAAGTAGGCGTTAGCGTGTGTCACGAGGACCTCTCGGTAGTCGGCGTGTGTGTGGTAACCACACCGATACCGGAGGTCCTCGCTTATGTCGTCATGCCGCGCCGTTCACAACCTGCCTGGGAACTACAGCTAGGGCGCGTCTCCTGTATGTGTGAGTGATCTCGCGGCAGAGCGGCGCTGAACCCCGACGCGAGCGCGGCGGTGCTCGAGCGCTTCGCCGCCGACCGGTTCTGGAGCGTGCGGATCGCGGTTGCCGAGCATCCGAACGCCACGCGGAGCACAGTGGTCGGGCTGCTCGAGCCCGATCCGCGCCGCCGCGGGGTGGTGCACCAGGCAGCTCGGAAGCGGCTCGAGCGCGAGGGCGTGGAGTTCGGCGACGGCGGGATGCCAACCGATTACGCGGCCAGACTGGGCCCGTGCACAAGAAACAATAGGATGTGACACGCGGGCCGGATCCGCCGGGCGAGACGAAGGGCGAAACGCGTGGGAGCATGGGGAAGCGCGCCGTGGCACAACGATGCGGCGGCCGACTGGTTCGGAGACGTCTTCGCTGGCATCGACATCGATGCACGCATCGGCGATGCCCTCGAACACGACGACGATTACGATCGGGTGCGCGCCGCGTGCTACCTGCTCGCTGTGCTCGGGCACAGCATGGTGTGGCCCGGCGATCTCGAGCGCCTCGACGGTCACCTCGAACGGGGGGTCGAGCTGCTCACCGAGATGATCGAGCCGGAGTCGGAGTTCCGTGAGCTCTGGGAAGACGACCCCGAGGTCATCGAGGCCGTTCGCGCGGAGATCGCGGAACTCGAGGCCCGCCTCGACGGCGAGGGCGACGAGGGCGTGTCTCCTATTTCGTGAGGGATCTCAGCCAGATGCAGACCGCTGAGAGGACTAGTACTGCAACGGCACTTATAGCGGGTGTCCGCGGGTTCGGTAGTGGCAGGTGCGGGCCTGGTGTTGTCGGCGTCGTCGCCAGCGTGACCAGGACCAGACGTGGCC
>NZ_JBFRDL010000127.1:0-1004 GCF_052113525.1 Rhodococcus sp. TAF43
GCATGGGTATGTCGGCGTTCTACGCGGGGGCCGGAATCGACGACGCCGAGTCCATCCGCACGATCCATCGCGCGATTGACCTGGGAGTGACGTTCTTCGACACGGCCGAGATCTACGGGCCCTACACAAACGAGGAACTGCTCGGGCGYGCACTCCGGAACCGACGCGACGACGTGGTGATTGCCACCAAGTTCGGCACAATCTGCCATCGCACCGACGGTGCACGTGGACTGGACGGCAGCCCCGAGAACGTCCGGCTCTCGATCGAGGGCTCGCTGACGCGACTCGGTGTCGATCACCTCGACCTGTACTACCAGCACCGGATGGATCCGGCGACGCCAATCGAGGAGACTGTAGGCGCCCTGGCCGAGCTGATTGGCGAGGGCAAGATCAGAGGTTACGGCCTCTCGGARGCGGCACCGGCGACGATCCGGCGCGCACACGAGGTGCATCCGGTGACCGCAGTGCAGACCGAGTACTCGCTCTGGACCCGCGATCCCGAGCAGGGAGTGCTCCCGACGGTGCGCCAGCTCGGCATCGGGTTCGTGCCGTACTCGCCGCTCGGCCGCGGCTTCCTCACGGGGGCGATCCGCTCGACAGACGCGCTCGAGCCGGGCGACTACAGGCGTGACACCCCGCGCTTCGAGGGCGAGAACCTCGACCGGAACCTCCGCATCGTCGAGGCCGTCGAGTCGGTTGCCGCCGAGGTGGGCGCGACTCCCGCTCAGGTTGCGCTCGCGTGGCTCCTCGCCCAGGGCGACGACATCGCACCCATTCCAGGGACGAAGCGGGCGGGCCGCCTCGAGGAGAACGTCGCGGCCGACGACATCATCCTGACCTCCGACCAGCTCGCAGCGCTCGACGCGGTGCCCGTCCCGTCGGGCGACCGGTACACCGATATGTCGCCGCTCAACCGCTGAGTCGCCCTTCCCGCACGGAAATGGCCAAGTGGCGTCGGGGCCTTCTCTCGTCGATGTGGACGGCCGGCGCGGCAGGTCTCCTGC
>NZ_JBFRDL010000128.1:0-1220 GCF_052113525.1 Rhodococcus sp. TAF43
GATGGGCCGGTGGGGCGAAGCAAGAAGGAGCATCGCGGGATCGGGTTGACGAAGGACGAAGTACACCGGACGGTGCCCCGACCAGGAGTACACCCAGTATCAATTCTGACAGTGGAATGTTTCGCGCAACCGCGCGTCTACCTGCATACGCGACAGTGCACACAAGGTGCCGGTGGCATACGCGGGGACCGACACCAAACAGGAGGACAGATGGGATTCTGGGATCAGCTCAAGGCGAAGACGCAGGAGCTGAACGGGCAGCTGCAGACGAAGACTGCGCAGTTCAAGAACAAGGAGTTCGCGAACGGTGCGATGGCGATGTGTGCGCTGATCGCGGCTGCTGACGGCAGCATCGACCCGTCGGAGCGGCAGAAGACGGCCGCACTGATCATGTCGAATGAGTCGTTGAAGGTGTTCGCCCCCGACGAGTTGCGACAGAAGTTCGACTGGTTCTGCGACAAGCTGCAGGGCGATTTCGATTTCGGCAAGGTTGAGGCCACTGCCACGATCGGCAAGCTCAAGTCCAAGCCTGAGCAGGCGCGTGCGGTGATCCAGATCGGCATCATCATCGGCGGCGCCGACGGCAACTTCGACCAGTACGAGAAGAACGCGGTCAAGGAGGCGTGCTTCGCCGTCGGGATCAACCCGGGAGAGTTCGACCTTTGAGACCTGTACGCGCCCGGAGGTTGTCGGAGGGCCGGACTATTGTCTGCCCCAAATGCACGGTTTCGTGCCGCGCCGTCCAGTACTGAATCTAAGCTTCAACCCGGATCGCCGGAGGACGAACATGGGCGTGAGCCTGACCAAGGGCGGCAATGTCTCGCTGACCAAAGAGGCCCCTGGGCTGACCGCAGTCGCCGTCGGTCTCGGCTGGGATCTGCGCTCCACGACCGGGCAGGACTTCGACCTCGACGCGTCCGCGATCGGGCTGGGCGCCGACAAGAAGGTCGTCTCCGACCAGCACTTCGTGTTCTTCAACAACCTCAAGTCCCCGGACGGTTCCATCGAGCACACCGGCGACAACACCACGGGTGAGGGCGACGGCGACGACGAAGTCATCAAGGTCGACCTCGCTGCCGTGCCGGCGAACATCGACTCGATCGTGTTCCCCGTCTCGATCTACGACGCCGACAACCGCAGCCAGTCGTTCGGCCAGGTCCGCAACGCCTATATTCGCGTCGTCAACCAAGCCGACAACTCCGAACTCGCCCGTTACGACC